>CAZXSL010000270.1:0-1614 GCA_964643235.1 uncultured Sphingobacteriaceae bacterium | reverse complement strand
TGAAATGTAACACAAATTATTACAATAGATATGAAAATAGGAATAACAGGAGCTACCGGGCAACTAGGTCGTCTGGTGGTTGGAAAATTAAAAGAACGAGTGGCTAGTGACGATTTGGTCGCTTTGGTTCGGTCGCCAGAAAAAGCAGCGGATTTAGGTGTGGAGGCAAGGGCTTTTGATTATACGCAAGTCGATACACTAGCCGGTTCCCTGTCAAGTATCGATACCTTGTTATTGATTTCCAGTAGTGAGGTAGGCCAGCGCAAGGTTCAGCACGAAAACGTGATTAATGCGGCTAAAGAGGCAGGTGTGAAATGGATTGTATATACCAGCTTACTACGTGCTGACTCCAGTTCGTTGTCGTTGGCTCCCGAACACGTGGAAACCGAAAGCTTACTGAGAGCGTCCGGTATCCCTCATACGATTCTCCGCAACGGTTGGTATACAGAAAACTACACCGGATCGATACCCGGGTCAATAGCTGCTGGTGCTATTGTGGGTAGCGCGGGCGATGGCAAGATATCTTCTGCATCACGCGAAGACTATGCTGAGGCTGCTGCGGTCGTACTTACCAGTGAAGGACATAGCGGCAAAGTATATGAATTGGCGGGAGACGAATCCTATACCTTGGCAGACTTGGCAGCGGAAGTTTCCAAGCAAACCGGTAAGGACATACCATACAAAAACCTCAGCGAAGCAGAATATGTGGATGTGCTCAAGTCGTTGGATGTGCCTGAAGGCTTCGCACAGGTAATTGCCGGTTGGGATATCGGTGTGTCGAAGGGCGACCTGTTTGACAATGCTAAGGTTTTGTCAGGCCTTATTGGACGGCCCACGACACCGATGGCTGATGTGGTTAAACAAACATTGGCTTAATACCTGTTATTTTTTTGAATGGAAAGCCGTTCCGCAATTGTGGAGCGGCTTTTTTTATATCTAGACCTGTTGGACACGTTCTACGGTATCGGCTTTGTTAAGTGAGAGCCTGACGATACTATCCGAAAGAGCGACCAAATTGTGAGGCACATCCGCGTCCAAAGCAATCAGCATCCCTTTGTCTAATCGATGCAGCGTACCCGACACCCCAAAATCAATACGTCCATCCACGATTTCCACGACGATAGGATAGGAGGTCTTATGTTCCATCATTTCTTGTCCTTTTTTAAAAACTATGCGGATTTCCTTGACAGCAGCATTGTTAAATAACACCTTGATTGCAGGTTTGGTGTCGCCATATTCGATATCGGATAGAAGAGAAGCTATTTCCATGATACAAGTTTGAGTTGTGATTGTAACAAATATAGTGAAAATATTCCGTGTATGCCGATGCGTCGCCGGCTTAGCGTATCCTTGTATTCGGAAACCTTTATGATGTCAAATCCTAGGAATACGTCGGAATCCGGGGTTTGAAGCCTGGTTATGCAAAGATCGTATAATAACAAGGTAAATTGGAGTAAAATTTTGTAGCCTAAATTGTACAATTTCGAATTTCAATAATTACCAACTTTACTAAGTTAAACCAATAGATACCAAAAATGGCATTTTTTACGAACGGAAAAAAAGACAAATACGATGTTATCATCGTTGGCTCTGGGGCTGGCGGGGGTATGGCGG
>CAZXSL010000269.1:0-1652 GCA_964643235.1 uncultured Sphingobacteriaceae bacterium | reverse complement strand
CACCGTCATCCGCAATACGAATATGTATTTTGAAAATGTGGAAACCATACCATTCGCCAACGAAACCGATAAGAACCAGTTAACGGGTGAGGTTCATTTTCAACGTGCTTATAATCATTTTTCATTGCTTCGGATGTACGGAGGTGTACCGGTCATCATGCGCACTTATGGGTTGAATGACGAGGAAGAGATACTTAGCGTGTCTCGTAATACGTTTGAAGAAACTGTTAATGCAATCGTGCAGGATCTCGATCAGGCCATTTCGCTGCTCCGTGAGGATACCGAAAGAGGATTGGCAAATAAATCCGCAGCACGTGCGCTGAAATCGCGTGTGTTACTTTATGCCGCTAGCGATTTGTATAACCGCCCGGGCAAGACCAATGCTTTGGTGGGCTATACTGGCGGAGACCGAGCTGCACGTTGGACGGCAGCGAAAAACGCCGCTTTGGAAGTTATCCAAAGTAATCGTTACGAACTCTACCAGCCTGGGGACAGTGCAGCTGAAAACTATGCGAACATATTTCTTGAAAAAGGGCATAGCGAAACGATATTTAGCAAGTTGTTCGACCGCGAGTTGCTCGGTACATCGCACGACCTGTACAACGGTCCCAACGGCTACAACAACTGGGGTGGCAACGTACCCATACAAAACATGGTCGATGCCTACCAAATGGCTGATGGAAGTGCATTTAGCTGGAGCAATCCTGCCCATGCGGCCGCACCGTTCGAGAACCGCGATCCGCGTTTCTATGGATCCATTTTATATAATGGAGCTCCTTGGAAGCAGCGCGGAGCGAATGGAATCGGCCTTGACCCCGAGGGCGTGATCCAAACCGCCCAATTTGAATATTGGGATGGCAGCACTGTGCAAACTCGCTGGGGCTTGGATACTCGGAATGGGCCTATCGAGAACTGGAACGGATCGTACAGTGGCTATTATCTGCGCAAATTTATGGATCCTAGCTTGAACGCACAGTTCTTCCGGGGCGATCAGGACTTCATCTTCTTCCGCTATGCGGAAATCCTGTTGAATTTTGCAGAAGCTTGTATCGAATTAGGCCAAGATGCCGAAGCCAGACCTTATATCAAGATGGTACGCGAGCGCGCTGGCATGCCAACGGCTGACGTCGACAACGCCAGCGGCGACGCGCTTCGTCAGCTATGCCGCTACGAGCGCCGGATCGAGCTAGCCTTCGAAGGTCACCGGTTCTTCGATGCACGCCGGTGGATGACGGCTGAAGTGGATTTCGACCAGGCAGCACGGGGAATTCAAATCTATGGTACATTGCAGCCAGACCGGACAACTTTGGTGTACGAATACACCCCATTCGAAATGCAGAATAGGGCCTTCCCAACCAAAATGTACTTTATGCCAGTACCAATTAACGAGATTAGGATTAACCCCAATCTCCAGCCAAATCCCGAATATCCGCAGTCGGCAGATTAATGGCCCGGTAGGCGGAAAAGGAAACAAAGTGCTGCATGCGCTATAGCATGCAGCACTTTTTAATTTTTAATCGTTAATAACCAGACGGACACTGTAATTCAAATCACCATGAAAACAAATAGAAGAAAGTTCATTGGGACAATGACAACGTTGGCGGCGAGCGTAGGCGTTGCTTCGGCTTTTCCGACTTCAATAACTAATCAAA
>CAZXSL010000268.1:0-1725 GCA_964643235.1 uncultured Sphingobacteriaceae bacterium | reverse complement strand
GGATGGTACACTGGTGAATGCCATCACATCGGGCGATTGGCAAGTCAGCAAAATCCAACGTATTGACGAAAAGTCCAAAACACTTTACTTCACCGCTCGAAAAGAAAATTCGGCACGTATGGACCTTCACAAGGTCAGTTTCTCGGGCAAAAACTTTCAGCGTCTAACTTTTGGTGAATATAACCACGATGTCACGGTGTCTCCGGATGGAAAGTATTTTATCACCAATTATTCAAATGTCTCGACACCGAACAAGGTAGCGCTAATCGACAATAAAGGAAAGCTTATCCGTGAATTGGCGGACAGCAAGTCACCGGACTTCGATACATACAACTTCGGAAAGCGTGAATATTTCACCATTAAATCCGACGATGGTAAGTTTGACCTGCCAATTATCATTACTTATCCGGTCGACTTTGATGAAAACAAGGTTTATCCGGTGGTGATGAGTATTTATGGCGGACCTGATGCGGGAAGTGTGCGTAATGCCTGGCGTTTTGGAGGACAGGGATCCTACGGTTCTCCGGCACAATATTGGGCCACACAAGGTATTATCCAGATAGAAGCAGATCACCGTGCCTCAGGCCACTACGGCAAGCAAGGAGTGGCGTGGATGCACCGCAATCTCGGACACTGGGAAATGATCGATTATATCACGGTAGCAAAATGGCTCAAAGCCAAACCTTGGGTCGCAAAGGATAAATTGCTGATTACAGGTCACAGTTATGGCGGCTATATCACATGCTTGGCGTTGACCAAGGGTGCTGATTATTTCGATTACGGTATTGCCGGTGCTCCGGTGACCAGTTGGGATCTGTATGATACACACTATACCGAACGCTGGATGGATACGCCGCAAGATAACCCAGAGGGTTACAGAAATGGTTCGGTATTGACCTATGTCGATAAGTATAAAGGTGGGTTACGATTGTTGCATGGCGATATGGATGATAATGTGCATATGCAAAACACCATGCAGCTCGTGGATGCATTGACGGATCGTGATGCAGCCTTCGAATTGATGATTTATCCGGGAAGCCGTCACGGCTGGAACCGTTCGAAGGTGAACTACGATTTCAAAGAACGCGTACGCTTCTACTTTCAAAATCTTTTAGAGAAGCCTGTTCCTTCAGATTTTAAATAATAGATGTTATTATGTGGCAAAGGCGACCCTGCGTTGTGGTAGGGTCGCCCCACTTAGCCTATTAGGGTTGTAGCTCTGTCTGAGCGGTAACAATTCTCTATAACGGCAAGGAACTCCAGGGCGAGCTTGGAGGACAGTACGACTTCGTTCTTAAATTTTTCCTTCATAGGCAAAATTGACCTAAGCAAAGCATGTTGCCGGCAAGGCATCGTATTCTCAGGGTACGCCCGATCTCCCGTATTTTGTGTTGTCTTTCCCGTATTTAATCCGGCAACGAAAGCGCCCATCAAGCGTTCATACTGCAGACAAATACTATTAGAAAGCATGAAAAAACAAGTAATAGAAGCTGCCATGCGACCAGGTCTCCTGGTAGCGATGAGTTGCGCATACCGGACGGGGATAAGGGCGCACCTTATTCCTCTCAAAAAACGGAAGAATCCATGGGCAAATCTCCAGACCGGGAGGGTGTAGAAAATTTGCCGCCCGAACAACCCGACGTAGATCCATTAGAACGTGATACGCCCGATATTGATGAAATCGAAGAGAATGAACCACCCGAGCAGCCAGAGATAGACTCTTTG
>CAZXSL010000267.1:0-1751 GCA_964643235.1 uncultured Sphingobacteriaceae bacterium | reverse complement strand
TTTTGGTGAAGTGCGGTTCATCATACCGAATACAATTCCATGCCGACCAACACGGGCTGCCTCTTGGATTACTTGAATGGGGTTTTTGTAGTACTCGAAGGTTGTAATGAATGCCAAGGCATCAAATGTGTGATCCTTAAACGGCATGAAATGTGAATCTGCCAGTACTAAATCCCCGTCGAATAGCTGGACACCCTGACCCAACATTAGCGGCGATATGTCGCCGCCTGATGCTTGAATACCGATTTCTTTCCACCATCGGGTAAACCTTGTCGTACCACATCCAAATTCCAATAAGGTCTTGACCCGATCGTCTTTACCAACCAGTCCACCTATAATTTTCTTCTGATATACTTCGGCACGTTTGTAACGTCCTTCATACCACTGTTCGTAGGTGTCGGTGTGCTCCCGATTAAAAAACCATTCCTCACGCCCCTGCCAATTCTCCAAGTTATGGGACAACTGCCCAAATTGTTTTTGTTCTGGTAACATCTGCTTATTTTTATCGATTTCCTAAAAATAGGGGAGGGACCTAACCAAAAAACCATTTCTCCGGAGATTGGCGAAATGGCTGCATATTGATGGAGCGCACTTAGTCAGCGCTCATTATGATATGGATTGCAGTCCCTACGCCGGTATTATCCGGATCAGGTATTCGGGTATGATCTCAGCCACGACTTGTCGTAGCACCCCGTGCTTATTCGTCAAAGATAGAGAATTTTTATTGGAATCGGGGACATGAGTTCCAATATCGTGTTTCACGTCAAAATCTAGCCATAAATACCGTTCGTGCAGGACTGTTACGTAAGCAGGTTGTGCTTGTATTCAATTTATGACGGAATACCTAATGCTTCGGTTTGCTTTTGATTCGGTTGAGCAGTGCTTTGGTCTCGGGACTACAGGCTAACTTTCCACTAATGGCCGCTTGCTTGTAAAGTAGCTCGTCCCAATGTTTCGTTCCGTGCCACAGGTTACGCTTCAATTCGGACAATGCTTCCGGATTTTTCGTGATAATGCGTTCACAAAACTCTTGTATAGCCTGATCCATTGCCTGCGGATCGGTTTTTACAGTATGGAACAAATCATGCCTTTTTGCCCATTGGACATCGAAAAACGAACCGGGGTTTAATGTCAACTCCGTTAGTGCTGAGATACCAATCTTGCGTTCCACTGCTGGGGCAATGACAAATGGGCCGATATTAATACTGACCTCGCTCAGCCTAACGGCGGCTTTTTCCGTCGCAAATACATAATCGCAGGATGCTATCAGCCCCACGCCACCACCTACGGCTTTGCCTGACACGCGGCCCAAGATAAGCCGCGGTGCTTTTCGCATAGCATTGATGACGTCGGCAAACCCCCAAAAAAAACGTTTCCCGGAGTCTTCGTTATTAATAGCCAGCAATTCGTCAAAATTAGCCCCTGCACAGAATGTACCTTCACCCTCGCTCCGTAGGAGGATAAGCCTTGTCTTTGGGTCGTGTCCTGCACGGGTTATTTCAACGGCCAATAACGCCAACAAATTGGAGGGGAGCGCATTGTGGGCGGGATGCCCAAACGTAATGGTAGTTAGACCTTGGTGGTCGGTACTGGTATTGACAAAACCCTTATCCATGATTGCGTGGTTAAATGCGTTAGCTTAAATAAAATGTAATAGTTTAAGCACAAGTCTGTTTGACTACGTATAATCCGTTCCAAACCGTTCTTTTACGTCCATGACAACCTGCTTGATTGACTGTTCTTGGTCTTTT
>CAZXSL010000266.1:0-1857 GCA_964643235.1 uncultured Sphingobacteriaceae bacterium | reverse complement strand
TAACCCGATAGGCTCATTTAAGCACATCCGTAAGTTTCCCGAAATCAGTACACTGGTTGTGTGTATCGCCTTGGTTAATATTGCGGCTCATTCCGTCCAAAGCACTTGGGCGTATTATACCATGGAACGCTACGGGTGGAACGAGCGTATGGTAGGTATCTCGCTCGGATTTATGGGCGTATTGCTCGCCATCGTGCAAGCTGGATTGCTGCGTGTTATTATTCCTAAGTTTGGAGCCGAACGCAGCGTCATCCTAGGACTGAGCTTGTACACGGTGGCCTTGCCGATGATGGCGTTTGCTTTTGAGCCTTGGATGCTTTTCGCCGCAGCTATTCCCTACGTCTTTGCTGGCATCGGTGGCCCAGCTATCCAAGGGATTGTCTCTAACCGTGTGCCAGCAACCGAGCAAGGGCAAATCCAGGGAGGATTGGCTAGTATCATCAGCTTGACCGCGATTATCGGCCCGCCCATGATGACTTCCCTTTTTGCTCATTTTACGCGGCCGGGCACCGAATTTTATTTTCCAGGAGCACCTTTTGCGGTGGGGGCGGTGATGACTGCGGTCAGTGTGGTGCTGGCCGTAGGCTATTTGCGCAGCACAAGAAAAAACAGTAAATTAGGCACGTATGAAAACGAAAACAACAATCGCGACGAAAGCGGGGGCTAGCTACATTGGGAAGTTGTGCCGTCATTTTGTCCACAAAATTGAAGCGAGCTATACCGGCAACGCCGGAAAGGCCGTCTTCCCATTTGGAGTCTGCCTGATGCATGCCGACGATGACACCCTGACATTTGAGGTGGACGCCGTGGACGCAGAGGGTGCTGATAAAATCAAGGGGACGCTTGATCGCCACTTGATTAAGTTTGCCTACAAAGAGCAGCTTGAAATAAATTGGCAGGATTTGGGGTAGCCCTATCTTTTTTCGATAAGGCACACCGCATACGCCACCACACCTTCTTGCCGACCAATGAAGCCCATTGTTTCATTGGTCGTTGCTTTGATGGAGATGTCATCTTCTGCCAACCCTGAAGCACGTGCAATGTTTCGTTTCATCTCCGGGATATACGGTTTGATCTTTGGAGCCTCGATGCATAACATCGCATCGATATTACCTGGCGTCCATCCCTTTTCGGCAAGCATCGCTACGCAGCGTGTCAATAAATCCAAACTATTGGCGCCCTTCCAGCGCATGTCCGTATTGGGAAAATGATAACCGATATCTTCCAGGTTGGCGGCACCCAATAGGGCGTCGCATATCGCATGAGCCAGCACGTCGGCGTCCGAATGCCCAAATGTGCCAGCATGATGATCAAGCTTAGCTCCCCCCAGAATAAAGGGATGACCGTCCTTTAATTGGTGTACATCAAAGCCGAAACCTACTTTTATTTTCATAGTCTTTTCTTGTTAAAGCCCAGCCCCGGCGGTGTCATGTCTTGCTGAAAATGTTGCAAATAACACAGAGAAGGCCGCTTGTCCGCCGCCGTTGGATGGCTCCAAACTTAGGCATTCAATACAATATTCTCAAATGGTATAATCTTTGCACGTGTTTTTAGGAAATTGAGGCCACATAAACCGTCAGATAGGATTTAACATTTGGGGGTGCATGTAGTTGGCCGGAAATTACTATTTTTGACCTTTTACAAAGCTGAGATAAAATACCATCGTGTGATGAAAATATTTAAGACCTGTTATATTCCTTTCCTTGTTTTGGCGAGTGTGGGTATATTGGCAAGTTCGTGCAAAAACCGTGACGGTGTGTCGTCCAAAACAGGTGTTCCGTACAACGACCCGTATAACGGGGGGCTGCAGATCAACCGCAAAGTAAAGGAGGGCCCTGGACCCGGACTGGTCGTGAT
>CAZXSL010000265.1:0-1896 GCA_964643235.1 uncultured Sphingobacteriaceae bacterium | reverse complement strand
ATCGTAATGCATATTTCCTTTATTAAATCCAAATTGAGAGGGATCAAAATCAAAACCGTTGGCAAAATTAAATTCACTACCCAACTGATCGTATTTTTTTCGTTTTTCTTCGCTCCGCGCAAAGGCATATTACAACAAATTCGCAGGCAACGTGCCAATCGGCAGCTGATCGCCACCGAAAACACACTGAAACTCTTTTACCAACTGGGCGAAAACTCGAATGGCTTTTTCGAACCACGAACAATGGAGGAATTACTTTCAGCTCGCCAAATGGATGAAAAAGCACTCCGCTATGCGCTACGCCAATTATCGAGAAACCAATTTCTAACCCATTCGGATAAACGGTGGGTATTGACGGAACCCGGTCTTACCGAAGCGTCGCGCGTGGTAAAGCGACACCGGTTATGGGAATTGTATCTAACTCAGCACATGGATATTGCTGCAGATCACGTCCACGACGACGCCGAAACTATGGAGCACGTTATCACGCCCGAGTTGGAACGGGAACTCGAGCGTGCGTTAGGCTACCCGACCAAGGATCCTCACAATTCACATATTCCGGATATTGGTAAGCCGGACAATTAACAACAACACCTGCCTAAGCTGGTGTAATACACGAAACATGATAGCCTTTTGGATCATACTTACCGGAGCCCTTGTCGCCATTAGTTGTGGCCTATTGGGGTGTTTTCTCGTACTTCGCAAGATGAGCATGGTGGGTGATGCCATCAGCCATGCTGTTTTGCCGGGCATTGTCATCGCTTTCCTGTTGAGTGGCTCGCGCGATACGGGACTGATGCTCGTTGGTGCAGCAGCCACCGGGATGTTAGCCACTATGCTTATCACGTATTTTCACAGGCGGGCCAAATTACAAGCTGATGCCTCCATTGGAATCACCTTTACGTTTATGTTTGCCGTCGGCATCATTTTAATCAGTGCCTTTGCGGGTCATGTGGATATCGATCAGGATTGCGTACTGTATGGCGAAATTGCTTATGTGCCGGTTGATCTTTGGATTACGACGGATGGCACGATTATGGGGCCACGTGCCGTATATGTGTTATCCACCGTTTTGGCTTTAATCGTTTTATTCATCACATTGGGGTATAAAAAACTAATGTTAACATCTTTTGACCCCGGCTTTGCCACATCCATCGGTATCCCAACCCACCTTTGGCATTATTTGCTGATGGCTGCCGTCTCCTTGGCCACGGTCGGGTCGTTCGAGTCCGTAGGCGCCATCCTAGTCGTGGCATTTCTAATTGGTCCGCCCGCCACAGCCTACCTTCTCACCCAGTCGCTCAAACAGATGATTTGGATTACCGTATTAATAGGTGTTTTTGTATCCGGGAGCGGTTATCTATTGGCCCGTTGGCTCGATGCTTCGGTAGCCGGTAGTATGGCAATCATGGTCGGTGTATGCTTTAGTATTGCATTCCTTTGGCAACTCGCCAGAAAAAAGGGAGGCAGCTACCTTCCTGCGACAGACGGCACACCGTAACCCTTGATTTCACAATTTGATATTCGCCCGAACAGGTATCTAAAACATAAAATATGCATGGGTTCGTCTTTTTAAAAAAACATTTTGCAAATCACGGATAAATAAATACATTTGCAACCCCGAACGGGGACTAGTACTTTAAAATCAATTGCCCAGGTGGCGGAATAGGTAGACGCGCTGGTCTCAAACACCAGTGGGGCGACCCATGCCGGTTCGATCCCGGCCCTGGGTACTAGAAGAAGGCTTGAATACCGAATGGTTTTCAAGCCATTTTTGCAAAATGGCACGGAGTGCTTATCTTTGCGCGGCTGATGGC
The DNA here is from genome assembly GCA_964643235.1 of uncultured Sphingobacteriaceae bacterium. Classification (GTDB taxonomy): domain Bacteria; phylum Bacteroidota; class Bacteroidia; order Sphingobacteriales; family Sphingobacteriaceae; genus CAYRGQ01. The sequence continues at coordinate 79 of CAZXSL010000265.1, read as the reverse complement.
CGAAAAACAACATATTAGGAGAGGTGGCAGAGTGGTCGAATGCGGCGGTCTTGAAAACCGTTGACTGTCACAGGTCCGG
>CAZXSL010000264.1:0-1942 GCA_964643235.1 uncultured Sphingobacteriaceae bacterium | reverse complement strand
TGAAAACTTGCTTTACTTATACTTCCAAGTTATCTACCTTCGGCAGACAGGCCCGACCTGCCCTGCGGGACAGTCCGTTAAACTTGAAAGAGTTGGGGCGGTGCGTCTACGGTAGTTTCCGGAAGCAAACAAGAGACCCCGAGTTACGTTTCCCGCCCTGCGGGACAGGCGCGGTGACGGCTTTATATTTCACGTCCTGCCCTACGGGACAGTCCGTTAAACTTGAAAGAGTTGGGGGCGAAAGTCGTGGTTCGACTCCGCTCACCATGACAAATCATCGAATACGCAAATACGCAAACGGAGCGTAGCGACGTCCCGATGAGCGCAGCGATATCGGGATATGCAAATCCACAACTCATCAATCAGCAAAACCTTGCTTTATTCAAGCGACGAACACCGATTGGATTTTAGGCATGTAATTCGTATTCTTGTGTGGAAATTATATCGGTTCGTACTCAGCTTTGGCAACGCCGGGCCTTAAACTATTTCTTATGAACATTACACTCAAACGCATGAATGATGCGGTCCATTTCGAAGGCACGAGCAATACGACGGATGTCAAGGTGCATATTGATGGCTCGCCTGATATCGGAGGTGAAAGCTTGGGATCGAGGCCGATGGAGTTGGTGTTGATGGCTCTGGGGTCATGTAGCGCCTTGGATTTGGTTAGTATCCTCAAAAAGCAACGCCAAGGGGTCGACGACTTCCAGGTGGACGTCAGCGGTAAGCGGCGCGAGGAGATACCGAATATTTTTACGCATATCCACATTAACTTTCGGCTTTCAGGTAACATTGACGTCGCTAAGGCCGAAAAAGCAGCTGAGCTGGCGGTCAAAAAATACTGCTCCGTACACGATATGCTCGAAGCAGGCGGCGTGGAAATTACCTACGGGCTTGAGATCAGCTAACTGGAAGTGTGGTCATTAAAAAAGCCGGCAGCCACCTCAAGCTACCGACTTAATCACACTTCACTTTCGTTTTTACAATGAAGCCAGGGAAATGGCCCCTTTCAATGCTTCGATACGAGCGGACGATTGGGCAAACTGACGTTCGGCGGAGCGGATAAGGGGGCGGGTTTGTTCGTTGATCTGCTCGGCATACGTACGTTTCAATTCGTTGAAATCATGTTCCTCCTTTTCCAACTCGATTTCGAGTAAGGCCTGCATCCTGGCGATTTGCTTGGCTTCTACCTTGCTTTGTCTTTTGATTTTCGGACGATATGAATCACGGATTTCGGCAATGGCCTCCTTGCTGGCTTCTACCCGTACGCCCTCATTGATGTCGTCTTGGTAGTATTTGATAAGATTGTTCATCTGGGATAGCAAATCGGCAACACTGCCTCGTTTGCTTTTGATGTCTGACACGGCACGCTCGTATTGTTCCCAAACCACATCGACGTTCCATTGGTGCTTGCTAATCTGTGCCTTGAATTCTTCCGACTTGTCATCGATAACATGGATTATTTCCGCGGTGTTGCTGATAGGGGTATACGTATTGGCGGATACGGTGGTTAAAGTGGCTCCCATTAGTGCGGTTAATACTAGAGTTTTCATGGTGTTAAAATTTAAATGATGAATAATGTTGTTCTATTTTTAAAATGCTTTTATGGATAAGACGCAAAAGCTAACCCACGGTTGCACGGCTGTTACCGTGATTTAGACGAACCGGCAGATCTGCTCGACGAATGGACAGGACTTTAGACGGAATCGGTCTATAAATCGACAAAAGTGCTTAACCCGATGATTGTAAGTGAACTAGCATTTTGATTTGTCATAATATTCCCTATATTTACGTCCGCTATCGGACAGTGAAGGTCTGGTGGCGGGGGAAATCGGGCTTTCCTGGCCATTTTGGTGGGTTGGATTTGGTTTTCCAGACTATGAAAAACAAGCGTTAAGGGAAAGAATAGTCACCTAATAGCCTATACAAACGGACAGTTGAA
>CAZXSL010000263.1:0-1952 GCA_964643235.1 uncultured Sphingobacteriaceae bacterium | reverse complement strand
CAGGCCGGGCAAACCAAAGTGGAATATAACGGCAGTATTTCCCTAAGCACAGTGTTGGATAAACCTACGCTGATGAATGCTGAACAATATGGTAGGGCGACGTTTAGGGCCTATGCGTATGATGAACAGGTATACGGCGTGCCGATGTCGTTGCCTAGTACATATGACTTTACATGGCACCGCGATGCTAATGGGCGTCCGGTGTTGGAGTCTGTCAGGCCTGCCGAATGGCTCAATCCGGAGCAAACCGTGCGTGGATCCGATACCGACTGGCTGAGTGAGATCCTCCAGCCGGCAATGATGACCAACCACCAGCTTTCTATCTCGAGTGGTACGGAGCGATCCAGAAGCTTGTTTTCCTTGGGTTATTATGACAACGAGGGTACACAGATACATACCTTCTTTAGACAATACTCCATACGAGCCAATAATGAATATAACTTGTTGGATAACCGTTTGAGGATAGGGGAGAACCTAGCGGTCTCTTACCTTCAATACAGGGATGCAAACGAAATGCGCTGGGCATTGATTAACCCTCCGGCCGTACCGGTATACGACATCAACAACGGATGGGCAGGAGCCGCAGGGTTTGACGACTTCACCAACCCTGTGCGCGTGTTGACCAATAACAAGGATAATGTAGCCAATTATGTTAAAATAATCGGTAATATCTTCATGGACTTGGATATTTGGAAAGGCATATCAGCCCGCACCCAGTTTGGTGTAGATTACGGCAATGCCTATAACAGAACGGTAGATAAACTTTGGGAGGAAACCGGTGGGCGAAACAGTGATGGGGAAAACTACGTGTCAAGTGGTCAATCCCACCCACTGAGCTACGTATGGACCAACACCCTTTCCTATAACATGGAAAAGGATAAGCATCGGCTCGATGCGGTGGCCGGTGTGGAATATACACGCTTTGTGCAGGAAGGGTTCTCTGCCCGTAGGGAAGGGGTTTATTTGGAGGATCGCGATTTTGCTCATATCGGTGTTACGACGGGTACCAAATACTCGCTTGGCAGCTCAGCTGATGAGTACGTCTACTTCTCCATATTTGGCAAGGCTAACTATGCGTATAACGATACTTACCTGTTGTCGGCTACACTACGCCGTGATGGTTCGTCCCTCTTCGGTGCAAACCATCGCTACGCCGTATTTCCTGCATTCTCTGCAGGATGGAGAATTAGCGAGGAAGCGTTCATGGCTGACAATGATTTTGTTTCGGACCTGAAACTGCGTGCAGGTTGGGGCGCTAACGGAAGTGTACAGGGTTTACCCCGGGGTTATACATCCACGCCGTTTGCAACGGACTATTTCGGTACTTCGTATGCCATCGAAGGCAACGAAACTGGCCCCCTTTGGTCGGGATATCGCAGGACCTGGCTAGGCAACCCGGATTTGAAATGGGAAACGACCACACAAACCGATGTCGCCGTGGATTTCAGTTTTCTCGATTACCGGTTAAGCGGTTCATTGGGGTATTACTTTAAGAAAACCAAGGATATTCTGGTCCAAACACCCTATATCGCTGCTATGGGAGAAGGGGGCGAGCCGTGGATCAACGGAGCCGACATGAACAACCGCGGTGTCGAGTTTGAAATTAGTTATCGGAGTAAGCCCGAACAATCATTCAGGTACGCGATATCGGCCAACTTGGGCTCTTATAAGACAAAAATTGTCAGCCTTCCACAAAACGTCATCAACAAATACCCCGGCGATGGGGTCAACGACTTAGTCGTCGGACGTACACCAAACATCCTGTATGGCTTGGTAGCAGACGGTATTTTTAGAACACAAGAAGAGGTGGATGCCCACGCTGAGCAAACGGGCAAAGCCATTGGCCGTATCCGCTACAAGGACCTGGATGGCAACGGTATCGTACAGGAACTTCACGATCGTACCTACATCGGTATTCTGGATCCGGATTTCTTCGGTGGATTAACCTTCGA
>CAZXSL010000262.1:0-1961 GCA_964643235.1 uncultured Sphingobacteriaceae bacterium | reverse complement strand
TTTCCCGCGCTCAACCGGATTGCCACCGGATTTGTCAAGGCGGGCATCGAAAAGCCGGCCCGGAAACTCGAAGACGAGGAGATTTACGAGGATAGGGAGATCTGGAAAGATCCTAAAAACCTGTAGTTTGAAAAAAAAGTCTTGTCTGCCAAAGCAATTGTGTTCGCCATCTACGTTAATTGTAACCTAATGATGCAAATCTAGAGGCAATCTCAAATCATTTACTAATTAAATTATGATGGACTATAAATATTTTTATCTCGTGCTCGCAGGGGCAGTTTGCATTATGGGCTGTAAAGACGTCGTCGATTTGCCGGAGGAGGAAACTGATGAGCTACCAGCGGTAACCATTTCCATTGATCGCGGCACGACGTTTCAAACGATAGACGGTTTCGGTTTCTTTGGAGCCAAGGACGTCTGGTGGCGGCAAGATATGTGGGACGCCGCTTGGGGCGACAAAATAATCAGCGACTTAGGAATTACGATCTGGCGCTCGGAGTTCTATCCTCCTGCAATTCCCACGGCTAATCAAGATGGGGATTGGGCAAAACAACTACCCGTTGTCGCCGGACTGAAAGCAAAAGCAGACCAGTATAGCGTCCCGTTGAAATTTATCGCTTCCGTGTGGAGCCCTCCGGCGCATTTGAAGTGGGCTTCGACTTTCGCTTGGGCGGGGGATGCCGAGGCCACGCGTTGGGAAGACCCAAACGTAACAACTAAGGACGGGGGCACATTGAATCCAAACAAATACGGTGAGTACGCAGACTACCTCAATGAACATATTGGGCTGTACAAGGAATTAGGAATTGACCTGTATGCCTTGAGTTTACAAAATGAGCCTGCTTTTAGTCAGTATTTCAATTCGTGTACCTATACCACCTACTGGTACAATGATCTGTTGATCAATGTTGTCCCGAAAGTTAAGGTAGCGAATCCGAACATCCAGATTTTCGGAGCTGAACATATGCTGGCCATGGAAGGTAAGGAAAACAATTGGCGTTGGTTTTATCATTCGGCGATCAAGGCTAATCCCGCTGCGGCGGCCAACCTGGACATCCTCGCGGTGCACGGCTACAGTGATGGCGTTTTGCCTAGTTCTGGGTCTGAATTGGTTCAGATGTGGCAAAACCACACCGAACAATTTGCTATTCCCATGGATAAAAAGGTCTGGATGTCGGAAACGTCGGGATACAGCGAGAATTGGGAAACCGTAACCGATAGAACTGGCGCGTTAGGCTTGGGTCTGGACATGATAGCTGCATTGAACTACGGGCAGATAAACGCCTGGGTCTGGTGGCAGGGCAGTGAGCTAGCCGAAATTGGAAATTACAGCCTGATGAATGGCGTCACAACAGGCACGAAGTACCATGTTTCAAAGCATTTCTTTCGCTATATCCGTCCAGGTGCTATTCGCATCGCGGCTGAGTCAGCCGACGAAAATATATTTACCACAGCATTCACGCACCCGCAAAAAGGTACGACGACCGTAGTCATCATTAACGCCGGTGAATCTAAGACTATCACGTTGAAAGGCGACGGATTACCAACAGAATTTGATATGTATCGTTCCAGTCATTCCAATTCAGAATATTGCACGCTCATATCCAAAGTGACGGCGAACGGTAAAGGGTTCGTATTGCCCGGAAAAAGTATCGTAACGCTCCAAGCGGGTGGAAATCCATTATAACGTATGACTATGAGCGAAATAGACAGACGTGGTTTTATCGCCACCGCGGCGACGGGGCTCGCAGTCGCTGCCTTGCCGGACTGGCTTAGCGCGCAGTCCGTAACCAAACCACGCAATCGGCTTCCCCGATGGCGCGGCTTCAATATCCTCGAATTCTACCGCCCGCGGCAATACCGTACTTCGCCCGAACGGCAGGCCACCTTGGATCGCGATTTTCAGTGGATAGCCGATTGGGGCTTCGACTTCATACGGATACCCATGTCTTATCCGTGTT
>CAZXSL010000261.1:0-2058 GCA_964643235.1 uncultured Sphingobacteriaceae bacterium | reverse complement strand
ATTGAGCGGTTACCGCTACCAAGGTGGACTGGGCTATTACGAAAGTACCCGCGACGTGTCGACCAACTTCTTTTTCGACTACCTGCGCCGGGGTACGTATGTCATCGAATACCCCGTATTCGTATCGCAGGCCGGCGAATTCTCAAACGGAATATCCACTATCCAATGCATGTACGCACCAGAGTTTAGCGCCCATTCGGAAGGCCTAAGGGTATCGGTGGATTAATGGTATTTCTTTCCATACCTCCCCCCTTATCTAAAGTTTAGAACTTTAGATAAGGGGGTTATCTCGCGTATTTCTTCAAGTTAGGCAAGAATGCCGCAACGATACCAATCAACGGCAGGAAAGAACAGATGTGATATACATAGCTGATGCTTTCCCTATCGGCCAGTTGGCCCAATACAGCCGATCCGATGCCGCCCATCCCGAAAGCGAAGCCAAAGAACAGCCCTGAAACCATACCGACATTACCAGGCAATAGTTCCTGGGCATACACCAAAATAGCGGAGAAAGCCGATGCGATAACCATCCCGATGACAAAAGACAAAATCACGGTCCAAAACAGGTTGGCGTATGGGAGTGCCAAGGCAAATGGCGATGCCCCCAAAATAGATAGCCAAATGACATATTTACGTCCAATCCTATCACCCACCGGCCCACCAATCATTGTGCCGGCAGCTACCGCAAAAAGGAAAACAAACAGGTAAAGCTGAGATTGCTGTACCGTGACCCCGAACTTGTCGATGAGGTAAAAGGTATAATAACTCGTCAGACTGGCAAAATAGAAGTATTTGGAAAATATCAAGACTAGCAACACCACGATGGATACGATAACAACCCTACGGGGAACGTGTTGCGTAACGACCTCCTTGACCTTGTTCTTGCGCAGGATATAATTACGAATGGATTTCGGCTTGTACCACTTGCCAATCCGATACAAGATAACGATAGCTACTAGTGCAGCGATTGAAAACCAAATCACGTTAAACTGCCCGTACGGAGCAATAATCAAAGCAGCAAGCAAAGGGCCGATGGCACTACCGGCATTGCCCCCAACCTGAAACAGGGATTGGGCAAACCCACGCCTACCGCCCGATGCGACATAAGCCATTCGCGACGCCTCCGGATGGAATACAGAAGACCCTACCCCTACCAATGCTACCGACACCAGTATCCAGAGGTAACTGGGAGCCATGGACATCAGTACTAAACCCAACAAACTGAAACCCATACCCACAGGTAATGCATAGGGGTACGGGCGGCGATCAGTCAGCGTGCCCACTACAGGCTGTAACAGGGACGAAGATAATTGAAACACCAGCGTAATGACACCAATCTGCGAGAAACTCAACTGAAACGAATCCTTTACAATTGGATAAATCGCCGGTATCAACGACTGGATAGTATCATTCAGCAAATGCGAAAAACTCAGCGCAAAAAGTACAGGATAGATAGTCTGCTCAACGGATTTGGGGACACGGGTCGACGAAGTTGCCATAGCACAAAAATAGAAGATGCAAAGCTACGAAGTATGTTTGATTATCGGTAATGGGTGTGGGAACATCAATGCTTGAAATCCTATTGCATCAGCTGCCTGACTTCACACCGAAATAATTATAGAAAAATCTAAAAGAGGATGCCAAAAGAGAAGAAACAAAAAATGGGTAAGCTACTTTTATCGCACCGCTACAACCTAATACCCTTGCTGCGTTCCCGCCCTGGGGGAGTCAAAGGGAGCTGGTCGTAAAAGACTTACCCACGGCAAAAGTAAGGAAAATCGGGGTGTTTTCATAACATTGCCCACTAAAAAACGTAAGATACTGAAAAACAAGCTGGTGTTTTCTACCCATCTCGATTGGTTCGAGTTTGTAGCTCGTCTTGCCAATAAAACCTACTAGGCAAATGCATTAAAAAGATGCCATCATAGCAGCCTATTCCCAAACTCCTACTACAGCAACTGGGGAAGCAAGCGTACACCGAAGTGGTTTTTTTGATGTAGATCTCCGTTTTCTGAATTCGGAAATCTGTTTCCTAAGTTTAGAATTTGCTTTTCCGAA
>CAZXSL010000260.1:0-2096 GCA_964643235.1 uncultured Sphingobacteriaceae bacterium | reverse complement strand
ATATGGCAAGGATTGCAGGTATAGATTTACCAAAAAACAAAAGAGGGGAAATAGGATTGACCTATATCTTCGGTATTGGCCGTTCTACGGCCCAGCGCATCTTGGATAAAGCCGGGATTAGCTACGATGTGAAGGTACAGGAATGGGATGACGATCAGTTGGCGGCCATCCGTACAATCATTAATGACGAGATCAAAGTAGAAGGAGCACTTCGCTCAGAAATCCAGTTGAACATTAAGCGCCTGATGGACATCGGTTGCTACCGTGGCTTGCGCCACCGTAAGCACTTGCCGGTAAGAGGGCAGCGTACCAAAAACAATTCCCGTACACGGAAGGGTAAACGTAAGACTGTAGCAAACAAGAAAAAAGCAACTAAATAGTAAGTAGGTTTGGGGCATAGGCTTGGGATGTGAGAATATGGTTTATTCAACGCATCTCGTCCGGCACCGGGTTGGCAACAGGTCGGGGCTCCCATTACGAGATTATCTCACGCCTCACGTCTCATCTCTTATATCTGAAAAGTAAAAATGGCTAAGACAAAAAAAGCGACCAAAAAACGCATTGTCACGATTGAACCGGTAGGTCAGGCACACATCAATGCAACATTCAACAATATTATCGTTACCTTGACCAACAACCAAGGGCAGACCATCTCTTGGTCAAGCGCAGGTAAAATGGGTTTCAAGGGATCGAAGAAAAACACACCTTACGCTGCTTCTCAGGCTGCTGCGGACTGCGGTAAGGTTGCGCACGACTTGGGATTGCGTAAAGTAGAAGTGTTTGTTAAAGGACCTGGAGCAGGGCGCGAGTCTGCAATCCGCACACTGCAAAACTCCGGAATCGAAGTGATGGCTATTCGGGATATTACACCACTGCCACACAACGGATGCCGTCCTCCAAAACGTAGAAGAGTATAATTATCATTTTTTAAAGCTAAGATTCTCCGGCTATCGGTCGGCAGATACTTTAAACCCCATCTATAATGGCTAGATATACTGGACCAAAGTCCAAAATCGCACGTAAATTCAGGGAACCGATATTCGGTCCCGACAAAGCACTGGAACGCAAGAACTATCCTCCGGGACAACACGGAAACACGAGACGTCGCGGTAAGCAATCCGAATACGCTGTCCAGTTGCTTGAGAAGCAAAAAACAAAATATACTTATGGCGTGTTGGAACGCCAATTTGCCAATCTTTTTGCCAAGGCCTCAGCCAAGGTAGGGATTACCGGTGAAAACTTCCTCAAATTGCTAGAAGCGCGTTTGGACAACACGGTTTACCGTTTGGGTATCGCTCCTACTCGTGCAGCGGCACGTCAATTGGTAAGCCACAAGCATATCGTGGTAAACGGTAACGTTGTGAATATTCCCTCATATTCCCTCCGCCCAGGCGATATCGTTTCGGTACGTGAACGGTCAAAAGCTTTAGAAACCATTACAGAATCGGTCGCTGGCAAGAAGATCAACAAATTTAGCTGGTTGGAGTGGGACGCTAAGGAAATGACTGGCAAGTTCCTCAACTATCCTGACCGTGCGGAGATTCCTGAAAACATCAAGGAAAACCTCATCGTCGAGTTGTACTCCAAGTAATCATTGACGGGATAGTGCCCAGTCGGATGGCTAGGCACTATGCCGTTTGAAAGATAAAAATTAATAATTAAAAAGGAAATAAATGGCAATCTTAGCATTTCAAAGACCGGATAAAGTGATCATGCAGAAGTCAACGGATTTCGATGGCACGTTTGAGTTTCGTCCGTTGGAGCCCGGATTCGGTGTTACAATCGGCAATGCTCTACGCCGCATTTTATTGTCTTCACTGGAAGGATACGCCATCACATCCGTGCGTTTTTCGGGAGTATCCCATGAGTTCTCTACGATTAAGGGCGTAGTCGAGGACGTTACCGAAATCATCCTGAACCTCAAGCAGGTCCGCTTCAAGAAAACTGGCGAGATGGGTGATTCCGAAAAGATATTTGTGCTGATTAATGGGCAAGAGCAATTCACAGCCGGCGATATTACCAAGTTTTCCAACAACTTTACGGTATTGAACCCCGAAATGGTGGTATTTAATATGGAGAGCTCGGTAAACCTGGAA
>CAZXSL010000259.1:0-2107 GCA_964643235.1 uncultured Sphingobacteriaceae bacterium | reverse complement strand
GGAATCCACGTGTTGGGATGTTTGTCTACAAAGTGCTGGATTTCCGAAAAGGTATCACCTGCTCCAGTCGATTCGTATGCATCCGACGCGCCCACAGCAATAAATACATTAATGTTGCCGTAGTTGTCGCGATAACCATTTGAGTCCAAGTAGCATGCACTCTCAAACTGCGCTGCCCATTGCAGCGCTTTTTGAGCGAACGATTCGCTGTCTTGCAAGTGGTAAGCGCGGGATACCATACCGGATTTTAGCTAAGCACCAAGGTTTGTGTGCGGTCTGGACCTACGGACAGGTACTTGATTGGTACCTCTAAGTGCGTTTCCAGGTACTGGATATAATCTTTTACGGCTTGTGGGATTTGATCCACATGATTGATTTCCGTTAGGTCTTCCTGCCACCCTGGAACCGACTCGTATACCGGTTCCGGTTTGATGCTGATGATGTCGTAGGGCATGTAATCAATCTTCTTGCCATCGTGTATGTAGTGCGTACATACTTGGATGGTGTCGAATCCGCTGAGAACATCGGCCTTGGTCATGACTAATTCGGTCACACCATTGAGCATGATGGCATATTTTAATGCGGGTAGATCAATCCATCCCGTGCGGCGTGCACGTCCGGTCGTAGCGCCAAATTCATTACCCAGTTTTCTGAGTTGCTCACCGGTTTCGTTGTCCAATTCGGTAGGGAAGGGGCCACCGCCTACGCGAGTACAGTAAGCCTTGAAAATACCGATCACATCCCCGATTTTCGATGGAGATACACCGAGACCGGTACAGGCACCGGCTGCAGTCGTATTGGATGAGGTAACGTAAGGGTACGAGCCGAAATCGATATCCAACAAGGTGCCTTGAGCACCCTCCGCAAGGACGGTTTTGCCATTACTGAGGTATTCGTTAACAAGGTGTTCGGCGTCTACGTGCGGAATAGTCCGGATAAATTCGATAGCCTCCATGAATGCAGCCTCACGTTCCGCGAAATCAGGTATTTCCCCGTAATGGCTAAGGATGGACTTGTGTTTTTCGACCAGACGCTGGTAGCGCTCGTTGAAATCTGGCAGGGTGGTATCGCCTATTCTCAGTCCATTACGGCCTGTTTTGTCCATGTAGGTCGGGCCGATACCTTTCAAGGTTGAACCAATTTTAGAGGCTCCCATTTTATTTTCTGAAGCAGCATCCAGCAATTGGTGTGTAGGCAGAATCAAGTGTGCTTTACGTGCCAAAACGAGCTTTCCGGCAGCGACCGGGTCAAACCCATTTTTGCGAAGGTTGTCCAGCTCTCTTTTCAAGGTAATGGGATCGATGACCACTCCATTGCCAATAAGGTTGAGCGTTTCTTTGTTAAAGATACCCGACGGTATGGTGTTGAGTACGTATTTTTGTCCGTCAAATTCCAAGGTATGTCCCGCATTGGGGCCGCCCTGGAATCGGGCAATCAAGTCATATTTCGGGCACAAGACGTCCACGATTTTCCCTTTTCCTTCGTCGCCCCATTGAAGGCCTAAAAGTACATCAACTTGCATAATTTGAATATCGATATTGGATGAATTATATATTACACTGCGTGCATGGGCGGTGTGGTATTACCCCGCCTCATATTCCGGTTTGCCTTATTTTGGCAAGCATAAGCCTCGACGGAATTGCCGAGCAAAACTAACAAATAATACAGGAGGTACAAACCGATTTTTCAACTAAAAACTGAATAGTAATATTGCTAGAAGGGTATGGATCCCAAGAATTGCTCCGTCAGGTTAATGCGTCTCAATCGCGACTTGCCGTTCAGGGCTGTTCTGTTCGGCTTTTTCTTTGCAGGATTCGCATATCCCGTACAGGTTGAGTGAGTGGTGTTTGATGTCAAACTTCAATAAATCGCCAACCATCGACTGGATTTGATGGATACGTGGGTCACAAAACTCGACTACTTTGCTGCACTCGATGCAGATAATGTGATCGTGTTGTTTATATCCATACGATTTTTCGAACTGCGCCATGTTTTTACCAAATTGGTGTTTGGTAACTAAATCACATGATACCAATAGCTCGAGCGTATTGTATACGGTAGCTCTGCTGACCCGATATTTCTTGTTTTTCATGTGGATATAGAGCGA
>CAZXSL010000258.1:0-2231 GCA_964643235.1 uncultured Sphingobacteriaceae bacterium | reverse complement strand
AACAACGTTATACTATCGTATTATGACTATCTTTTTGATTTAGTCACGTACGCCTCTGGCGGCGTAGATTCGAAGTCAAAAAAATCACTTAAAAAGCCGCTTGTCAGAGAGGTAGGGAATCTTTCCCACGCACAACTTATCCATAAATGTGAAAGGTTATACGGTATGAGATGAGTGCTTCAGCTCATCGTTTGGAATCACTGATTTGTCGTACTATTTGTCGATTTCATAGCTGGGCGTCGCTTTTGGAATGACACGCATTTCGACTCAACCAACATGCAGGGGAAATTTGAGCGTAAATACATCCACCAGATGCGCTGTCTTCCTGATCACCGACACGCTCTTAATCGAAGACACGTTCTAACGCTTCCGCGCTATAACGTTCCATTGCGTGGACGATAGACTATTTTCGGTTGAGTTAAGTTTATCATAGAGTGCTACCGTTGGGCATATGTGAATGGGGAGTGCATATAATACATCACCGACTTGCCAACCATGTTCTTCAGAGGTTTCCAATACGAGGTGCTCCTCACTATGGCTGATGGGTTTAAGAGCTGGGGCGTTCAGGAAATAAACCCGTTGTTCCAACGGATTTTCAGAAGCGACGGCCTTATAACCCAAGTCGACACAAATCCGATTCCGGCCAGGCAAGGAAATGACACGGCAAAGCAGTACTGCCGCCGGCAGGAATTGTTGCTCCGGCAACGAATCGCCGTAGCCTTTGTCCCATAAGACAAACGTACCGGGACTGCATTCCACATCCGGGTACTTGGCATATATCGGAAACGAAGGCGAACCTCCAATGATGACTCGTGGTGTGGGTAAGCCTTCGGCAGTGAGCTGACGGGTCATTTCGGCAATCGGTTCGAAATTTCGATCACAGATAACCTTCCGTTTTACCAAATCCACTTCACGGACGTGTCCGTCGTAAGCGTGAAAACCTTGGACGTGTAAACTGTCTTGCTTTAGGCAGAAACGGTATAGATCGATGGCACGCTCCCCGGGTTGGATTCCCGTGCGCCCCATTCCCAAATCGAGGTCAATATAAACCTCCATTCTTATTCCCGCTTGAACAGCAGCATGCGCTAACATTTCTGCTGCGGGCTGACTGTCTACAACAGCGGAATAACGCGTTTGGGGGTAGGACTTTACCAAGCTCAAGTACCGGTTGATTTTCGGTTGATGGAGCGGATAGGCAAGCAAAACATCTGGCGCCCCGCCTTCGCCCAACATTTCAGCTTCGGCAATGGTCGCGCATTTAAAACGAGTAATACCCGCTTCGAGCTGCAGGGCTAATATTTCCTTCGTTTTGTGTGTCTTGACGTGCGGTCTGAGGCGATTAACATCGCCTACCATCGCGATAGCGAGATCAATATTGTGCTGAATACGCTCAGGATATACGAGCAATGCGGGAGAATCGACTTCGTCCTCGTTCTGTATTTGAAACCAATTATTCATAAGATGTCAACTGGTGGATTAATGCGTTACGTACTGTCTCTTCTGCTTCAGCCGCAAGGTAACTCGTACGGCATCGCCATGTTTCGTAGCCACCTCGTTCTAATTCATCCGCTGGCGGTACGTACCCTACATAGTCATTTGCCATGCAGATTGTAAAGTATTTCCCAGGGGTGGCAGCCGCTTTTAGCTTCAAACCCGTCTCCGAAAAAAACTCGCCACCTAAAGCACCTATCATACCTGATCCAATTCGAAGACTCTGGACTGGGAAGTCTTTATGGTTAGGATATTCAGACAGCAGTATCTGCTCTCGTGCGTAGACTTGTTCAAAGAAATCCGGCTCACCAAACGCAATGCGTTCATAATCGGTGGCCTGCACTACTTCTTTTGCTTTTTCGAGTTCTTCTGATGATGGTTTGCGGACAGCGATTGACACATTTTCCAAGACTCCTTCTAAAACAGGGTGAGTTTCCCAGTTAAGGTTTGCCAAGGAATCGGTTACCGCAACTGCTAAATCCTCGCCGATTAATTCGCTTTTCTTATGAAATTCGGTGGGATATCGGTCTGGGGCTTGAAAATCCCAAATATTGATTTCACCACTTGTACCATTACTCATGATGCCAACAAATTCATTACCAGTTTCCAATTGTGCAGCAAGCGCGCGTGCAAAGAACCCAAAGTAATCGGCGCTAATGGTTCCTCGCTCGCAATCCCCTACATAATGCAGGGAATAGTTGGCTAACAGCGCAATCCATTCTTCGTTCACTCCTTTGACA
>CAZXSL010000257.1:0-2331 GCA_964643235.1 uncultured Sphingobacteriaceae bacterium | reverse complement strand
ACACCAGCTGCCACTGCCGACTCCGAAATGATTTTGAAGAACCCAATCTGTCCGGTGGCCTTCACATGGGTGCCGCCACACAGCTCTTTCGAGAAACCATCATCGAAAGTAATAACACGGACAAAATCGCCGTATTTTTCGCCAAACAGAGCTGTCACCCCTGAGTCCATGGCCTCATCATACGGCACATTACGTGCCTCGTCAAGGCTGATATTTTCCATTATCTTGGCGTTCACGATATCCTCGACACGGCGGATTTCCTCATCCGTAACCTTGGAGAAATGCGAAATATCAAAACGTGTGATATCCGGACTGACGAGAGAACCCCGCTGGTTGACGTGGTCGCCCAACACCTGTTTCAGGGCTGCGTGAAGCAGGTGCGTAGCCGAGTGGTTGCGCTCGGTATCCGAACGTCTCGCCACATCTACCTTTGCTTCGATTACCCCTTCCAAATCCCTTGGCAATTGCGATACGAAATGTACGATCAGCCCATTCTCTTTTTTGGTATCCAGCACGCGGATACGTTCGCCATTGCCCACGGTTAGCAGTTCGCCTTGATCGCCTACCTGCCCGCCACCTTCGGCGTAGAATGGAGTCGCCGCCAGTACCAGCTGATATTGCTTTTTCCCTTTGGCCTCCACGGTCCGATACTTGGCGATAACCGTCTCGGCGACCAAGGTATCGTAGCCTACAAACTCGTTTCCTTCCTCCTCACCGTGCACCGTTACCCAATCGCCCGTATCAATGGCCGTAGCTTGACGCGAACGGTTTTTTTGCTCCTCCAGGGCTTCGGCAAATGCCGGCATATCTACTTTCCACCCCTTTTCCCGTGCCAGAAGCTCGGTCAAATCAATTGGGAACCCGAACGTGTCATACAACTCGAACGCAAATTGTCCGTCGATCGTTTTATCCTTGGGTTGATAGGCCTCGAAGCGCTGAACCCCGGTTACCAGGGTACGTAGAAACGCCTGCTCTTCTTCCAACACCACCTTCTCGACAAATTGCTGCTGGGCGACAAGCTCTTCAAAAACACCTTCAAATTGCTTGGCCAACAAGGGCACCAACCGATGGAGAAAAGGCTCCTTAAAACCGAGGAACGTATAAGCATAGCGCACCGCGCGGCGCAGGATACGACGGATGACATAACCCGCCTTGTTATTGGATGGCAACTGCCCATCGGCTATCGTAAAGCTTATAGCCCGGATATGGTCGGCGATGACACGCATGGCAATATCCTTGGATTCGTCCGCCCCATAAGCGATTCCGGCTTCCTTACCGATAAACTCGATCAAGGGCTGGAATACGTCCGTATCGTAATTGGATGACTTGCCTTGGATAACCCGCACCAGGCGTTCAAAGCCCATACCGGTGTCCACATGCTGGGCAGGCAGCGGCTTTAACGAGCCATCTTTTTGCCTATTGAATTGCATGAAAACCAGGTTCCATATCTCGATTACCTGCGGATGGTCGGCATTGACCAAGGTACGCCCGTCTATTTCTTGGCGTTCGTGATCCGGGCGGCTGTCGATATGTATCTCCGAACAGGGGCCGCAAGGCCCTATCTCACCCATTTCCCAGAAGTTGTCTTTCTTGTTGCCAAGCAGGATGCGATCTTCGCTTATATGCTCTTTCCAGAGGTCAAATGCTTCCGTATCACGGGGTAGGCCGTCGGCTTGGTCGCCCTCAAAGATAGTGACGTATAAACGGTCCTTATCAATGCGATAAACTTCGGTCAGTAGTTCCCAAGCCCAGGCAATTGCATCTTTCTTGAAATAATCGCCAAAACTCCAGTTGCCCAGCATCTCGAAAAGCGTATGATGGTAGGTATCGATACCCACCTCCTCCAGATCGTTGTGCTTGCCCGACACGCGCAGACAACGCTGCGTATCTGCCACTCGAGGATATTTTACTGGGGCAACGCCTAAAAACAAGTCCTTGAACTGGTTCATCCCGGCATTGGTAAACATCAGCGTGGGGTCGTTTTTGATTACAACCGGTGCGGAAGGCACAATCTGGTGCCCTTTTTCTTTGAAAAAATGTAAAAACGTGTCGCGTATTTCTCTACTCGTCATGGAGGTTATTTCTTATACAATATGATGTAGCCAACGGATTATACCGAACGATTTGAAACCGACGGTTATCCGCTAAGCAAAGCTTCTCGCAAAGTTACGGGTTTTAGGACAATTTAAGGCCTATACCGAAGGTAGTTTACTCAGTTTCGGGGATACCACCTTATTGGCAACTTTCTAGTATAATGGCTTTTTTAGATCTAGATTTCCGTTTTCTGAATTCGGAAATCTGTTTCCTAAGTTTAGAATTTGCTTTTCCGAA
>CAZXSL010000256.1:0-2356 GCA_964643235.1 uncultured Sphingobacteriaceae bacterium | reverse complement strand
GTAAAATGCGTGTCAAGGTCCACAAGTTCGCCAGTGGCGATATCGATCACGACGCCATGCAAGGCGAGGTCGGCTCGTTCTTTCCATGCATTCTGGATGATACTTGTCGTGCAAAGGTTGAATACTTGTTCCTGTACGTTTAACTCCACGAGGCGACTTACTTTCTGTTCTTCGTCGTTGATAGCATCAATTTCCTCTGCATGTAGGCGGTACACGTCCTTGATATGGCACAGCCAGTTGTCAATAATACCGAATTGTTGGCGGCTAAGTGCGGCGGCAACTCCACCACAGCCATAGTGGCCGGCCACGATCACGTGTTTTACTTTAAGTACGTTCACGGCATAGTCCAGCACGCTGAGCATATTCATGTCCGAATGGACACATACGTTGGCAATATTACGGTGCACGAATACCTCGCCCGGCTGTGTATTGGTAATTTGGTTGGCCGGAACGCGGCTATCAGCGCAGCCAACCCATAGGATCTCAGGGTTTTGTCCGTGTGAAAGCTGTTTGTAACGGCCTGAAGTATCCTTGTTTACAAATTTTACCCATTCGGCATTCCCAGCCAATATTTTCATGAACCCTTTCTTGAGCGTTTGGTTGCTGTCTAATTTGCTGTTTGGCATGCGTTTTCAATTTTAATGATGAAATATATTAGCTGGTCGGTCTGTTATTGTGGGTCGTAAACCGTCGGGTATAAACACGGAATATCGGACTGCCTAACGTTTCTGTCGTGTGTATCAGGGTAGCGGAGATGGCCGTAATATTTACGAGAATCCCTAGCCATTCGGTAAACCGGTTATATGAACCGTACGTAACGGTCTTGTCAGTTTGTCTTGACAGGCGGTATGACGGTTTTTGCATCGTGACTTGAATGTCTGCTTTCTGATTGCAAACTTAGTGGTTTATGTCCACTCGGCGAAAGAATCGTCTGTAAATATAATTACGCAATTGGTGTGGATAGGCTATTGCAACCGTACGTAGCTTGTGTTGTTTTTTGATTTTCGGAGATATAAAGCTATTTTAGGCGTCCTAAATATGAAAAAAATGTCTTTTGTTTCCATTAGCGTATGTTTGATTGTGTCCCTGGCTGGTTTGGTTGGGTGTTCGAAGACATCAAATGTTGATAACAATGATACGACTACGCCTCCCAAGGAGGAAGCGGGTACATACACCAATCCGGTGTTCGAACCCATACTTGCGGATCCATCGGTCGTTTTCGATTCCCAATCCGGTTATTTCTATGCGTATGGCACGCAAGACGACTGGGGCGATGGACAAGGGAGCCGGTTGATCCCCATCTTGCGTTCGAAAAATCTCGTTGACTGGACGGTGGTAGGTGATGCGTTTGCACGCCAACCCGACTGGAAGAATGAAGGATGGATATGGGCACCGGATGTTAGCTATATCAATGGAAAGTACCACCTCTACTATTCCTACTCGACATGGGGAGATCCTAATCCCGGAATTGGTGTGGCCGTGGCCGACGAGGCCTCAGGGCCTTTTATCGACCAAGGTAAGTTATTTACGAGCGAAGAAGTGGATGTTCCCAACTCCATTGATCCTCATTATTTCGAAGACGGAAACACGGCCTACTTGTTTTGGGGTAGCTTTAGTGATGCTCCCACGCAGGGAACCTATGGTGTGGAATTAGCTGCAGACGGGCGGTCGGTACCGGAACTTAGCAAGAAATTCAAGATCGCAGCTGGTGATGTCGAAGCCGTGATGATTCACAAACGAGGCGACTATTATTATTTTTTTGGATCCAAGGGTAGTTGTTGTGAGGGGGCGGACAGCCGCTACCATGTGGTGGTAGCACGTTCACCCGATCTGCGTGGCCCCTACCTTGATAAGGACGGAAAGGATATCGCCCAACGCGGTAACGGTACGCTGCTGCTTGAAGGTAACGAGATGTATGCAGGGCCCGGACACAACGCTCGGCTTATCACGGATGACGAGGGTACGGATTGGCTACTCTACCATGGTATTGACCGTAGGCAAGGCAAAGTGTCGAGCGGAGCAAGCCGTCGCGCATTAATGTTGGATCCCATCGAGTGGAAGGATGGCTGGCCCGAGATAAAGGGAGGCGTGCCGAGTACTACCCCACAAGCAGTGCCAGTGTTTCAATGATACGGATGGTGCTCCTGCCAAATCATCATCGCCTCGATTTAGAGCGTATCGGCCTCGTTACCAGATTAGAACTCCTTGTCTCCAAACTCACTCTTGCTGAATTTTAATACCCTGCCCAGCTCGTTTATCCGGTAGGTAAAGTTGAGCAAGACCATATCCACCTCGTTAATATAATTGGTAGAAAAATAAAAATCCCGGCCTCGGGTGGTCATCCGCTGCTGGTTGG
>CAZXSL010000255.1:1085-2362 GCA_964643235.1 uncultured Sphingobacteriaceae bacterium | reverse complement strand
TAATTACGGACAGCGTGCAAGTAATTACAAATAGTGCGTCAGTAATTACTTGCGGCACGCCAGTAGTTACGGATAGCGTGCTAGTAATCACAAATGATGCATCAGCAATTACTTACGGC
This sequence comes from uncultured Sphingobacteriaceae bacterium, assembly GCA_964643235.1. Classification (GTDB taxonomy): domain Bacteria; phylum Bacteroidota; class Bacteroidia; order Sphingobacteriales; family Sphingobacteriaceae; genus CAYRGQ01. The sequence continues at coordinate 2,243 of CAZXSL010000255.1, read as the reverse complement.
CCACCCGTGATTGCAAGTTGACTCCCAGCAATAACGTATAGTGCGCCGGTAATTACCGATAGCCGGCCAGCAAGAGCTCATGGCGCTACCGCGATTACAGATCGACTGCCAGTGATTACGGATAGTCCGGATGTGATTGCAAAAAGGCCGCCAGTCATTGCGAATAGTGCCGCCGTGATTGCAAAATGTCCGCCACGAATTACGGTTGCGCCAGACCGAATTGCGTTTTCACCAGACGGGATTACAAATCCAGCATTTTCACCGGTTTTGTCCCGATTCGTGCCTGCTAATGCCAGTTACTGCCTGAAAAATCGACCAATCGCCCCGTCCTTGCCAATTTGTTGGTATGGAATTCAAAACACGCTTTTTTTTTCCATCTAGCCAACGATGCGACTGCCGCCCAAGGTAGTCGCCGTAGCCAAGTACGTATCGCTGGGCAAGGCATCGTTGGAAGCCATCGGCCCGGACACCCCTGCCGACTCAACGCCTCGTGCCTCAACCGATGCCGAGAAGTCCGGTCATGGAAAGGAGGATCCGGACGATGGGTACTAACCTGCAATCGTGTATCGACATGGGCAGTGGCAGGCTGCTGAGCGTGCTTGGCCTGGGCGATGTGTTGGCCACCATCGTGTTAGCGGTAGGGCGTCAATTCCTGATACGGCATAGCCCGCAATGAAACATCGGTGGGAAAGGAAGAGATGACAACGTAATAGCCAAAAGTTTTTAATATAATTGCACTTTCGAAGCTTTAAAGTGGCGCGGTTGGGTCGGAATCAGCGGCCGCACCACGCCGAAGCATCCACATAAAAACCGTCAACAAATAAATGTAATGAAAAGATTTGCCTTTATCCGTGTCCTCGTCATGGTAACCGTGGCAGCATTATGGACTGTAATCACATTTGCCCAGTCGCGCCCACCCCATCCCATTCAAGTCTTGGTATCTCCTGATAAGCCCGACTGGACGTACGCGCCTGGCGAGGAGGCGTCATTCACGTTGCGGATATTGGAGCACCAGGTGCCCGTGTCAGGTATAACGGTTTCTTATTCGGTGGGCTTGGAAAAAATGGCACCGCATAGCCAAGGAGAAATTACCCTGAAAAATGGGGAGGCCCAAGTAAAAGGTGTCTTGACTGAACCAGGCTTTTTGCGCTGCGAAGT
>CAZXSL010000255.1:0-1075 GCA_964643235.1 uncultured Sphingobacteriaceae bacterium | reverse complement strand
GCGTCAACGTCGAAGGGCGGACGTACCGGGGATTGGCTACAGCCGCCTATGCACCAGAGCAGATTCAGCCAACCCAGCGCATGCCGGATGATTTTTGGGCGTTTTGGGACAATGCGAAAGCAGAAGCCGCTAAAGTGCCGATGGACGTTAGGATGACCCTGCTGGCGGACCGGTGTACCGAAACGGTCAATGTGTATGAGGTGAGTATACAGAATTACGAGGCGGGAAGCCGGATCTACGGTATTTTAGCGCGCCCCAAAGAACCGGGGCAATACCCGGCCGTACTACAAGTGCCAGGCGCGGGTATTCGCCCGTATGCGGGCGTTATCGATGTCGCCGAACAGGGGATCATTACCCTGCAAATCGGGATCCACGGCATACCGGTCACCCACGAAACAGCACTGTATGACAACTTGCGCGCTGCTGGCTTAAAAAACTACCAGCTTTTCAATCTGGACGACCGCGATAAGTATTATTTTAAACGTGTTTACCTCGGGTGCGTACGGGCGGTCGATTACCTGTTTTCGCTCCCCGAATTTGATGGGAGCAACTTGGCGGTATGGGGCAGCAGTCAGGGAGGCGCACTCGCAATCGTCACCGCATCCTTAGACAACCGGGTCAAGCATTTGGTGTCTGTGTACCCGGCGCTTTGCGATTTGACGGGTTATCTGCACGGCCGTGCGGGTGGATGGCCGCATATGTTTAACGAAAGAAATGCGCCATTTATGGCCAAAGATGATAAGGTGCAAACATCCGCTTATTATGACGTGGTCAACTTTGCACGCTCGATTAATGTGCCCGGCTATTATACTTGGGGCTACAATGACGAAACCTGCCCTCCAACATCTTATTATTCCGCGTACAACGTGATTCAGGCCCCTAAAGAGCTAGACTTGGTACAAGAAATCGGGCATTGGACTTATCCAGAACAGCAGGCCAGGCTAAGGCAGTGGCTTGTGTCAAGGTTGCTGGATAAATAGGCGAGCCTCTGCGCGGTCTGCCCAGCACTATCGTCGGCAAGAACAACCCATAGCCAGAAAAGGAGAGGACGATTGGGCTGGGCTTTTAATCCATC
>CAZXSL010000254.1:0-2410 GCA_964643235.1 uncultured Sphingobacteriaceae bacterium | reverse complement strand
AACCGCTCAACCCTGAGCGGGGTGCAAAAGTAGAAAGGATTTTTGATTATGCAAACACTTATTTGCTTTTATTCCGCATTCACACTGATTATCAATAAGATTAATTTTTCAACTTGTGTTTTTAGAGCTTTCGGTGCGGACTTTTCCCTCCCTGCCCCTACTAACAGCCATCTGTCTCCTCTCCAAAAAGGAGGCAAACTTGTATACTACCAGCCGTTCGGGTTACCTTTCTAATGAGCAGTAGCCGTTAAACGAGGCTCATATTCTTAAGAAGCTGTCGCTTCGCCTATATTCTGCACCGAGAGGTAGGTGGATAGGTGCTTTGCTAACCGGGAGGGTACGTAAAACCTACTTAACGGTCCGGTTCCAATATATCTTCAGGTTATTCGTTGACCGGCCAGATGCGATAATATCGAGCTTACCATCGCCATCCATATCGGCAATTTGCAGATCCTCACAAGCCATATCCCCCTTATCCAACCAATACGTATCCATCGCTTCCCAATATTGGTTGAATGGCACATACAGCTTAATCCCAAAATCCCCGTCCGCATTCGGGTTCCGCCATCCCACCACGACCTGATCGCGGCCCAAGCCCATAAAATCAGCCATGGCCAAGCCGTGCCCTTCATTCAAATTACGGTCCAACACGATGCGCCAGATATTGTCGTGCGCGAGCCGGCTGTCCATCAGCCCGGGCGAGTACAAAGCGAGGGTATCACCATGCAGGGGCTCGATTGTGGCAAATACCTGGGTATTACGGCTCGCCACATTGCCCAGCCTAACCTCACTAAGGGCCCGGCCACGTGCCATCCAGTCGACCCGTAGGCTAACCCAATTCCCGTCCAAGTAGGAATAGCCCATCATACCGTCGTCTCCTGCGATGTAGAACATCTCACCCTCGCCAAAGTCGAAAACATCCAAGTTGTGGGTATGACCCATGGGCTGCCAAATTGCCGTATGCTTCCATTCATCTCTCGGATCGTTGGGCTTTTCGTATACCAAGACATGGGCACTTTGGCCAAGTAGGCCCTCTTCACTAGCCCCGCGCAGGGGCAACACCACCAAGTGGTAAACGCTATCCGTTGCCTGCACCCATTGCATACGGTGTACCGTGGGCTCATGGTAAAGCGGTACGGCCGCCCAAGTCTGGGTAGGATCCTCCGGACGGATGAGGTAATGCACCGATCCGGAACGGGCCGTATCGGCAGTCTCACCAGGGTTCCACTGGCCACCAACAGCCACTTCAACCATGCCGTCACCGTCAATATCCCTCGCCGTAATGCATACGTTGTCGTATTCCGTCAGGTTGTCGACCATTACAAACCGTTTCCAATCCCCATTGCGGTACCAAACGAATTCGGATTTGTCAGCCATCAGGATATCCGGCTTGCCATCGCCATCCACATCGCCAATGGCAATACCATAACCGATAGACACGTCATCATCGATGGTCTCCACAACGAACCGGGGCTCGTCGTGCACCCACGGCAAAAACGCCAAAACCAAAAACGCGATATTAAACATCATAATTACTCCCTATTACCTACATCATCCAAGCCCGGCGTTGCACTTAGCAGCCCCACACCCCGAATGAAACAGATAAGAAAAGTCGATCATTGTAGCTTCTGGTGGGTTTTCCACCACAAATCAGGCATTTCGCCCGCCACGGCCTGCTGGTAATCCTCGTATCGGCACGGAACAAGGTAGTATCGTTCGTTGACGGATTTCGACCCGAAGTACGGCACCTGCATCCACCAACGGTCGGATTTCTTACTTTTAATAAAAACCAGTTCGTATGCTTCGTTTTCCAGGGTTGTCCGATAGGTAATATAGGAAGATTTAGGAACGGGCGGCGCATCGTTTTTCCTACTATAATAACCGTCCACAAAACACCAGACCATCTGGGCGACAAGCTGGGCGGTCATATCGCGGTCGTCAAATACGGGATTGTACTCATAAAAACCAATCGCCGAAAGTTTGTCGCTGATTCCGGCATATCGACACAGTTGGCATGCATCATCTCCATATAAGCCATTAGGCGATGCATTGCCGTTTCCTGGTGCATCCGCAGCACGAATGGCCCCGATGTCGAAGCTGACGAGATCGGCAGAGCGAATCAAGGGCTCGGCATGGTCTACCTTCCCGGTAATCATGCCCAACCGCATCGTATTGAAATAGAGTTTATCGTACATATTGACGGCTTCCGGACTGACAAAGTACGACTGGTAAGCCACATTGCTTAAACAAAACAAGTAGTCAGGCTCATGCAGGATGATGTGGTTGAGGAAGGTCTGGGAGTTGAGCGGAGCGGCTTCCGTGTCTTCCTGATCGATATCGATCGTTGCGTCAATGACGGCCACTTCGACTTTCTGCTCCATCTTTTCGTAGGCTGCGTACTGCGCATACG
>CAZXSL010000253.1:367-2441 GCA_964643235.1 uncultured Sphingobacteriaceae bacterium | reverse complement strand
GAATATCGGAACTATATTAGCTGCACCCAGCCCCAGCAATACATACCCCAATAATACGATGTATACCGAAGGGCTCCATATGGATAAAGCTAGGCCAACCGCCGCTAGCATACTGCCGCCCAATACGACCGTGTTTCCATTTAGACGCGCAACCAAACCATCGCCCAACAATCGCATAACTGCCATGGCTATCGAGAAAGCGGCATAGCCCACACCCGAGAACTCTTGCGATACCCCCTTGGTGTCACGAAGGAATACAGCACTCCAGTCCAGCATAGCTCCTTCGGAGAGAAAGACCGAAAAGCACATCACTCCCAGAAAAATCACACTACCGGTAAGCCAAGGGAAACGAGACTTCCGTTCGCCTGTGCTTCCTTTGGTTTCGGTATACTGCGCTATCACTTGGCGCTCGGTGTGGTAATCCAGAAAATACCGATATTGGCTAGCGGTAATAAGTAGGAGAAGTGCGGAAATTCCCAACGCGGCATAAAGCGGTGGTAACCCCATTTTGACTAGTGCACCTAAACCCAGGGCTCCGACTAGCCCGCCGACACTGAATAATCCGTGGAGCGACGACATAATCGGACGGCCGTAAAGGTTCTGCACCTGCACCCCGTGGGCATTCATCGCTACGTCGATAGACCCGATGCCCATACCAAAAATAAATAGGGCAATGCCCATCAAAGGTACCGTAGGCACCAAAATGAGCGTAGGTAAGGTTAGGGCGATAACAATTGCCCCTAACGTAATCATAAGCCGCGTGCCGTAGCGGTTTATCAAAATACCGGCAATGGGCATCATGGCCAATGCGCCAAGCCCCAAGAATAACAACAGGACCCCAAGTTGGCCGTCGTGGATTGCTAAACGGTCCTTGGCATAGGGCACCATGGGGGCCCAAGTCGATAGGCCCATGCCACAAACTAAAAACATAAGCATCGTGGCGACGCGTGCGTGCCGTAAGGATAAGCTAGGGGTGTTCATGCGGCAAAAGTAAGGGAAATGAGGGAGATTGTAAGCTGGCCGCCGGAAGAAAATGACCGCCATAACCCAATGTCCGGCTAAGCGTAGATGACCGATTGAGGTTTTAATACGGTAGTATGCTAAAACGATATAGAATTAAGATTCGTGGGTTTAGTCAAATTTATATAAGTTTGTGTTGGATGCATCGTTACCGTCTATTTCAGTCAATTGTATCAAGATGAAGGGCACCATTAATGTAAGCGAGGAATGACGGATTACTTCCGCAGTTATTGGCGGAAGGGGATGAAAATAGCGTGTTCAGGTAACACAACTGCTTTTTCCAATTGCTCGAAATGAAAACAACAGCAACCTCTTCATTCAAAATCGAGGTTGTAACTTATGAAAAACCAGAATAATGAAAAAATTAGTCTTCGTTACGTTTTGTTCTTTTTTGATAGCCATCGGTTCGTGTAGCGAGGCTTACAGTAATTGGCGTGTTGAGCGCACGGCTTTGTCAACGGATAATGGAGATGCCGATCCGGTAGAGCGAGCCAGCCAGAATATTGTCCGAGCCATGGAAATCGCGGATAAGGCGATCGCGGGTCACCTTGTAGGGGACGAGATGGCTATGGCGAGATTTTACAACCCCTATACGAACGTGCGGTCCGATGAAAAAGGCAGTGTATGGATGTACACCAGCGCCATTGAGGCCGTCAACGCCATCATGAGTGCGCTGAAAGCACATCGAGAACTCGGTAATACGCAGCTGTACGAAGACAATTTCGAACGCTATGCGATATGGCTAAAGAGAATGTATGAAAATTTGGCCTATTACCAGGGGACATTCCAACTGACATCATTCACCCAAACGAAGGAATGGACGGTCTATGGCGTACACCGCTCCGATACGAAAGGTACGGCCCAAGTAGCGGGTATCGAGAACGTATATGATGACCAGCAATGGCTGGTGAGGGAATTGCTGGAAGCCTATAAGCTGACAGGGCAGGAAACCTACCTGAAAGAGGCCGAATACCTGACCGAATACGTGCTTGATGGATGGGACTCCACGCGCGATGATGATGGCAACGAACATGGGGGTATCCCGTGGGGGCCC
>CAZXSL010000253.1:0-357 GCA_964643235.1 uncultured Sphingobacteriaceae bacterium | reverse complement strand
GGCCCGGCTATACCACGAAGCACGCGTGCAGCAACGGCCCGATGGTAAGCCCATTAGTGTGGTTGCATGAGTTATATAAAGCCAGCGATGAAGAAGTGACTCACCGGTATATCGGATCCGACAACAAGCGGCAAACCACCCGAATGAAGAAACGGGATTATTACTTGCAGTTTGCGGAAGCGGTGTATGCTTGGCAAAAGGATAACCTGCTGCGTGAGGATGGCGTGTACAACGACATGAGGGGAGGTTGCGGTAATTGTGACGTAGCCTATGAAACCGTGGATGGTGTGAGGTACCGAGCACATACTCCTTTGCCCAATAGCCAGGAACCTCCCTATTCGTATAATTCGGGTACGA
>CAZXSL010000252.1:0-2515 GCA_964643235.1 uncultured Sphingobacteriaceae bacterium | reverse complement strand
TCGACTATAAGCGTTGACGAGTCGAGGATAACCATTGGCGGCTAGACCATAACCGCTACCCGCGGTGTGCGACTGGTTTTGATACCCGTATGCTTACGTAAGCCCCGAACCGAAAATCGCCTAGGTGTAAACTTCAATTGAGTCTCAACCTTTCCTCGTCCGTTCTCTTGTTTTTCCGGTTGGCTAAGATTCATTTTGTCTTCTTGTTTGTTTGTGTTCATGATTTAAAAATTTATTATTAACGATTTAATTACTAAACTGTTAGAATATACAAAATTACTACGAATCCCCTGTCAGCAAAGCGTCATATCCGGGTGGATTTATAGTCATTACCACTTACTTATGCCATATTCTAATGCCCTACGTTCCATGACATCAAAAAATCCGAGCCAGGTTTTACCACCGGCTCGGATTTTTCAACTTCAGGAAACACAAGCCGATCTATACGGCTACGGATTCTTTCAATGCTTCCCTCACTTTAGGAGCTACCTTGGTACCGAATAGTTCAATGGATTTCATCATGTCCTTATGCGATGGTCCGCCAACGTCCATATGGGCTGAAAAACGCGTCAAACCAAACATTTCCTGTACATATAATATCTTATCGATAACCTCGTCGGCATCGCCAATAAACAAGGCTCCGTCTCGTTCACGTCCAAAGTCGAATTGTCTCCGCTGATACGGAGGCCATCCCCTGGACCGTCCGATGCGATCCATTTGCCTAGCATACAAAGGATAATATTGGTCAGCCACTTCCTTGCTGTTTTCCCCGATAAAGGAGTGAGAATGGATACCAACCTGTATTTTAGATACGTCATGACCATGGCGGATATACGTATCGCGGTATAATTTAACTAAAGGCTTAAATTGTGCCGGCGACCCTCCGATGATGGCAATTATCAATGGCAAGCCCAACTTACCAGCCCGTATGACAGATTCGGGGGTTCCCCCAACGGCTATCCATATCGGCAGGGACTCGTTGACCGCTCTTGGCAATACTTGTTGGTTAACCAGTGGAGCCCTGAACTTGCCTTCCCAACTAATCGTAGGCGATGCGTTGATCTTCAACAGTAAATCCAGTTTCTCCTCAAAAAGCTCATGATAATCATTCAGATCATATCCGAATAGAGGAAACGACTCGATAAAACTACCTCGCCCAGCCATCAATTCGGCACGGCCATTGGACAGCAAATCGACCGTTGCGAAATTCTGATATAACTTTACTGGATCGGACGAGCTGATAACCGATACCGCACTGCCCAAGCGAATATTTTTCGTCACAGTAGCGGCTGCAGCCAATACGATCTCCGGACTCGATACAGCATAATCCGGGCGGTGGTGCTCGCCTATACCGAAAAAGTCAAGACCGACCTCATCCATCAATTTAATTTCTTCAATGATTTCTCCTAATCGCTGCTGGGGAGATTGTATCTTACCTGTTGTCGGATCTATCTGCAGATCCCCAAACATACCAATGCCTAATTCCATATTGTTTCCTTTCCTTTTGATACAAAAATACCGTATCTGTGCGGCTTGGCACTTGATGTAAGATAAGAAATAACGTATCGAACAAATCCTGCCAAAACCTATCGCAGGGAATGGCGTGCACGTCGACTAACATAAATACGTATATTCGCATGTGCGTGACCGTTGCCCGTTGACTGGAATAACGTGTACCAGACGGCAAAAGCAAAACCCAAAACATTTCCAGAACGAAATAAAACACCATGGCCATCAAACGTACGCCGAAGACTCGCAAGCAATTCCGTCCGAAACAGCTTCACAAACGTATCCTCCGTTGGGCTTTCCTTACCCTGGTTTATTTCGTTGGCATTTCCATCGGCTGGGTGATCGTCCTTCGGTTTGTCAACCCTCCCCTAACATGGTTAATGGTACAACGTGCTATTGAGCGGAAAAGTGATGGCAAGGAATGGAAAATTACCAAAGCTTGGATAAAATACGACGAACTTTCGGATAACCTGAAGCGTGCCGCTATCGCGGGCGAAGACGCCCACTTCATGACTCATCGGGGTTTTGACGGCGACGCTATACGGGAAGCGATGAAGCGTAACAAAAGTGGCGGTACCCTCCGGGGCGGTAGCACCATCAGCCAGCAGACCGCAAAAAACGTATTCCTATGGCCTCAACGCTCGTGGATACGGAAAGGCTTTGAAGCCTACTTCACAATATTAATAGAATTCTTTTGGGGGAAAAAGCGTATTCTCGAAGTCTACCTCAATGTCATCGAAACGGGCGACGGTCTTTACGGGTCAGAAGCAGCAACTCAGCACTACTTTGGCAAATCTGCCACATCGCTAACCAAACGGGAGGCCGCATTGGTTGTGGCTGTATTACCAAACCCCAGACGCTGGCAACCCAACTCGCCCACAGCCTTCATTAACCGAAAGACTAACACCATCGTCCGATATATGGACCACTACCAGATACCATAGGAAGGGGGGTTACAAAAATACCCGGGCATGCCAGCTTTCCTTCACGGGCACTTCCCATTTAT
>CAZXSL010000251.1:0-2605 GCA_964643235.1 uncultured Sphingobacteriaceae bacterium | reverse complement strand
GACCCCGTTTGTTTACCGCGAACGCATGGTCGACATGCCTTTGCCCGGCAAACACCCACTCCTACGTTTGGAGATTTCAGGAAGTACGGCAGGCAAACCCGTGCTTTCCACATTGGCCAAAACATTGGACATGGATTTCCAAATCGTCAGCTCACAAATCGATTATGCAGGCGGTGTCAAATTTGGGCTCATGCTCATCGAATTGTTGGGGCCGGAAGCGTCTTGGCAGAGCGCCATCGAATTTATTCAAAAACGACAAATAGCGGTAAGTATATTAGGTTATGTCTGAAGCAATGTTATGGATGTTGGCCAAGGGCACATGGGAAACCATCGTGATGACGTTCGTTTCTGGATTTTTCGGATTCGTACTTGGCTTGCCGGCCGGCGTGATGCTCTACCTGACCCGAAAGGGCCAAATCTTGGAAAATGCGGCGTTCAACCGGACATTGGCGCTTATCGTCAATGTATTCCGTGCCATACCGTTTATCATCCTCATCGTCTGGATGATTCCCTTTACCCGCATGTTGGTGGGTACATCCATCGGAGTACAGGCAGCCTTGGTTCCTCTCAGCATCGGCGCGGCGCCTTTCGTGGCACGCATGGTCGAAAACAGCCTACTCGAAGTACCGCATGGACTGGTCGAAGCTGCCCGGGCCATGGGAGCCTCGCCGTGGCAAATTGTCGTTAAGGTACTCTTGCCTGAAGCCTTACCGTCCATTATCAACGCAGCCAGTATAACGCTTATCTCATTGGTTGGCTATTCGGCTATGGGTGGTGCGGTTGGTGCCGGCGGACTGGGTCAAATCGGTTATCAATACGGCTATGTGGGGTATGATGTCGTAGTCATGAACATCGTACTGATCTTGTTGGTTGCACTCGTTTTCTTAATACAATTTATGGGAGATACGGTTTCCAAACGTGTCGACCATCGAAAATAATCATTGTCTATCCTTTATTTATGAATACATTTATCATCAAACGAATTACTGTCTTTTTGGCTGCGGTCTTGTTTCTTACCTTATCCTTGAGCTGTGGAAACACACGACGGGATGACCCTAACTACATCCGGGTAGGCGTGCAGTCCGGACCAGAATATGCTTTGGCGGAAGCGGCTAAGAAGGTTGCCTTGGAGCGATTCGGCCTTGAGGTGGAACTTGTTGCCTTCAACGACTACGTACTACCCAACGAAGCACTCCACCAAGGCGATATCGATGCCAATGTTTTCCAAAACAAGCCTTATTTAGACGTACAGGCGGAGCAACGCGGATACAATTTTGCCATTGTAGGCAATACGTTCGTGTTTCCGCTCGCGGGTTATTCCCGAAAAATAGACCACATCGACGAACTGGAAAACGGCAGCACCATTATCATCCCCAACGATCCCACTAACGGCGGGCGTGCTTTGCTACTGCTCCGCGATGCGGGCCTCTTATCACTCCCCGCAGATATCGGGCTGCTGCCCACGGTCAATGACATCATCGACAACCCCCGAAACTTGAAGATATTGGAACTGGAAGCTCCACAGTTGCCACGGGCATTGGACGACCGCAACGTCAGCATTGCCATCATCAACAACACCTTTGCCACACCCAATGGACTGATCGCATCAAGGGACGGCCTTTTTGTGGAAAGCAAGGACTCACCCTACGTCAACCTCGTGGTGGCTCGGGAGGACAACAAAGACGAGGATAAAATCCGTAAATTCGTTCAATCCTACCAATCGGACGAAGTAGTCGAAGCCGCCGAGCGCGAGTTCAAGGGCGGAGCTATCCAAGGCTGGTAATCGGTATTTCCCGGCACAGGCTTGCCCCATCGTGTATATGTCCAAAATCCAAACGCGCGGACGGACAGCCAATGAAAAATGCCGCAGTCACCCTTGAAGGCGACATGCGGCATTCGCATCGTTTAGTTAGTTATGCCTCTTAAGCCATTTGGCTTTGTTGGCGGATGATGTTTAATGCACCACCAGCTTTGAACCAGCCGATTTGCTGCTCGTTGTAGCTGTGGTTGACCTGGATTTCGTCTTTCGTTCCATCTCCATGGTTCAATACCAAAGTCAACGGCTTGTTTGGCGCAAATTCCGTCAGGCCGATGATATCGATGGTGTCGTCTTCCTGAATCTTATCGTAATCCGACTTATCGGCAAAAGTCAGGGCCAACATACCCTGCTTCTTTAAGTTAGTCTCGTGGATACGGGCAAACGACTTGACCAATACGGCACGTACACCCAAGTGACGGGGCTCCATCGCCGCGTGCTCACGCGATGAGCCTTCGCCATAGTTTTCGTCGCCTACCACCAATGACCCGATGCCCTGGGCTTTATACGCACGTTGCGTAGCCGGTACAGGACCGTATTCGCCTGTCAACTGGTTCTTGATGTTGTCCGTCTTCTCGTTGAAGTAGTTAACCGCACCGATCAACATGTTATTGGAGATATTATCGAGGTGCCCGCGGTATTTCAACCAGGGTCCGGCCATGGAAATATGATCCGTCGTACACTTGCCTTTGGCCTTGATCAGCAGTTTCAATCCCAACAGGTCGGTACCTTCCCACGCTGCGAACGGTTCGAGCAACTGCAAGCGATCGGATGTCGGCGACACCACCA
>CAZXSL010000250.1:0-2632 GCA_964643235.1 uncultured Sphingobacteriaceae bacterium | reverse complement strand
AAACTATTTCTGGGGATGCACGCCTGGAGTTGAAGATTATAGACGGGTTGACGGCTTCGGCTTTCGGATCATACTTGCTTAACAACTGGAACGATAGGTACTACCGTTCCTCACAAGATTGGGACCAGCGTCCAGCTTCAGACTGGCGTGGAATGGGATATGCGTCTAAGCAAAACGAAAAGAGGGCACAATCCACTTTTGAATCCACGTTGAACTATACCAAGGATCTGAACCAAGACCATCGTATCACGGCTTTACTGGGCTATAGCTACCAGTACGAAACCTACGAACGGTTTAACGTCAACAACAACGGTTTTACGACTGATGGTTTCCTCGACTGGAACCTAGGAGCGGGAAGTGCGATTCAGAACACCCAGCTGCCAAGACCAGGTTTGGGAAGTTTCAAAGATGATAACACGCTAATTGCATTTTTTGGTCGTGTAAACTACGCCTACAAAAACCGGTACTTTATCCAAGGTATCCTTCGTCGCGAAGGGTCGTCGCGCTTCGGTGCGAACCACAAATGGGGTAACTTCCCGGCTGTTTCAGCTGCATGGACATTGAGCGAAGAAGATTTCTTTAGCGGTGTTGACGTTATCGACCACTTAAAACTACGGGCTGGTTACGGTGTCACAGGTAACCAAGGTATCCCGAACTACCAATCGTTGGTGACGTTGAGTACCGGAGGGGTATATCCACAAGAGGGTATTTACTACCAGACCTACGGTGCTGCGCGTAACCCGAACCCCGACCTGCGCTGGGAGCAAAAGGCCGAGTGGAACATCGGTTTGGACTTTGCTGTGCTTAACGGGCGGATTAGTGGTGCATTGGATGTGTACAACCGCGAAACGCGTGACCTGCTGTACAACTATAACGCCCAGCAGCCACCATTCGTAAGGGATTTCATCTATACGAACGTCGGTTCGATTCGCAACAACGGGGTTGAACTACAATTGTCTGCCATTGCGATGCAAAAGAATGACTTCAGATGGACTATCGATTTTGCGGGCAACTCCCAATTCAATAAATTGACTAAGCTTTCCAGCGACGTGTTCCAAGCGAACTGGTTGGAATTCGGTGGACTTCCATCACCGGGCAACTTGGGTAACTCCATCCGTTTGGAAGAAGGTGGTGCCGTTGGTAACTTCTATGGAAAGCGGTTTGCGGGCTTTACCGACGAGGGTAGGTGGCTGTTCTACAAAGCCGACGGAACCACTTCGGGTGTGTCAGGTATGAATAACGACGACTTGACCATTATCGGAAACGGTGTGCCGAAATACCAGGCGTCACTAAGCAACACGTTTTTCTATAAAAACTTCGATTTGACCGTATTCTTCCGTGGCAAATTTGCCTTTGATATCCTAAATGGTAAAGAAATGTATTTCGGTAACAAACGCTGGTTGCCAAATAACATGTTGAAGAGCGCCATCACGACACACGCCGAATTGGATGATGATCCACAATATTCCGATTACTACATCGAGCGGGGCGATTTTGTTAAACTTGACAACCTAACCTTGGGTTATACGTTTGATATCCGTTCGTCTTACATCCGCAACATGCGTTTATATGTGACCGGACGGAATCTCCTTACGATTAGTGGTTATAGCGGTCTCGACCCAGAACTGGAGGACACCCGATTTGATACAGGCCTTGATATGAGAGGCTTCTATCCACGTACGAAATCATGGGCTATCGGGTTGAATGTTGGATTCTAAAATGATGATCAAGATGAAAAAAATGATAAAAAGAGCGTTTTTCATGACTGCGGCAACGGCGACGTTATGTGGCATGAGCGCATGTACAAACTTGGATGAGTCCTTGTACAGTGAACTAAATAAAAACAACTTCTATAACAACCGCGTGGAAGTGCTCCAAGCGGCGCTGAGGCCATTTACACACATGCAGGCCTGGCTTGCACCTACCGGTCAAAACGCATATTACTACCACGGCGAAATGTCGGCCGACCAGTTGGCTTGGCCTCAAAAAGGGCGCCATGGGTACGATGGTGGCGACCACTTTCGCCAGCATTACCATACTTGGACAGAGAACGAAGGCCGGATGCGTGCAGCATGGGTACTGATGTGGACCGGTGTGGGTTATGTTAATGCTGCATTAGAAGATCTGGAAACAGTTGATTATGCAGCACTCGGGATATCGGATACGGAAATGGCAGCCATCTTGGCGGAGCTTCGTGTATTGCGTGCATTCCACTACATGAAAATCATGGAGTTATGGGGCAACGTACCCATCGTGGTTAACGTGGGCGAACCACTGAACCCACCTACACAGCCGCGTGCAGAAGTGTTCGAATTCATCAAAACTGAATTGGAAACTTATGTACCACAATTGTTGCCGTACTCCACGGAGTTGGTAGGGCGTGTGTCAGCTACGGCTGGATACGCGATGTTAGCCGAATTATACCTCAATGCTGAGTATTTCGTTGGCACACCTATGTGGGACGAGTGTATAGAAGCATGTGACCGTATCATCAATGGGCAGGCCGGAGGTATCGGTGGTGCTCCCGTATTGGCGAGCAATCTAACCGATAACTTCAGCAACACCAACCAAAATGCCAGGGAATCATTGTTCCAATTTGCGTTTAGCCAAAAAGGTGGATTCTCATTCGGAT
>CAZXSL010000249.1:0-2663 GCA_964643235.1 uncultured Sphingobacteriaceae bacterium | reverse complement strand
GGCTGGCATTTTTTTTTGTATATTTGGGACACGATTTTTTCGTTTTGCCAGTTTTTGTCCCAAAAATACAACTCATCATGTACCACCTTTTAGATATGAGATTTGAGATTTAAGTAGTGCAGTCCCTCCTTGCGGGATTTCGCTATGTTCAATATTGAGATACTGAGCGGAGTGAAGTCTCGATGGACGAAGTGATATCGGGATGAGACGCCCATCCGTTTTCCTCTACTCATCACGCAGCGAATCCACCGGATTAGCCACCGCAGCCCGTATCGCTTGTGTAGCTACCGTCAGCAATGCGATGACCACCGCAACCAAACCCGCCACGGCAAACATCCACCATTCGATATCGATGCGATAGGCAAAATCCTCCAACCATTTGTTCATCGCCCACCACGCAATGGGCGAGGCGATGACAATGGCCAAAAACACAAGTTTTACAAAATCTTTGGACAGCATGGTCACAATGCCGGATACGGATGCGCCCAGCACTTTGCGGATACCGATTTCCTTGGTGCGCTGGAATGCCGTCAGCGTAGCCAGGCCAAACAGGCCAAGGCAACTGATAAATATTGTGATACCCGTTGCCAGACCGATGAGTTTAGCCATCCGGTGTTCGGATTCGTATAAGTTTTTGATCCGCTCGTCGCTGAAGCGGTAATCAAACGGCGCGTTTGGATAAATGGCTTTCCATTCCTGCTCCATGGCCGTAAGGGCTTTTTGCCATTGGGAGCGGTCTGCTGGCAACTTGATATTGAATGTTTGCAAGGAGCCCCGGTGCGCAGACACCGCCAAAAAGATCGGCCCGATCGCTACATGTAGATCTTTTTGGTGGAAATCAGCAACTACGCCTACGATGGGGTATGACTGTTTCTGGAATATGAGGAATTGCCCGATGGCGGCTTCGGGCGTATCGAATCCAAAGGCTTTGCGTGCCGCATCATTAATAATTAGGTCGCGCAACGTGTCCGTCTGCTGGATATTGGTACCTGCCAATAACTCAAACTGGTAGAGTGGCAAATAATCCGCATCGATGTATTTACGAGGCATGTTAACCCGCACTTGCCCGGTATCGCTGTTATAATATAGTTCGGTGCCCCAATGGTTGTTATTCAATGGTTCATGGCCCAGCGCCACACCTGCTATTTCCGACCGCTGCGCCAAGGCACGCTTGTAAATAAAGGGGTCGATGTCTGCCCCTTGGTCAGAACGATAGGGTGCTGGGATGGTTACCACCGCATCGTGCGAGAAGCCAAGGTCTTTCTCCAAGGTATAGTTGAGCTGCTGAGCAATGATGATTGCACTAACGACGAAGACTTGAGCTATAACAAACTGAAATACAATGAGTGTCTTCCTGAAATTCAGTCGCGCGCCCCCAATCATTTTCTCGCCTTGTCCCTTCAGCACCTGCACCGTACGCACCCGCGTAATGAGCCACGCGGGATAGCTGCCGGCCGCGAAGGTAATGCCCAGAAGAAGAATGAGGAGAAACAAAGCCAGCCCAAAGGGATTTTGAAATTCCGTCAGGCCCTCTGGAATAAACTCTGGAAAGACCGCTGCAAAAAGTTTCGTCACCGGAATGGCCAGCAACAGGGCCACGATAACGATAGCTAGCGTTTCGATTAAAAAGTTGCTAATTAGTGTTCCAGGCGTGCCGCCAAGCGTCTTGCGGACGCCTATTTCCTTAGCACGCTGAGGCACTTGGGCTGTACTCAGGTTAATGTAATTAATACAGGCAAGGACGAGTAGGAAAAAACCAATCCCCATCAACCCATACAAGGCGTTCATACTTGCGGATCGCGAAGTCGTCGCATACTCACCCGCGAAATGCTTCTCAGGCAGCGGCAGTGCTTCAAACCACGACTTAATGCCGTACTCCTTTTGGAAATCTGCTGCAAATTCAAGTCGTCGTTTGGTTGCAAAGTCTACAATTTGGTCTATTGATCCGCCCTCGACTACTTTGACGAAGACCAAATGACGGGAGTTTGACCCTAACCAGTTGTCTGACGACCATTCTTCGGCTAGCACGGCAACAAATTCCTTTTCTTCAAAACTGCTTGGGTAACCCAAGTCAGCCACAACACCGGTAATTGCCCTGGCCAAGGTATCATGGTATAGGGTTTTACCAAGCAAATCCTGGGGTTGCAATCCGGGAAAGTATTCGGCAGCCCGCGATTGGGTCAGCACCACCTGGTCTGGTGCACCAAGTGCCGTTTGCTTGTTGCCTGCCAGCCAACGATGTGGTACCATGTCGAAATACGCAGGCAAGGTGGCGACAACACGGGGATTTTCCACGATCTTTTCGGGCGATTGACCTGATGCGGGCAAGGTCAGTTTTTCAAAATATTGGGTGTAAATCGGCACGACCAACTCCACGCCGGTAATGCCTTCGGCCAATGCCGGGGCCAAAGGGAGGGGAACCCCACCAAAACCGGACTCCTGCCCATCCTCTTTATATTGCCCCACCATTTGATATATCCGCTCCGCTTGCGGATGTTGCTTGTCGTAGCTCAACTCGAAGTCGACAATGCGATACACGACCCAGCAGGCGCTGATGCCGATGGTCAGTCCCAAAATATTCAACACTGTGAAAAGGCGGTTGCGCCAAAGGTGCCGAAGCATGGCTTTGATTGAAGACGATGTCATATGACAATTATTTTCGA
>CAZXSL010000248.1:0-2722 GCA_964643235.1 uncultured Sphingobacteriaceae bacterium | reverse complement strand
AACCAAAGCCATTTCCCGCTATTTCAAAACAAAGTTTCGCTTACTTCGCAATGAAATTGAGAAACCCCAATATTTGTGGGGTAAAACCCACGCTAATTTTGTGTACAAACCCAGAGCCATCCAAAAAGCCGTAAAAGCCACTTATAACGACCATGCGGGGTCCTATTTAGCGCTGGCACGTGAGTTGCCCTTAGATGCACACATCCTGCATTTAGGCTGCGGATATGGCGTACTCGATTTCTTGTTGGTATATGACGCCGGCCACCGCAGGATTGACGCATGGGACCCAGATGAGGAAAAGCTGTCGGTGGCTCGCAATACCTATACCACGAACAAGTACGGGTTGAATTTTGCCAAAGATTGTCCTACTTTTGGCCCACAGCACCACGTGCTCATCATCTCGGGTAATGCGGCATACTATTCGGCGCCCCGCGATGCAGAGCCGGAATGGCTGGTTTTTGAAGAGGTGGATGACGCAAATGCTCATCCATGGTTAAACCAAAACTACCAACTCCTATTTGAACAAGGAACTATCAGGCTTTACCGACATGCAAGAATATGACGTCATCATCATCGGGAGCGGACTAGGAGGCTTGGTTTGTGCCAACATCCTATCTAAAGAGGGATGGCGGGTGTTGGTATTGGAAAAAAACAAACAGTTTGGAGGAAACTTGCAAACCTTTGCGCGCAACCGATGCATCTTCGATACAGGCGTACATTATATCGGCGGGCTCCTCCCTCACCAAAACCTGTATCGGTATTTTAAATACCTAGGCATTGCCGACAAACTACGCATCGAACGGATGGACATGGACGCTTTTGACGTTATTTCGTTTGATGGGGATGACACGACTTATCCGTACGCACAGGGTTACGATAATTTCATCGAGCAACTCAGCAAGCAATTTCCGGACGAACGCCTAGGTATACAACGATACATCGATATGCTCAAGCAAGCCTGTCACGGATACCCCCTATACAACCTCCGCAATGCACCTCCCGAGCACGATATCGGAGAATTTCTCCACATTACTGTCCATGATGCCATCAAGCGCTGTACGGACAACCCCAAGCTGCAAGCCGTATTGGCCGGTTCCAACTTGTTGTACGCAGGTTACAAAGACAAAACTCCATTTTACGTACATGCGCTGTCGGTCAATTCGTACATCGAGAGTGCCTGGCGCTGCATCGGCGGAGGTAGCCAGATTGCCAAACTCCTCATCCGCGAGATCAGGAAGGCGGGCGGAGAAGTACTAAAACGCCAAGAGGTAACGGCATTCCATTACGATGATAAACTCGTCAGCTCCGTCACCACTAAAGATGGGAAAACATACCGTGGAAGGACCTTCATCTCCAATGTAGATCCCAAAACGACACTGAAGCTCATTGGCGACTTCCCGATACGCAGAACCTATTCAAACCGAATTCGTAACGCCGAGGATACGACCTCTTCGTTTAGCTTGTATATCGTTTTCGACAAACGAATGGTACCTTACGCCAACCAGAATTTCTACCATTTCCAGAACGAACAATCCGTATGGCAGAGCATACATGACGAGCCACAAGACTGGCCGACAGGATTCATGGCTAGCATGAGCCCCGACAATAAGGAGCCACAATGGGCCGATAGCATGTCCGTGCTTACCTATATGGACTATTCGGAAGTGGCTCCTTGGGCAGACACGCGAAATACGGTAGCGGCCGAACAGGAACGCGGTATTTCATACGAACAGTTCAAAGCACGAAAAGCCCAAACCATCTTGTCGGTATTGGAAAAACGATTCCCCGGCATCAACAACCACATCAAAGCCACTTATACGGCAACACCGCTTACTTATCGAGACTATATTGGCAGTGAAACGGGTAGTATGTACGGATTTGTAAAAGACGTCAAGCAGCCTCTACAGAACTACCTCCCCTCCCGCACCAAGATTAAGAACTTACTGCTAACCGGGCAAGGCGTAAACATGCATGGCATATTGGGGGTTACGATCAGTGCCGTGATGACCTGCAGCGAATTATTGGGAACAAACTACCTCATCGAGAAAATACGCGAGGCAAACGGATTGTAAACTGCTTCCGTGTTTAGTCAAGATTCCCTACAGTTTACATCTACGCTATCGCTCAATCCATTCACGAAACCTCGCCGTATTGCTCTGACTGGTTTTTAGCAGGTCATTACGACCCGTTATTTTAACCGCCAAAGTGTTCTTGGCGTACCGTTCTATCTTTTCAATGTACAGTTTGTGAACTACCTGACTACGGTTAATCTGGAAAAAATCATTCGGATCGAGTTTCTCCACTATTTCCCTCAACGTCAATTCGCTCAGCACATGCACTTCACCCACCATGTCGAAGGCGTAAATCACACCCGAACTGGCTTCGAACAATGTGACATTTTCCACACCGAGAAAATAAATTCCTTGACGCCTATGCACGACAAATCGCTTTTTAAAAGACACCATTTTCAAATTTTGCTCCATGAGCTTTGCCAAATTGGCCAACTGGTGATGCTCACTCGACAACGTACCCCTGAATAAAGTGAACTTATCCCAAGCCCTGTGAAAACGCTCCCTTGAAAATGGCTTTAACAAATAGGCGATACCATTACTTTCGAAGGCATCCATCCAAAATTTGTCGTAAGCCGTGGTGAAAATAATCGGACAGGAAACCGAAACTTGCCTATAAATCTCAAAGGCATTGCCATCCAACAGCTCAATAT
>CAZXSL010000247.1:0-2831 GCA_964643235.1 uncultured Sphingobacteriaceae bacterium | reverse complement strand
TGGTACCGGATTCGGGCTGCGGTTTGATTTTTCGTTTTTAATCCTGCGAGCCGACTTGGCGATGCCTATCCGTCTACCTTATATACCCGAAAGTGGAAACCGGTGGGTAATGAACCAGATTAATTTTCGTGATTCGGAATGGAGAAGAAATAATTTAATCTTTAACCTAGCCATTGGATATCCATTTTAACGTCAATTTCAGGCTACAGCACGATTTATTTCCAGGTAGTTTAGCATATCATTTTTATTATCAATTGCGTATTGTTAATTTAGCGACGCTAAAATCACAGCACATTTAAGTATTTCACTTTACATAAAATAAAACTCATGAAAATAACGGTAGTGGGTGCCGGAGCAGTCGGTGCCACCACGGCAGACAACTTGGTCAGAAGGGAAGTGGCAGAGGAAATCGTTTTGTTGGACATCAAGGAAGGATTAGCCGAAGGAAAAGCCCAAGACATGGCCCAAACTGCAGCATTGCTGGGCTTTGATGCGAAAATTACAGGTGTAACCAACGACTACGCTCAAACTGCTGGTTCAGCAGTGGCCGTCATTACTTCGGGGATACCCCGTAAGCCTGGGATGACCCGCGAGGAACTTATCGGCACCAATGCAAACATTGTCAAAACCGTGGCGGAAAACTTGTTAAAATATTCGCCAGATATTATTATCGTAGTGGTTTCAAACCCCATGGATACCATGACCTATTTGGCGTTGAAAGCTACGGGCATCCCTAAAAACCGGATTATCGGTATGGGGGGTACACTTGACTCGGCTCGGTTCCGGTATCAGCTGAGCAAGCGCTTAGGGTCATCACCTGCAGACTTAAATGCCATTGTCATTGGTGGGCATGGCGACACGACAATGATACCGTTAATCAAGCATGCAACGTGGAACAGCGTCCCCGTTACCCAATACCTCACTGACGATGAACAAGCCGAAATCGTTTCGGCAACAATGGTTGGCGGTGCTACCTTAACCAAGTTAATTGGTACGTCGGCTTGGTATGCACCGGGTGCGGCAACGGCAGCAGTCGTGGAAAGCATCGTTCGCGACCAAAAGAAACTATTTACTGCCTCAGTATTACTCGAAGGCGAATATGGACAAGAAGACATCAATTTGGGTGTACCCGTTATTTTGGGGAAATCAGGTTGGGAACGTATTCTCGATCTGCCACTGGATGAAGCTGAAAAAGAAGCCTTCCGTAAGAGTGCGGAGGCTGTACGCAATATGAATAATGTACTTAAGGAAATCGGAGTACTGTCATAGATGGTAACCGTTCCGCTAATGCCATTGTCCCTACAGGACAATGGCTATCATCTTTTGGTTGACATTGAGGTTTTTGGAAAAATATATCAGGCTGTCTTAGACACTGGTGCTTCCAAAACCGTGTTTGACAAATCCATTGTCGAGAAATTACTCGACGAAAATACTGCTTTGGAATATTCCGAATACCTGTCGACGGGATTGGGTACCACGAGCATGGAAAGCTTTACCCTCCTATTGCCGATATTACGGATAGGACAATGGCAGCTGAAAAAAATCCGAATAGCTGTGCTGGACTTGTCCACCATTAATTATGCGTACGAGCAAATGGGCATTAGTCCGGTTATTGGTGTCATCGGTGGAGATGTGTTGATGGATTATGGTGGAGTGATCGATTACGCAAAAATGACACTTAAGCTCCGGGAACGGAAAATCCGGAAAAATAATTGATAAAAAACGGTCAGTGAACGGAATGCTAACCATCGAACCTTATCCCGTGCCGACTGTGAATTAATAAAAAAGGGGGCTCTTCCCCTATGAAAAAACCAAAAAAATGAACGACAAGTATGCCGTTATCATGGCCGGAGGGATTGGAAGCCGTTTTTGGCCCGTCAGCCAGGCCGCACTACCCAAGCAATTCATCGACATGCTGGGTACAGGACGGTCTTTGTTGCAAACTACCTTTGAACGGTTTGCGAAGATTGTGCCTGAGTCGAATATCCTTATTGCTACTAATGAATCCTACAAGGAACTGGTTTTGCAGCAATTACCCACACTTAAGGAGCACCAATTGATTCTGGAGCCTATCATGCGTAACACGGCTCCGTGTATCGCCTACGCTACCCATAAAATTAAACAATTAAATGCCAACGCAACAATTGTGGTAGCTCCCGCAGACCACCTCATCCTTGATACGGAGCGATTCGTGGAAAACGTGAAGGAAGCACTAGAGTGTGCAGAAAATCACGACTGGCTCATTACCTTGGGAATCAAACCTTCACGACCCGATACGGGGTACGGATATATACAATATGGAAAAAAGTCCGAAGTACCCAACGTGAAAAAAGTTAAAACATTTACTGAAAAACCAAATCTTGAACTTGCTACTACATTTTTGCAGAGTGGTGATTTTCTTTGGAATTCCGGAATTTTCATTTGGTCGGCTAACGCAATTATCAAAGCGCTCGATACCTATGAAACCGAAATGAACGAAATATTCACTGAAGGTGCAGAGGTATATAACACGCCAAACGAGCAACGCTTTATTGCAAATGCTTTTATCCGTTGTGGAAATATATCTATCGACTTTGCCATCATGGAAAAAGCGGAGAACGTGTACGTCCTTCCCGTCGATTTCGGCTGGTCTGACCTCGGAACATGGTCTTCGGTATACGAAGCTTCAGAAAAAGATTACTTGGGAAATGTCGTAAACGCGAACGCCAAAGTAATGGTGTATGATTCATCCAATTGCATGGTGCATACACCTGATCAAAAGCTTGTTATATTAAAGGGACTGCACAATTTCATTGTTGTTGAATCTGATAACGTTCTTTTAATTTGTCCAA
>CAZXSL010000246.1:445-2853 GCA_964643235.1 uncultured Sphingobacteriaceae bacterium | reverse complement strand
CATGAAGTATCGCTCAGGCAACCTATCCATCGCATCTTTTAACGTATGCCGAATCTCCACCTTGTTACCCCCTCCTAAATAAATCGTCAAGTCGTTACCCACTACCTCCATATACCGGATATCACCCAATAGCACCCGCTCTACGACCGTGCCACTATGGAAAAAAGCATATTCTGCTAACGAGGGTTCCGCCAGTACATTGCCACGAATACGTTGGATGGTGCGTTGCATAGCCTCCCGGAAATCACGAAATGATATCGGCTTGGTTAAATAGTGGACCGCATCCACGTTATAGCTCCGCGTAGCCGTCTTCTTCGAGTTATGCCCTGTTATAAAGACCACCCATGGCTTATCGGGCAGGGATTCTATCATATCCATGCCGTCCATATCGGGCAACTGTACGTCGGCAAGGAGCAAATGGACAGGATTAGCCATCAGGAAATCGCGTGTTTCGCTCGCCGTTGTAAAACGTCCCTTACACTCAAAAGTGGGAAACGATTCAAAATACTTCAAGAGGAGATGGTGTATTTTCTCATCATCATCCATTATGGCATAGTACACTACAGGTTCTTCCATCATAGGTAATATATGGTTAGACTTACGGTATACGAGGTATCGTTATCGTCAATTTCAAGCAAGACCTGATGCCGGGTTAGGAAAGCAAGTTCCTGTTTGACCAAGTCAAGACCTTGGCCCGTTGTCTCCCGCCTGCTACTCAAGGGGTGCTTGCTATTGTGGCAGCGGAAAAACAACGATCCACGTTGGAATGAAAAGTACACGTCTATTGGGTTATCCGCATCCACGCAACCATGGGTATCGCTATTCTCTAGCAGTGTAGTCAGGGTTAGTGCCCCTATCTCCTGCATGCTAGGCTCGCCGTCTATCCGAATCCGGACAATCCGGCTATCACCTCCCCTTCGCAGGCGTATGGAGTCGACCACCTGATAAAAATAGGCCAGCGCTCGATGAATGGATACGACCGGCGAGTCTCCTTGTGCTATATCAGCCACGTATTCAAAAGTCTTGCTGATATGCACAATTTGTTCAGCGGCGTACTGGTCGTCGTTCATAACGGTATGGGCTACGATATCTGACATGACGTATTTGGTATAATGTGATTGCATGGCATATAGTAATGTATTAGTCCGCGCGTTGGCCAGGTCTTTTTCCCTGATCATGGCCTCCCGCTCC
Source organism: uncultured Sphingobacteriaceae bacterium (assembly GCA_964643235.1). Taxonomy (GTDB): domain Bacteria; phylum Bacteroidota; class Bacteroidia; order Sphingobacteriales; family Sphingobacteriaceae; genus CAYRGQ01. The sequence goes on along the minus strand of CAZXSL010000246.1, from coordinate 1,662 downwards.
AATTCGTGCCGCACCCGATCTCCGGTTATCTTGAACAAATAAAACGCATAAGCAAGTGTTGCCATACTTATTGTAAATAGGGCATTGATGGTTTTTGACAGAAATTCTGACCAGTTGAACGGAATGTGCGGTTTCCTTAGGGACACCCCGAGTATGGGCAGCTTGACTTCCACAATTAGCCATGCGGCAAACACCAATAGCAGGAGTGCCAACACGGCTATGATGCCTGCCCGAAAATGGTTTTGTGAGCGATAAAGAGATCGGACGATGGAAGCCGACCCCAGACAGGCCAATATGATGCACCCACCGATGATCAGAACCGTGACCAGATTTGCCGACCCGTATCGTAAAGTGTTTTTGATATAGGTTGCGGCCAGGTAGATTAAAGTAGCTAGAAACACAAAACCAACCGGAATATCGAGGATGGTTTTTGCGTACCATTTTCGCTTATTCATAATTTCGGGTTTTTATACCCGGATTATGCATTAGCCTTTCCATTACGTGCTTTAGCCACCCCCAATTACGTGGGCGAACGCATAATCAAGGTTAAATTTGTCCTTAATATCGGAAAAATTTATAAACTCCAAATCATTCCAACTGTAAACGCCTCATCCATATCATTTTCCAATGGCCGTATCCCATCCAATCGGTACGGTAGGTTTGGTAAGTAGGTTGGTGCAACAGGTATGGACTATGCCGAAACCGCAGCGTTGCAAAATCGAATTCCATGGGTTCGGGCAGACCCTTCCCAGCCCGGTCCGTCTCCAAGATAAGATGCTGGTGTATATTTAGCCACCCCTCCCACTGGCAGGGCGCTTGCCTTACTGCATCTGCAAGTATCCCATAAAGCTGGCGTGTCGATTTCCGTATAAAATCCTTCATGTTCCCATTGTACGCAGGGACAATGGGCTCAAACAATCGATAGGTTAATTGCCGGTTAGCAACGGGATCGTCCATCTCGCCACGCGTACATACCACGGGGTAAATCGGCACGCCAAGCCGGTAGGCCAGCAGGGCCACCCCCTGGCGGGCTTTAATCTGCCTAGACAAAAAGGTGGCAGGCACCAGGTTTTTATGGCCCTTGCTAGCTACGCCCGTGTTGCCGTCGATATAAACCAGCAGGCTCCTCCCTAGGCGTACGGCTTTGGCCATCCGCCAGAGCGAATTGGGCTGGGTGGCATCAATCAGCTCCATGTCGAGCTCCACCCCCGCCGCTG
>CAZXSL010000246.1:0-435 GCA_964643235.1 uncultured Sphingobacteriaceae bacterium | reverse complement strand
GCCGCTTGGGTTACTTTGCGATATTGCTTGGACAGTTCACGGTGTTCATCCGCATACGCGGCACCAGACACCACCATGCTAATGGGTACGCCCGACAAGGCCAACAGGTAATTGATGTATCGGTACGAGCCCATGTGATAGGTACATATTATGCCGGGCGTTTGGCGTAGCGACGATGCCCAGCCCGTGTCCCATCCTGTGGTGGTTAAAAAACCGCGCTGGGCTGCGTGTTGTGTATCGTGAAAGCAGAGCCTTCTGTTTAACTGCATTTTCCTAAACAGTTCGGAATACGCCGTATAGGGTATGTTAGGCAGGCAATTGCCGATGTTCGCATTAAAGAACGCAAACTGCCGTTCCGTTTTATCGGATGCTTGCCGTAAGTCAAAATAGGCATATTCATCAACGAGCTGCTGACGCTCGGTGATATGGATTTGA
>CAZXSL010000245.1:1099-2868 GCA_964643235.1 uncultured Sphingobacteriaceae bacterium | reverse complement strand
CGGGCGGTACTGCAACTAGCCGACGGACGACACATTGAGTTGAGCAGCAAGCACGACGAGCTGGTAATGGGATCCGACCAAGTTTCCTATGGCGATGGAAGCCTTATTATGGAAAGCGAGATACTGACGCAGCGTCAATCGGGGCGCCCGCATATGCTCCTGCTTACCACCCCCAATGGCGGGGAATACCAGGTTACCCTGCCTGACGGGACCAAAGTATGGATAAACGCAGCCTCGTCTTTAAAATACCCCTCAGCTTTTGTCGGCAACACCCGCGAAGTGGAACTCGTAGGTGAAGCATATTTCGAGGTGGCACACGACTCCAAGCGCGCATTCATCGTGCATAGCCGGGGACAAGAGATTGAAGTTTTGGGTACAGCCTTTAATTTATCCGCCTATCCGGATGAGCAAAGCTCGTATACCACCTTGGTCAACGGTAATGTCCGGTTGACCGCATTGCCGTCCAACCAAAGCGTAGAGCTCTTACCCCATCAGCAAGGTATTATTAGGGATGCTAGCATCCGTAAACAGGATGTCGATGTCGCTCCCTTTATCGCATGGAAAGAAGGGTATTTTCATTTTGATAACACCACCCTATCGGATATGATGGGCATGATGGTCCGTTGGTACGATATCGAGGTGGTGTACGAGCAAGAGGTACCTGACGATCGGTTTAACGGCACCATGCCCCGCAATGTCACGCTGCAAACCGTTTTGGAGTTTCTGCGGATTTCGGAGATAAAACACAGCCTGCAAGGCAGGCAACTCATCATCAAATAACAAATTAATAACCCTCAAAAACTACGATATGAACAACAAGAATACCAGTTAGTAAAAAGAAAAAACAGGGAAAGTGTTCCCGCACTTCCCCTGCTAAATGACGGTAACGTATTGATTAAAAACAGGATCAACTAATACAATTATCCATCACTGCAAACTTAGTAATTAATTACGGGGGTGCAGTATTAAACTTTTACCATGTGTATGATTTTCAATAGCCTGTGGCACCCTTTAGCCCACAGGTCACTAACAAAAGCTTTGCTTGCCATGAAGTTATTAGCCCTATTTATGGTCGTGGGTAGCCTCCACCTTAGCGCGGCTTCGTATTCCCAAACCATTACCTTGGAGGCAAAGGGCCAGACGTTAAAGCAGGTGTTTAACACCATTCAAAAACAGACCGGATACCACGTTGTGTACAACACCCGCTTCCTTAACGACCAAAGTAAGGTCGATGTATCGGCCAAGCAGATTCCGTTGGATGCATTCTTGGACAACGTCCTGTCTTCGCATGCATTGACATACGACATCAGCGAGAACATGATCATGATTGGTCGGGTACCTACTGCTACTTCGCAGCCGGCTGCCACGCCAACGCCCCCTGTGGAGGTCGTACAGCGTACGATTAGCGGGATAGTTACCGATGCCAATGGGGCTCCACTAGAAGGTGTCACTGTTCGGCTGAGTGGCACGAATACCGCAACGACCACAAGCCCGGATGGACGGTATTCGCTCAACATCCCCGGTGAGGGTGGCGTATTGTCGTTTAGCATCATCGGCTATAACTCGCTAACTGAGCAAATTGGAAATCGGTCGACCCTGAACATCACACTCGAGCAAAGCATCAGCGACCTGGATGAGGTGGTCGTGGTCGGTTATGGAACGCAAAAGAAAGTTAACCTGACGGGGTCGGTAGCGGTAGTCAGTGGTGAGGACTTAAACAATCGCCCGATTACAACCACTTCACAGGCACTTCAAGGTGTCCAAGGTAT
>CAZXSL010000245.1:0-1089 GCA_964643235.1 uncultured Sphingobacteriaceae bacterium | reverse complement strand
GGGCCCGCAACCTGCGCAGCGAGGTGCTGTCGATCGCGACCGCGCGGCTGCGCCGCCGCCTCGAGGCGACGATCGAGGACGATCCCCGCGTGGCCGAGCTGCTGAGCCGGGTGGTCAGCCGGGAGCCGATGACGCATCTATCCGGATACGTGGTATTGGTACAGTAGGCGGGGGAAGCAAGTTGAATCCACTCGTGCTCGTAGACGGCGTGGAATTCCCCATGTCTGCCGTCAACCCTTCGGACATCGAAAGCATTAGCGTTTTGAAAGACGCTGCATCTTCTGCGATATATGGCTCACGGGCAGCCAACGGGGTAATTCTCATTACCACCAAACTGGGCGCACGCGATCAAACATCGATTGAGTATAGCAATTACTTCGGTGCACAACAGGCAACTTACTTGCCAGACGCGGTCGACAGCTCCGTGGACTTCATGGAATGGTACAACAAGGCTATGGTAAACCAAGGGGGCAACCCGTACTATTCGCAGGACCTTATTAACGAGTTTCGCAATAATCCGACAAGCCTGGAGTACCCTAATACAAACTGGATGGACGTGATGTTTGGCACCGCGCCTATACAAGAGCATAACGTCCGCTTTTCTGGTGGTTCAGCCAAAACCCGGTATAACCTTTCTGCAGGATACTTGGACCAAGAAGGAGTGCTTAAAGGAATGACCGGTGCACAACGGTATTCTATGAATGTACGTGTCAATTCCCAACTGTCAGATCGCGTGAATATTGAAGGAGGCGTGATATTAAACCGCTGGGACAAGGATGAACCGAAGTCGGGAATTGCTACCGTCATGAATCGTATTATGCGGATGGTACCGATCCAGCCTGCGGGACAAATGGAAGACGGTCGTTGGCCCGATAGCTGGGTACTAACACCAGGGCAAAACTCTTTCGAGAATCCCTTAATTTGGGCAGCAGAAAACTACCGAAAGCAGATTACCGATCGTCTGATGATCAACTTGGCATTAAATTATAAGATCATCGAAGGGCTGGATTTTAACTTCCGCGTGTCGGCCAACGAAGGACGTTATGATATGCGGGATTGGAATACACCAACGATGATGTATAACGTACG
>CAZXSL010000244.1:0-2903 GCA_964643235.1 uncultured Sphingobacteriaceae bacterium | reverse complement strand
AAAATACAGAGCAACGTCCTCGACAATATTCCGGTAATCGGTGTGTTGTTGCATGTCTTGCGGGGTCCCTCGTGTATGCATGAGGACATAAGGGACGTCCAATTCGGCTACCGTTCTAAACATTTCGGCGTCGAGGGAGCCTCCTGAGATATCGTTAATGATATGCGCTCCTGCAGCAACCGTTTCCCGCGCTACTTCCGCACGGAACGTATCGATAGACAAAACGACGTCCGGTATTTCAGCAGTGAGTGCTCGTACAACAGGAAGGATACGATCAAGCTCCTCCTGAGTACTGATATCCGCTGCTCCCGACCTTGACGAATACGCTCCAATATCAATGATGTCCGCACCTTGTTCCCAAAGTCGGCAAGCGTGTGACGCGGCTGCAGCAAGCCCGTTATGGCGTCCGCCGTCAAAAAAGGAGTCTGGTGTTACATTCAGTATCCCCATGATTTTTGGGGTTGACAGATCAATGATTTGGCCTTTGGCCCGGATCGTGTAGGGTTTTCGGAAACTTAATGACATGTGTTAAATAGGAGAATAGAAAAACAAAAAGCGCAACAACACATGGCCGGGCCAAGCGAAGCTGCGCCTTTTCGCAATCGGTGTTGCCAGAGAACACTTACCGAACGACAACGACGCCCTCAGCAATTATCCCGACATCCTCTTTGGGCTCGGTAATCAACGCTATCTCTTCCTCGCTCTTGCCTTGGTCCTCGGCGTAATGTTTTAGGGACGCCACGGATGTTTCCTTAACCCAAGCACGGCCTTCGAGGACAATCGTACGCCCCACAATATCTTGCGGCATAAAGAACCCGTAGTCCTTGAAGCGTACCATAATGGGGTCTTCCTCGCCATCACGCTTCACTTGGATAAAGCAGCCTTTTTTCTTACAGACAGAAACGACTTCTCCGGTTATTTTCCCGTTATATACGGTGTCGGTTTGCAGATGGCTTTCCAAGGCTTCGACATCAATAGCACCTTCAGCTGTAATGGCTTTACCATATTGTACGCCGGGTTGGGCCGAAAGAATTTGGTCTTGAGCATACGCAGCTACACTAAAGCAAAGTGCAGCAGCGAATAACAACAATGCATTTCTCATGCTTTTTTTATTTAATGGTTAACGGTTCAAAAATACGGATTAATCCACACAATTATTGCCGTAGGAATGAAAACTTTCCGCCCGATCCGATTTTCATGATTGTCGACGGCTGGCGCCGGGAAAGGTCGTTCCTGCCGAATTCCACAATATAATCAACACCATCTTTGATTACTTGGTCGATATCGTCAAACGTTTGTGGCGATGGGTTTCCGCTGATATTAGCCGAAGTGGAGACGATTGGTCGACGGAATCGTTGAATCAGGCGTTCACAAAAATCGTGCTTTACGACCCGAATCGCAATGCTTCCGTCACTTGCTACGAGGTTGTCCGGCAAGTTTTTGGCTTTATCGTATACAATAGTAAGTGGTTTTTCGGTATATTCAATAAGCGAGTAAGCCACTTCGGGGACCTCTTGTACGTAGCCTTCCAGTTGGTAGTCATCAGCCAACAAAACGATTAGGCTTTTTTCCGTTGTTCGTCCTTTAAGCTGGTAGACCCGATCGATTGCCTCGGGGTTCGTTGCGTCGCAACCAATACCCCAGACCGTATCAGTCGGATAGAGGATTAACCCACCGGCACGTAGCGTTTCAAGCGCTTGCTTGATATCTGAATCTTGTACAGTTTGCATTCTTTCCAACAATTATACCGATACGTTATACTCACGCAATACCTCGTTCAATGAGGTTTTTCTGTCCGTCGACTCCTTCCGTTGCCCAATGATAAGCGCACAGGGCACTTGGTATTCTCCAGCTGGAAACTTCTTGGTATACGAACCGGGAATAACGACTGACCGCGCTGGAACAATTCCTTTATACTCCACCGGTTCGCTACCGGATACATCGATGATTTTAGTCGATCCGGTTAATACCACGTTGGCGCCGAGCACCGCTTCGTGTTCCACCCGTACACCTTCGACAATGATGGAGCGTGATCCCACGAAGACATGGTCTTCAATAATAACCGGCGCTGCTTGTACGGGTTCCAGCACACCGCCAATCCCCACTCCACCGCTGATATGCACATTTTTTCCAATTTGAGCACATGAACCGACGGTAGCCCAGGTATCTATCATCGTGCCTTCGTCCACATAGGCGCCAATGTTAACGTACGAAGGCATCATAATGACACCCTTAGCTAAAAAAGCCCCGTATCGCGCAATCCCATGTGGCACCACACGCACACCCAGCTCCTTATAGTTGTTCTTCAGCTTCATTTTGTCGTGAAAGACAAAGGGCCCTGTTTCGATTACCTCCATGTTTCGGATAGGAAAGTAAAGAATGATGGCCTTTTTGACCCAGTCATTGACGTGCCACCTGGAGCCGATCGGCTCGGCTACCCGCAGTTCGCCTTGGTCTAGCCGCAGCACCACAGTCTCTATCGCTCGTGCATATTCCGGAAAATCCAAAAACTGCCTATTTTCCCAGGCTTCTTCTATTAACTTTTTTAATTGCTCGAAACTCATAATGTATACATGATTTTAACCTTTATAACGGTAAGGCACCCATTCAGAGGAAAGCTGTTTACTCCAAGCATAATGGTATAAGGGGCGAATGATACGGCTGCCTATACGTGTGAAACAAAGGTACTTTTGCTTTGTTTCAAAACTGAATTCGATTACTTACAGTCGACTCAGCTTTAAAACAACGATCGTTTTGCAAAGAAAGTAAATTCTTCCAAAAACTAAGCTTTGAGTTATTAAAAAATATGAATAAAAGGAAGGTTAAAAAAGATTAGGTTGTAATGGTCTTAAAACAAGTAAGCCCCGCCAGCTCATCGCTGCGGGGCTTACCGTATAAAATCC
>CAZXSL010000243.1:0-2943 GCA_964643235.1 uncultured Sphingobacteriaceae bacterium | reverse complement strand
GCTCTACCAGCTGAGCTAAGGAGGCGTATTATCTTATTTTCAAACAACGTACGCACTACTTTTATGGGAAGTAGTTACCCTTTCCGCTATCGCCCGGTTCGTTTGCAAAAACATTGTCTGACAAGAATCAAAAAACATCTCCGACCAACCCCGTGCTTTAGGGACTGCAAAGATATACAAACTTGTAATAATACAAAAAAAAAATATAAAAATTGAGCGGACCCCTTGCTGCCGTTCAAAACCCTGGGGTAAAACCGAAGCCAACAGGCACTGTAACGACACACAGAAACACCGAGATTCGAACGACCCAAAGCCATATATCTCATATCTCACGTCTCATATCTCATATCTCAAGTCTCATATCTCATATCTCACGTCTCATATCTCATATCTCACATCTCAATACGCAATACCCACTACTCAATACTCATTTCTCAAATCTATCCCCTATCTTCGTCCCGTATTATTCGCTTATGACGATTCGCTACATAATTTCCATACTGCTCCTCCTAGCCAGCCTACACGCATGGGCTCAGGAAAAGCAGCGTATTTGGGACCACAAACTTGTGCAACGCTTCATTTCATCGGAGAAGGACAGCTCACGCTCGGCGGGCTTCGTGGTACTTCCAGCCCTGGGTTATGCCCAAGAAACGGGATTGGAATTTGGATTAGCCGGCGTGTACAACTTCTACGCCAATAAGGCCGATACGACGATACGCACGTCCAACATCACATTTATCGGCACGTTCACGACCCAAAAACAAACCAACTTGAAGTTGACCACCGATATTTGGTCTACAGGCAACCTATACCACTATGTCGGGGAATTACGCTTCCGCGATTTCCCGTTCAACTTTTATGGTATCGGCAATGACACGTGGCTGGCCGATGAAGACGTGGTCGTCATGCGGCTTGCGCGCATTCGTGCTGAGGCAGAACGCCGGTTGGCACCCAACTATTATGCGGGGTTAGCTTTTGCCTTTGAGGATTTCAGATACACCGACCGGGTTGCCGGGGGCATCTTCGGCCACCTCCCGGTTGAGGAACAAGCTGGCGGGTACTACGCATCGTTCGGGATAACACAGCTCTTTGATACGCGCAACAACAACACGTATACCACACGAGGCTTCTATGCACGGTTCAAATACAGTTATTCGCCGGGTTTTGGCACACGATCGCCATTTAAGGGCAATGTCGTAGACCTTGATCTTCGCGGATTCCTGCCCATTACCGAACAACTGACCTTAGGTCTCAACGGCATTTACCGAACGACATGGGGCAAGGAGGTCCCCTTCCATGTATACCATGATATGGGAGGCGACATGATCATGCGTGGCTATTATGGTGGCAGATATCGGGACCAAAGCCTAGTGGCTGCACAGACCGAGCTGCGCTATCGGTTCCACCCGCGCATCGGCGTTGCCGGATTTTTGGGAACGGGAAGCACCTACCGAGATGGACTGTCCAATACCCGTTTCGTGCCCTCTTATGGGGGCGGACTGCGGTATTTCTTCGACCTCGAGCATAGCAGCAGCATCCGACTTGAATACGGCTTGGGAGAGAAACGTCCGGGCGAAAAACGCCAAGGCGGGTTCTACCTATCGCTAAGCGAAGCGTTCTAACTCGAAATACCGAACCACCCTTAATTACACACCAGAAACCCTGATAGTGAGAGAACTAATCTAAACAGCTATACCCTTATCCTAGCAACTCATGGAGAGTAGGCAGGTGCTGATCTTTTTCCGAAATAATCTCCTGACCCGCAGGGATTCTCCAATCGATCCCTAATCTCCCATCACGATATGAAACACCAATCTCTGCTGACTTCTCGTAATAATTATCGCATTTATAGAAGAAAGTAGCCGTTTCGGTCAGCACCGAAAAACCGTGCAAAAAACCCTGGGGTATAAACAGTTGCCTTCTATTCTGGCTACTGAGTTCGACGGCTACATGCTGACCAAACGTAGCTGATCCAGGTCTGATGTCAACCGCCACATCCAGCACCCTGCCATGAAGTACACGAACCAACTTGGCTTGCGCAAATTCTCCCTGTTGGGCGTGCAGCCCCCGTATAGTTCCGTAACGGGAAAACGACTCATTATCCTGCACAAAATTAAGGGATTGGCCCGTCGCTTGCTCAAACGCCGCCGCATTGAAACTTTCAAAAAAATAACCCCGTTCGTCTTCAAATACACGCGGTTCCAAGATAAAACAATCTGCTATGTGGGTTGGGATAATTTCCATACTGTCTGTTACCAACTATTACGGGCGACCCAAAACTAGGTAAAAAATCACATTCTACAATTTCCCTCGAAAACACCACTGATAAAACGTAGCACTTCACAAGCTAACATCGCAGTGCTTATTCATCCAAAAACATATCAATATACGGATATAAATAATCGGCATAGCGCATATACCCCAAATCCGTGAAATGGACACCGTCAATCGTGGCCTCGCCATCTGTGCCAATCATTCCCATGGCAGGCACCAAATAAACGTTGCGTTCCCCACGGGAAACGAGTTTGTTAAATTCACGGTGTAAGGCTTGGTTTTTTTCGTCTATCGTCCGTTTTACCTGCTGGTCAAACGCCCCGTGTGGATAATGGGGATTTTCGATAAACAGGATCATCGTTTCAGGATGCTTTTCGCGGATAATGCGATAAAACCGCTCCATACGTTCTTCAATAAGTTCTACCGATACATTCGGCATAAAGTCCAAGACGATCAACGAAGAAGGTTTCTCCGCAATGATTTCTGCCACTTCGTAGTCCAGGCGCGCATTGCCGCTGAATCCGAGATTGACAAATTCGCGGTTAAACCGGCGCAAGAGGATATTGGTATGCGCCATCCCCGGTCGCGAGGCACAAGCCCCTTGCAAAATACTCGTTCCATAGCAGATTACCGGACTTCCCATAGTCGGTAGTGCTACTGATGGCTGCT
>CAZXSL010000242.1:0-2990 GCA_964643235.1 uncultured Sphingobacteriaceae bacterium | reverse complement strand
ATGACAATCCAAGGATACGTCTTATCGTCTTTCAGCATCACGTTATAGCGTGGCTGATGCTTTTTGATAAGGCTGTTTTCAAGCAGCCATGCATCAATTTCCGTATCAACAATGGTAAACGTGATGCGTGCTATCTTACGCACCAAGACACGGGTTTTGCTGTTGAGTTGGTTGGCTTTGACAAAGTACGACCCTACCCGGTTTCGCAGGTCCTTAGCCTTCCCAATGTAAATCAGCTCACCTTCGGCATCCCAATATTGGTATACACCCGGCTTGTGGGGAATAGCCGACAGCTCTTTACGATAATCAAACTTAACCATTTTTCACAAAGCCTACCCGGCAGTTGGACGATGCCAGACACGCGACAAGCCCTTCTCTATTCTGTCTCACGAAGGCGCAAGGTCTATCCTTTACCCCTCTTCGCGTATTTTTCAGATCCCAATCCACCGGCCTGCGAATTGAGAAAAAAGCGAAACTTTATCGTTTACCTGATGATAACAAGCGGCAGAGGTTACTCATCAAAAGCCCAACCGGTCATCCAGCCTTGGCTCCTCCTCTCCATAAAAATTTTCGTATTCGCTACAATCCAAGGTGCGCGTCAATCCTCCTTCAGGCAGAGGAAAATCCCCGGTAGAATAGGCCAGTTCCTCATCGGCATACACTTTTTGCATATAGAGGGCAAAAACGGGTAGGGCGGCATGCGCACCTTGCCCCTGTGCCATGGAAGTAAAACTAATCCCCCGGTCTTCTGCTCCCGTCCACACGCCACTTACCAGCTCAGGCGTTACACCGATAAACCAAGCATCCGAGTTGTCATTCGTCGTACCCGTTTTGCCACCCATGGGGTATCGGATATCATAGCGGAAACGGACACGCCGGCCTGATCCGGCATCCACCACGCTTTTGAGCATATCGACCATGATATATGCGGTCTCGCTATTCAACACCTTACTGACCTTGGGCGCATGCTCGTAAATCGGTGTACCGTTCTTATCCTCGATGCGCAGGAGGTAGGTCGGCTCTATCCATACGCCGTGGTTAGCGAATGCCGAATACGCTCCCACCATGTCATACACCGACGCTTCATAAGCCCCTAACGATATGGAGGGGTAGCTCGGCACATCAGACGTGATACCCATGGCGGTGGTCAATTGGGCTACTGCACTTGCCCCCACTTCGTTAACCATGTAGGCTGTTGCCAAGTTTTGCGACTGTGCCAATGCGGTCCGCAAGGTAATAGAGCTTCCGGCGCTATTATCGCCCCGTGGTGTCCAAGCATTGGGCCCACTACCGATGGTCAGGGGCACGTTAGGCACTTGGAAACATGGTGAAAACCCATTATCGATAGCCACGGCATAGGTAAACGGCTTCGCTGTTGACCCCACTTGGCGGGTTCCCATTTTAACCTGATCATATTTGTAATGCTCAAAATTGATACCCCCTACCCATGCCCGAACATAGCCGGTATGGGGCTCCATAGACATCATCGCGTTTCTTAACACCTGCTTGTTATAGCGGATGGAATCCATCGGGCTCATCGTGGTATCCCGATTGCCCTCCCATGTAAAAATTGTCATGGGTATCGGTGTATCGAAATCTTCTTTGATTTGTTCTTCGGAGTACCCGGCTTGTTTCAGCATCCGATAGCGGTCTGAGCGCTTCATGCCTACATCCAGCAGCCTGGCGTTATCGCCCCGGAACAAATCCCGATTACCTTTTTCACGGTCAAACTCGGCTTGAAGGCTTTTCATCCATTCGGCTTGGGCCTCCTCCGCATAGGTCTGCATTTTGGAGTTAATCGTCGTATAAATCTTCAATCCGTCCCGATCCAGATCGTAAGGTGTGCCGTCTGCCTTGGTAATGGACAATTCGTTAAACGTACGCTGTATCTCGCGCTTCATCACGGCCCTGAAATAGGGTGCTAATCCCTCTGTGTGGTTGGTCATTCGCATATCCAGCACCAAGGGTTCGCGTTGCAATTCCAGTGATTGTTCACGGGTGATGTAGTCCATGCGTTGCATGTTGTCGATGACGACGTTGCGACTGCGAATCGCGTTTTGCGGATAACGTACCGGCGAATAGATCCCCGGGCCTTTCAGCATGCCGACCAAAATGGCGGCTTGTTGCGGGTTGAGCTGATCCGGCGTGGTGTTGAAGTACGTGCGGGCGGCTGATTTGATACCAAACGTATTGTAGGCACCAAAATCCACCGTATTAAAATACATGGTAATGATCTCTTCCTTGGTGTAATTGCGTTCGAGCCGCACGGCCGTAATCCACTCCTGGAATTTCTGGATGATACGCTTTCCTGTACTCCGGGCACGGCCTTCGGAAAACAGGTTAAGTGCCAGCTGCTGGGTAATCGTACTGGCTCCCTGGCGCTTGCCTACCAAATTGTAAAAGATAATCGTGAAAGTCCTTCTAAAGTCTATCCCCGAATGTGAATAAAAACGTTTATCCTCCGTAGCGACCAAAGCTTGCACCAGATAGGGTGATAGCTCCTCATACTTCGCATTGGAGCGGTTTTGAACGAAATAGGTCCCCAAAACCACCCCATCGGCCGATATGACTTCGGATGCCAAGTTGCTCTTTGGATTTTCCAAGTCTTGGAATGTAGGCAACTTGCCAAACAGGCCCAAGCCCACGCTGAGAATAAACAAAAAACCAACCAACACCACCCCCACAATGATTTTCCAAAAAGCCCTCGTATACCTACGCGAGTCTTCCTTGGTCAATACATTCTTCTTATTTGTCTGTTGCTTCATCTTAACGTGAATATTTTGCTTCTAATGCTAATGTCGTTCCTGATAGATGATGTAGTAATCATCTATCCGTTCAAAATCAGATAACGTGCCAAAGTTTTCTTCTGTTATAATAAACGTGTTATATATATCAGCAGGCACTTTCATAATATCGCCCAATAGCGGTAAAATCCGTGTTTCGTAGGTTTTCACCTCTTGGTAACTCCTAAACGGCCCAATGTATAACAA
>CAZXSL010000241.1:0-3081 GCA_964643235.1 uncultured Sphingobacteriaceae bacterium | reverse complement strand
AGTCCGTTAAACTTGAAAGAGTTGGGGTTTCGGGACTTCACTACCTTCAGTATTGAGCCCGGCAATATCCCGCGAGGCAATACGCAATACTCAATACTCAATACGCAATACCCATCCCCCCATTTGCATATCACGTCCGTGTTTCTTAGTTTTGGTCTCGCTTACATGGCGCTTGTTGATGGTCATCGGGCGTGGGAATGGAAACCGCATGAATCGTGTCGAATTATAGTAAAATCCGCAAACTCCTCAACGACCGCTTCAAGCTTGTCGTGTTGCATGAGGACACCTTTGAAGAGAAGGCTTCATTTTCGGCCAAGCTATGGTATTGGATAACGGCAATTATCAGCATCGGCGCTGTGGTCACTATCCTGACCATCGTCATGATCCGGATAACGCCTTTGCGTGAGTACGTGATAGGTACGGCGCTCAGCCCCGCCCAACGAAACGAGCTCGTCAAGGCTTATGCCCGGTTAGATTCGCTGGAACACCTATCTCAAGCCAACGAGCTATACCTCGAAAACCTCCAGCGCGTACTGCGGGGCGAAGCGGGCGAAACCATGGAGGAAGCGACCAATCCTACCCATATTGCCGAAAATACCACACCCAATACCGAAAGCTCCGTAACGGGGCCATCCGAGGACGAACTGGCGCTGCGCGAGTTGGTCGAGTCGGGTGCGCGATACGACATTGCCGAAAACCAGCAAACCCGCACTTCGGGTATCGCTTCATACACGTTTTACAGTCCGGTAAACGGGGTCGTGAGTTCAACGTTTAGTCCAAAAGAAGAACATTATGCCATCGACATAGCCGTCAAAATGAACGAGCCCGTGCGCTCTACACTAAGCGGGCATATCATTTTTGCATCGTACACCCCAGAGACCGGATATGTTGTCATCGTCCAGCACAGCAACAACTTGGTTTCGGTTTACAAGCATTGCTCGTCCATCCTTAAAAAAATGGGTAATTTTGTGCGTGGTGGTGAGGTTATCGCCTTTGCCGGCAACACGGGTGAGTTTTCGACCGGCCCGCATTTGCATTTTGAATTATGGCACAACGGTACACCGGTAGATCCTACGGCTTATATCGCATTCTAAAACGAACATCTATTTATAATTAACATCATATTACAACCTCAAACATTTCAACCATGTTTACCTCAAAAAAGAACGAACGGGACACCTCTAGGCGCAGCAACACGGTCAACTTGATAACCCAAGGCACGGAAATCGTGGGCAATATCAGCACACACGGGGATATCCGTATTGATGGGGTGGTGCAGGGCGACATCACGTGCCACGCCAAATTGGTCGTAGGCCAGGAAGGCCAGGTACAGGGCAATATCCAGTGCCATACGGGCGAAATATCCGGTTCGATCCAAGGACGCATTACCGCCACCGATATGCTGCAGTTGAGCAAGGGAGCCAACATACAAGGAGACATCGAAGCCGTCCGGTTTGTCGTTGAAGAGGGAGCGTCCCTTAACGGAAAATGCCAGGCCGCACCCGACTTGGAAGTACAACGGCTATTGGAAATAACGCCTTATGAAGAGCCCAAAGCCCTCACGCAATAGATCGTCATTAGGCAAATACGCCTATTACTCAGGGGCAGCATTCCAGATGTTGGCCATCATCGGGATATTTACCTATGCCGGGTATCGAATCGACGATGCCCGTCAGTCTGAAAAACCGATATTTACGGCTATACTAGCACTAATTGGGGTTTGCATCAGTATTTATACCGTGATACGGGCCGTTACCAACCGAAAAAAACCATAGGTAGCAAACATACACCACTATGGTGTCTAAATCGTATCTTTGCCTCACATGAGCTTACGCAAGGAAGTAAACGCATTGATCCGTAAGGATATCCTCCTGGAATGGCGGTCGAAATCGGCTATCAACAGCATCTTGCTGTATATGGTGTCGACGATCTTCGTCTGCTACCAAGCCTTCCAGTCGCCGGACCCCACAACGTGGAACGTGCTGTTTTGGATTATCATGCTCTTTGCCTCAGTCAATGCCATCAACAAAAGTTTTGCCCAGGAGGGCGAAGGCAGGCAGCTGTATTATTACTCGATAGTCAGTGCTAAAGCTGTTATTCTGGCCAAAATCCTGTACAACATGGGTATCATGGTTATCCTGACGACTATTGCGTTCGTCTTTTATTCCCTGGTGTTCAATAATCCTGTTGGCGACACCTTTTTGTATTTTATCGCGGTCATCCTCGGAGCCATCAGCTTTGCCAGCGTATTTACCTTGGTGGCAGCCATCAGTGCCAAAGCGGGCAACAACAGCACACTTATGGCCGTTTTATCGTTCCCCATCATCATCCCCCTGCTAATTGTACTTATCAAATTATCGAAGAATGCGATGGAAGGTCTGGAACGCAGTGCCAGCTACCCCGAACTGGCCGTATTATCCGCTATTAATGTTATTACAATCGCTGTGTCTTTATTGTTATTTCCTTACCTTTGGCGTGAGTGATGGGTCCCGACCGCTGCTCACATCACGCGAAATCAAAATGCATAAGACGCAATGAGAAAATATTGGTGGAAAATACTGGGTTTGTTATTGGTATTATACAGCGTAATAGCAGGTATCCTGGGGCCGGTGCCCGTCCTTCCTATCGTCAACGAAACCATCCGAATCCTGTACTATCATTTGCCGATGTGGTTTGCGATGTTCACACTTTACGGCATATCAGTCGTGTATAGCATCAAATACCTGTCGTCGCTTCGCCAAACGGACGATATGGTGGCGGTTGAAAGTGTCAATGTGGGGGTCATTTTCTGTTTTTTCGGGCTCGTTAGCGGCATGATATGGGGCAACTACACCTGGGGGGATCCATGGCCCAATGATCCGAAGTTAAACGGATCGGCTATCGCAACCCTGATGTACCTGGCTTACCTCGTCTTGCGCAATGCGCTGGAAGAAGAACAGAAGCGTGCCAAAATATCGGCTGTGTACAACATCTTCGCTTTTCCGATTATGATCGTGTTGATGTATATCTTACCCAAAATGACCGATTCACTACACCCCGGTAGCGGTGGCAACTCGGGTTTTGGGGCGTTTGAGATGAATA
>CAZXSL010000240.1:0-3094 GCA_964643235.1 uncultured Sphingobacteriaceae bacterium | reverse complement strand
TAATTGGTAGAAAAATAAAAATCCCGGCCTCGGGTGGTCATCCGCTGCTGGTTGGCATTCAGCCAACCCATGCTCATGCTCATCCATTGGAGCGTAAAGGCACCACGGTTGTTAAATGCCGACTTCCTGATACTGATATTTGGCGAGAATAGCCTTGAATTCTCTCCTTGTATGGTTGCCGTGCGCGATAAGTAATTGAGGTTAAATTGTGCGTTTAGGGTAGGAGTGAAGTTGACCGTGGTGTTGACATTAAATGAATAATTGAGGCTATTGCGATTCAGTTCCTCACCGAATATCCGACCATCTACCGCGTATTGGTACAAAGTGCCTCCGGCATATATTTTCCACCATTTCACGGGGCTTAGTTCTACGCCTGCCTCTATGCCGTATGCCTGTGCTGCCCGGGTGTTGGTGTAGGTGCGGTACAGGGTGGAGTCATTGTATACACTGTTTACCCGGTTAATGGCGTTTGCGGTATGGCGGTAATAGACATTCGCAAATATCGAGTTCGATCCGAATGTTTTAACTACACCCAGTTCCGCCGCATCGATCAATTCGGGCAGCAATTCAGGGTCGCCTTCTTCCAATACTTCCGAGTGCCTACGTGCCATGAACGGATTCATCATGTTCGTGGTCGTTCGCTCTATTCGCCTGCTATATCCCACTTTCCATTGGTATCCATTACCGGGGCCGTACATCACATTGACCGACGGGAACAGATACAAGTGATTAAAGGTGTAGGTTGCTCCGCTCTCCTCTTCGAGATGCCGATCGGTGTGTTCTAGCCGGAGGCCAGCATTGTAACTCCATTTCTCTCCAGATTTGTTGTATTGCGTAAATACAGAATGGATGCTCCTATTGAGGTCGATGTTTCCCCCGTATTCGGGTCGTGTGGCGAAATCTGGTGTGCCCAGGGCCTTCTCGTTATAAGCAAATTCACCCATGTGCATGAGGTATCGGTATTGGTAGCCGGCCTCCAAGCTCGCGTCGTTAGCTAAGGGTAGTGCATAATCAACGTTCATCCGGAATCCATCTAACGGGTTGTATTCGTCCATGATGTGATGCTCCAACGTGTCGAGGTGGTTATCCGAAACGACGTTAAGGTTGTTTGTAGGGCCGCCCAGTTCGGTGCGTTCGTATAGCGCCGATGCGGTTAGTGAGGACGTATTGGCAAACACGTGCCGGTAGTCCATACTAGCGATAAAAAAGTCGCCCCGTCTCTCGCGCAGGTTTTTGTTGAAGTAAGCAAATGTTTCATAGGTCGTGTTTTGGTGTTCCAGAGTTCGCGTTTGGGTGTACAGCAGGTCCGCCGTTCTCAATTCGGAACGTTTGCCACCAAATACTGACGCTGACAAGGTATTCCGCTCGTCTACCGCATAGCTTGCGGAAGCACGCGCAGAGTAGGATTCACGGCGGTGGCTTCGTTCTCCCGCCGAGGGTAGTGACGTGTGTACGCCATTGCGGGTCGTGCTGATCAGGCCATCGCGATAGCCTGTCATGTCGTTTCGCTTGTAATCGGCACCCAAGGAGATGTCCCATTGGCCTCGCCTGATATTGGACGTGAAGTCGCCACCAAACCGCCGCGCTATTTTTTCATTGCCAAACGTTTCGATGCTTGGTGCCCCCAGCTGGGCATTGACCAATACGTACACACCATCGACATTTCCTTTTTTGGTCTTGATGTTGATAATGCCAGCTTTGCCATCAGGGTCATACCGGGCAGAGGGTGCCGTTACGATTTCTATATCCGAAATAGCGTTGGCTGGCAGCTGCTTGAGGAAGGAGCTCGCATCGCCCATCACCGGTCTTCCGTCCAGTAGCACCAGAAAACCCGTAGTACCGCGCATGAGGATTTCCCCATCTGCATTGATCGACATGGCCGGCATATTGCGAAGCACGTCACTAGCCGATCCGCCTACGGCTGCCTGGAATTGATCGGCCCGGTACACTTGCTTGTCGATGGTATGGCTTACGTCTTTTCGAGCGCCCGTCACTTCCACTTCGCCCAATACTTCGGTACCCAACACCAAGTAAATGTCGTCGAGATCTGCCGCACGTGGTTGTGCACTTACTTCGATGTTGCTTCGGATATAAGTTTCGTAGCCGATGAACCGGGCTTCGAGATAATAGTTGCCAGCGGCAATATCGCGCAGCTCAAAACCTCCGTTCGCATCGGTTACCGCCCCGGCCACCAAAGTAGTATCCCCGCTAGAAAACAGCGCTACCGACGCATACTCTATCGGCGACTGGTTGGCCCGGTCTAGAACCCGACCCGAAAGGAATGTGGTAGCTTGTGCTTGTAAGCTGTGTGAGATGAACAGGAAGAGGACGCCTAAGACACATGTTCTGGTCATAACGGGAAGTATCGGTTTCATGAATGTACGTGATAATCTTCCCGCAAAGATGGTCCAATGTTTTTACACATTATGGTCTATTTGAAAATAAGATGGTTTGTTATTAGCTCGGCGGTAGGCTTGCGGCGTGTCGCCCGTATGGCGTTTAAAATACTTGATGAAATGCGAGTTGTCCTTAAAGTGTAATCGGTGGCCGATTTGCGCTACCTGGATGTCCGTATAGAGGAGTAGTCTTTTTGCTTCGTTTATGATGTATTCGGCAATGGTTTGCGAAGCCGGCTGCTGCAGCATTTTTGTACATACGGCATTGAGGTTTTGTGGCGTCGTGTTGAGCTTAGTGGCATAGTAGGCGACGTTGTTTTGTAAGTCGTCAGTCTCGTCGAGCAATTCCCTGAAGAGCACCAATAGGTCGTTGCTCGTATGTTTTTTCAAGACGACCGGTTGGGCGACCGCTAATAGTTTCACCAACAGCGCTCTCAACAAGCCTTCGACTACAATAAACTCATTTTCCTTGACCAACAGTTCGAAAAGCGTTTCAATGGTGTCATTGGCGGTGAGTTGGAGGCAATTCAGGGCACTCAGACGCGATAACGCATGTTTCAACTCGTTATCCAAGGATTGCTGTAGGAAGCCTTTTCTAAGCAAGATGACATAGCCTTCGGGCTCCTCGGTTATATCCCAATAGTGCACTTGTTCTTGGCGAACGAGAAAAACAGTGGGTACCTGTATCGGGAACGACG
>CAZXSL010000239.1:0-3257 GCA_964643235.1 uncultured Sphingobacteriaceae bacterium | reverse complement strand
CATTGATGAGCGCAAAGCGATCGCCTGCACTGCTGCAGTAGTGACGGCCTAGCGCACCCACGGGAACATTTGGCTGCACAGCTTGTGCCCCCCATCCGGTAAGCGTAGCGTCGTAGTTCGCCTGTGAAACCCCGGAGTCATCAAACATTGATTCCATCGCGATCGCAGCGGTGATGTCCCATCCCCCCAAGTTTTGGTCGAACGCAAACGCTTCGCGAAACATGCGCCGCATGTATACAACCTTAGACACGTCCCAGCCGCTGATGTCGGCATTAAAGGAATGAGCCTGTTCAAACATCGCTTCGGTAAGGTTCACATTACCGACATCCCAGGCGGAAATGTCACTGTTGAAAGCTGTAGCTCCCGAAAACATCGAACCCATTTGCTCCACGCTGGAAACATTCCAGCTGCTGAGATCGGCATTAAAAGCCGAAGCTCCCTGAAACATATTGTTCATGATGCGTACCTTGGAAACATCCCACCCGCTGATATCGGCATTGAAAATAGTAGCTCCCAAAAACATCCCCCAAGTAATCTCCGCACTGGAAACATCCCATCCCGATAGGCCTTTGCCGGTAAATGCCTGCGCACCTTGAAATAACTGGCCCATATTGGTAACGTTGGATACGTCCCAACCGCTCAGGTCGCCATCGAATGCCGTAGCTAGCCCGAACATCAATTCCATTGTGCTTATGTTTGATACATCCCAATGACTGAAATCGCTGTTAAGCGAAATTGCAAAAGCAAACATCAAGTCGGTCGAGGATACGGCAGTCAGGTCGGGGGCATCTGTCGCATTGATTTGGAGTTGTGTTGCGCCGCAGAATGCCCGTTCCATTGAGGTCCACGAAATATTCCCCCACTGCTCCACGGTTAGGATTTTCTCCCTGTCACCCCCATTGTTGAAAAAGATACGGGGAAAGTCGCCCGTAATAGTAATCTGATAGGTTCCTGCAGTGGGGAACGTGATGGTAGCGTCTACAGTCTGGCCTGTCACAGCGCCAGATATAGTGGGGTCGATAAGAGAAGCCCAGCGTATATCGTAATTATAACCAGTGCCTGTAGTGGGGATGATGATTTCATTGTTGCCGGAGATACCCGTATTGTCTGTTTTCCAGGTCGTGACGAACGCGCCCGGTACGGGGCATACCAACGACGGTGTGTCGCCTACGAAAATCCAACCGTAATTGTCGATTAGGGACTGCCGTTCGGAAGTGGCACAGTATTCCAGGTTAAGCGCACCTAGTGTGACGCCGGATTGCACGGTCTGCGACGCCCATCCGCTTAGCGTCGAGTCATAATTTGTACGTGAGAGCCCCGAAAAGTGAAGCATGGAAGACATGTCCCCAACGTGGGAAATGTCCCAGTCGTCCAGATTCCGATCAAATGTATTGGCCTGGTAGAACATATTAGCCATCGAAGTTACCTTTGATACATCCCAACCACTAATGTCCGCGTTGAAGGCACTCGCACTATTGAACATCGAAGACATATCAGCTACTTGCCAAACAGTCCATGTTTCCAACCCCCGTCCGCTAAATGCGGAAGCATGGGAGAACATGGTGCTCATACTGGTCACCTTTGATACATCCCAGCCCGTGAGGTCGCCATCGAATGATGCTGCATTTTGGAACATGCTATTCATCGTAATTACCGATGAAACGTCCCAATTACTGATGTCGCCGTTGAAGGATGTCGCCAACATGAACATGTAGTTCATATTGGTTACGCTGGAGACATCCCAGCCGTTTAAGTCGGTATTGAATGCCGAAGCTTCGATAAACATCGAACTCATGTCTGTAACTTTTGATACGTCCCAGCCGCCTATGGAGCTGTTAAAGACAGTTGCACCTCCAAACATACTGCCCATGTATAGGACGTTGCTAACATCCCAATTATCTAGACCGGTACCGGTAAATGCTGTGGCACCTCCAAACATAATGGACATATTATTTACACTCGAGACGTCCCAACTTCCTAGATTACCGTTAAAAGCAGATGCTGACTGGAACATGCTTCCCATATTCCATACGTTAGCAACGTCCCAATTATTGATCGAGCCATTGAATGCACTAGCGTTTTTGAAGAGAGCCCCCATATTTTCGATATTCGACACATCCCAATGGTTGAGGTCGCTGTTAAGTGATGATGCCCCCTCAAACATCCGAAACATACTGGTTGCTTCGCTTAGGTTAGGCGCATCCGAAGCGTTTACCAGTAGGTGTTCAGCACCGAAAAACGCATTTTCCATCGATCGCCATTCGATTTCGCCCCACTGTTCCACCGATAGGATTTTCGATTTGTCTCCACCATTATTGAAATATATTTGTGGGAAATTACTGCTGATAGAGACTTTGTACGTTCCCGCACTAGGGAACGTGATGGTCACATCGCCCGTTTGCCCGGTTAACGTACCGGATAGGGAAGGATCGGTCGTTGAAACCCAATTTACTTCATAGTTATACCCTGTACCTTCAGTAGGAATAATAATTTGGTTGTTTGCCGAGACACCCGTGTTATCGGTTTTCCAAGTTGTGACGAAAGGCGCTTGCGCTTTTGATGGAAGGGAGAGGGTAATAAGAAAAGTAAATGCCAAAACGAACCATAGTAGGAGCTTCATGTTCTTCATTGTTGCCAAATCATAATAATTGCCAATATTTAGGTTGTCCTGTATTGCGGAGTTGCACGCGAAATCCGGACACGGCACAAAGTTTTGGAAAAAGAAAAACCTTCCATTGTAAAAATCCGCCAATGTTAACCGTTAGCGGCGATGGTAAGAATAAATAAGTGGCTGATAGTAAAAATGAGGTTAGAACATGGAATGGGATTTTGCGTGAAGCCCAGCAAGGTATTCACCGGGAGTTTTTCCGGAAAATTGCTTGAATTCCTTGATGAAATGACTTTGGTCGTAATATCCGCTTGTATATGCCAGTTCTTGCCATGAACATGTTGGATCTCGTTCCAGGCGTGATTTTACGGCATTAAATCGGCAAATCCTTAGGTAGGTTTTGGGACTTATACCCATCCGTTGCTTAAAATGACGTTCAAGGCTACGCTCGGATAAACAAGTAAATTCCCTAATCTCGTCGACTGCTACCAATTGCTGTTTTTCCATGCCCGTTGCTGCGATCAGAATACGCCGATCCTTTTCTAGGGATTCATTTTGGTGGAGCTTTTGTTGTAAGTATGCTTCGAGTGTGTCAATCAACGACTGTCCGTCCCAACAGGCATGTAGTTTTTCGCAAAGAGCTAGTACT
>CAZXSL010000238.1:0-3298 GCA_964643235.1 uncultured Sphingobacteriaceae bacterium | reverse complement strand
GGACACCCCGCTTACCGATGCCTATGATGCATTTTCATGGATGGAATCCCAGCCATGGAGCAACGGAAAAATCGGCCTGATAGGCTGCTCGTCTACCGCCGAATGGCAAATGGCCGCTGCATCGTTGGAACACCCCGC
This sequence comes from uncultured Sphingobacteriaceae bacterium, assembly GCA_964643235.1. Taxonomy (GTDB): domain Bacteria; phylum Bacteroidota; class Bacteroidia; order Sphingobacteriales; family Sphingobacteriaceae; genus CAYRGQ01. The sequence goes on along the minus strand of CAZXSL010000238.1, from coordinate 3,160 downwards.
GCTGACGGCCATGGTACCCCAGGGCTTTGGTGCCGGTGTGGGCCGCATTGGTGATTTTTACGAGCAGGGCAACTGGGTCAGGGGCGGTGCAGTGCAAATGCTGTTCATTGCATGGCTGTATAATACGCAGCACGATGTAGCGAAGCCCATCCTACCGAAAGACATCTCGCAGGAAGACCTGCAGCGCATTCAACGGTTCTATGACATGGCACCACGATATCCCAGCGTAGACTGGGAGCATGGACTGCAGCACCTGCCGGTCAAAGATATCATCAAAGCCGTAGATGGCCCAGTGGGCATCTACGATAAGCTGATAGCCAGAAAACCCAACGACCCGGCCTGGTAGGAAGGTGGACTTTATCACGATGATATGCCATTCAACACGCCTAGCTTCTGGTTTGTATCATGGTACGATGTGTCTACCGGTCCAAACCTTGCCTTGTACAACCACGTACGCAATAATGCCAAAGACGCCGATGTACGCGACAATCAATACCTGATTATTGCCCCCACCCTCCACTGCGCATACACGCGGGCAACGGAAAATACCAGGGTGGGCGAACGCAACGTGGGCGATGCCCGACTTAACTATGATGAGCTCGTATTCGGATGGTTTGACCAATGGCTAAAAGGTGAAGAAAGCGATGTGGTGAAGGAAATGCCAAAAGTAAGGTATTACACCATGGGCTCGAACAAGTGGCAATCTTCTGACGTATGGCCGCCGAAAGACGCCGTGTTGACCACCTATTACCTCAACAGCGGTGGCCATGCAAACACCTTGAATGGCGATGGCATACTGGGAACCGCAAGACCCACTTCCGACAATCCCGATACGTACCGTTATGACCCGCTCGACCCCGTACTCTCCCACGGCGGCAACGTCTGCTGTACCGGAAACGCCGTGGAGGGCGGTGCCTTCGATCAACGGGAAATGGAAAAACGCGACGATATACTCGTATACACTTCCGCACCCCTTGAGGAGGGTGTTGAAGTAAGCGGATTTATCGAATCGACATTGTATGTCTCATCGGATGCAAAAGATACCGACTTCACCATCAAGTTGATTGATGTATATCCCGATGGAACAGCCTATAACCTGGACGAAACCATTCAGCGCGTGCGCTATCGCGAAGGGTACGACAAAGAAGTGTTCATGGAGGCCGGCAACGTGTACAAGGTAGACCTTACGCCAATGTCTACCAGCAACTACTTCGAAGCCGGTCACCGTATCCGCATCGAAGTGTCAAGCAGCAATTTCCCCCGATTTGATCGGAACCTGAATACAGGGGGAAACAACTACGATGAATCGGAGCCCGTTGTGGCGACAAACAGCATCCATCATTCGGCTAACTATCCAAGCAGTATCAAACTACCCCTCATTTATTGAATTTGGTGTTTACCTCAAAATCATCGTTTCGGTGTAATTCTGGCGGCAAAACCACCTCCCGGAGCCAGCGAAACCTTTAAAATACCATCTTTAGGAAGCGTAGTTTCTGATCGGCTGTAATCCTGCGCAAACCGATCGGCATTCATCCCATCTTCAAACATTTCTATCGTATAGTTTTCCGAATCAATAAAATCATCCAATGCGACACGCAATTCTCTTGGTTCCCAGTTAGTCATTGCTGCTAAAAACCACTCATCATCTTTTCGCCTGGCCATGATAATGTACTCCCCCACTTTCCCGTCGATTGCCACCGTACGATCCCAAACTACCGGAACCGACGCAATGAAATCTACACATTCCTCTTCTGCCAGGTAATTGGTAGGGCTATCCGACAGCATGGCCAATGGCGCTTCACTGATAATATAATGAGCGAGTTGACGGGTGCGGGTACCTTGACTCATTGGCTCCGAATAAAGCGGATAATAACTTCCGTAACCCACATTTCTCATCGCTCCCGGCGTATAATCAACGGGGCCTGCGAGCATCCTGATAAAAGGAAACGTTACATCGTAGGTAACCAGATCCGTTTCGGGAGGAGCGACTTTCATGTTTTCCAATCCGTAAATCCCTTCAAAATTGAGCACATTCGGATACGTCCGATGAATACCTGTGGGCTTGTACATGCCGTGAAGAGTCAACAACAGTTGGTGGCGCGCGGCGGTTTCTGCTGCCCGGTAATAAAAATTGACTGCAACCTGATCGTCCCTGTCAACGAAATCGATCTTAAACCATTTAATGCCCAACGCGGCATAATGCTTACAGACTTCTTCCATATTTTGGTCGAATGATCGGTATCCGGCCCATAGTATGAGTCCTACCCCTTTCTCCTTTGCATAAGACGCCAGCAGTTTGATGTCAATTTCAGGAACCACCTGAAAAAGATCCGCGGCACCTTTTACCGACCAACCATCATCCAGGATGACATATTCGAGGCCTTTAGCTGCCGCAAAATCGATATATTGCTTATAAGTTTCGTTATTGATGCCTGTTTTGAAATCAACTCCCCGCACGTTCCAATCGTTCCACCACTCCCAAGCCACCTTACCGGGTTGTATCCAGGCTTCGTCCTGTAGCCTCGATGGGCTGGCCAGTTTGTACACCAAATCGTTATCAAGCAGTTCGCTATCTTTTACACTTACCGCCATGACCCGCCAGGGAAATTGCCGCGATCCGGCACCTATTGCGATATAGGGAGCCCGTTCTTTGACCAGCAGCTGATTGCCATTGTAACCTCCCGCTTCAACGGCCTCCGGGTATGGGGCGAATACTCCGCTAAGACCACTGCCATCTGCTGATCGGGTCAGGAACATTCCGGGATAGGACTCCAGGTCCGCCTCGGTGATACACACCTTTTTCCCGTTAGCCCGTTCAACCAGTAGCGGCAAAAATGCCAGCCGCTGCGAATCGACATCGGCAACCCGCGAGGTATCATACAGGTTTTCAAAGGCACTGAAAAACTGTTGCTCATAATCCGAACCAATCGGTTTATTAACGTATGAGCGTATTACTTTATCATCCGGTTCCATATTAAATTGAGCTTCTTCATGGTATACCAGGTAGTCGTCTTCGAGCTCCGTGAAAAACCGATAAGCTGCTCCTTCATTATAGACCCTGAAAACCAAGCCATACCCGCCATCAAGCCAAACGGTCACCTCATTGTAGTGATCGACAATTACCGATTTCTTGTAAAGGTTGGTACGGATTACCGTATCG
>CAZXSL010000237.1:0-3330 GCA_964643235.1 uncultured Sphingobacteriaceae bacterium | reverse complement strand
GCTTTTAACTACTCAGAATCATGGATTTAGTAAAATTTGTAGAAGAACAGGCAGTCGTGAAGAACGAACTTCCAGCTTTCAAAGCCGGAGATACGATTAGTGTGCATTATAAAATTCGCGAGGGAAACAAGGAGCGTGTGCAGGTGTACCAAGGCGTCGTTATCCAAATGAATAGCACAGGCACAAACCAAACGTTTACCGTTCGTAAAATTTCTAACGGTATTGGTGTGGAACGTATTTTCCCAATTAGCTCGCCTAATATCGATAAAGTTGTAGTCAACTCATACGGAAAAGTCCGTCGTGCGAAATTGTTTTACCTGCGTGGCCGGACCGGTAGGGCTGCCCGTATCAAGGCAAAACGTATTTAAGCGACACATATCAGAATTTAGTGTCCCGCATCCAGTCGATGCGGGATTTTTTTGTTTCCGGACAGGTATCCCCAGTTCTAATTTTTATTATTTTTAACTTTCCATAAGTTTTTTCGTTCTTTTGACAGGATATGACGTATCTTTCTCGCCCGAAAAGGATGTAATTACCAAAAACGTATATTAATACATACAATACAAATGAAAACGATTGATGATTTGGATTTTTCAGGCAGACGGGCATTGATCCGCGTGGATTTTAACGTGCCGCTGGATGATGATTTTGCCATTACCGACGATAACCGCATTCAAGGTGCCACGCCTACCATTAAGAAGATATTGAACGATGGCGGCTCGGTGGTCCTGATGTCCCACCTCGGTAGGCCAAAGGATGGGCCGACTCCAAAATTTTCCCTTAAACACATCGTCGCGCACCTTTCATCCGTGTTGGGTGTCAGCGTGCAGTTCGCCGAAGATTGCCTGGGCGAGGAAACTTTGCGGAAGGCGCAGGCGTTAAAGTCGGGAGAGGTGTTGCTGCTCGAAAACCTGCGTTTTTATAAGGAAGAAGAAAAAGGTGATGTGGATTTTGCCAAGCAATTGGCGGCATATGGCGATGTGTATGTCAATGATGCCTTTGGTACTGCACACCGTGCACACGCTTCGACAGCGGTAATCGCGCAATTCTTCCTAGAGGCCAAATATTTCGGCTACTTGATGGCAGGCGAATTGGAAAATGCGGAAAAAGTTTTGAATAACCCGGTCAGGCCGTACACGGCCATTATGGGTGGGGCCAAGGTGTCAGACAAGTTGGAGCTGATTGAGGCGTTATTGGATAAGGTCGATAACCTAATTATTGGAGGTGGGATGGCCTACACATTCGTGAAAGCGAGGGGAGGAGAGATCGGTCAATCGTTGGTCGAATTGGATAAGCTGGATTTAGCGAATAGCCTGGTTGCAAAAGCAGCCGAAAAAGGCGTGAATCTGGTGCTGCCTACTGATAGTCAGATTGCGGATGAATTCAGTAACGATTCTCCTGTGTATAACGGTCCCAATGACCAAATCCCAGCGGATAAAATGGGGTTGGATATTGGTAAAGAATCAGCGGCGCATTTTGCCGACGTGATTAAGGCTTCTTCAACCATTCTTTGGAACGGTCCGATGGGTGTTTTCGAGATGGAGACCTTTGCTAAAGGCACTAAGGCGGTAGCTAGTGCAGTGGTGGCTGCAACCGAGCGCGGCGCGTTCTCGCTCATCGGTGGAGGCGATTCCGCAGCGGCAGTTAACAAATTTGGGATGACCGAGCATGTGAGCTATGTCAGTACTGGCGGCGGAGCACTTCTTGAATATATGGAAGGTAAGGAACTGCCGGGTGTCAAAGCGATCAATGAATAAGTAGAGTTGCTACGGAGATATAGTATGAAGACCGGTGGATATGTTTCCTCCGGTCTTTTGTTTTACCCCATAATTTTCTGGAACATATCGGGGCAACTAGGATGGAGGTCGAATCGCATAGGAGGGCTAGTAGCTGTAGGAAATACTATAAGTAACAAAGGTTCGTTGGGATGCTGACGCTTCGTTTGCGACTACCAACTTGACGCCCATATCGAAAATCGGCAGGTAAAAGCGCAGTAGGTTCATGTCTGCCCGTAATTCCAAGCCGTAAGTGCGCGGCCGGAACGGGGTGCTGTGCCCCACATTTTGGAAATCCGAGAAAAATCCGCCCCTCAGTCGCTTGATGTATGCAATAGGGCCAATGCTCCAATCCGGATATGCAAGCGGCATTTGGTAGTCGAGTAGCAGCGTGTTGGTCACATTGCTCGCTTTCAGTCTGCTAAAGCCGCTGACGAGGGGTATCTCGTGGATGCCTTGGTATATGCCGTCAACCTTTTGGTAGTTGAACCTAGCCCTTAGGCTGTGGTTTCGTGCTACGCCTGGGAAATAAAAGGTGGAGCGAACGGAAAATGCTTGGCCTTCACGTTTGCCGTCAAATGGAATGTGGCGGTAGGTAACACTTAAATTTTGCCCCCAGCGCGGAGCCAAGTCCAAAGTGCTGCGCCGGTTGTTCCGGTTGAAATAGATGAGGTAGCTCATCGGGAAGGCAATGTGTTTGACGAAGCGATCTTCCAACTCTTGCCGGTTGAGTTTGTAGCGGGCTGTGTAGCTTGTGCTCGTACTGAGACCAGTAGTGTAGACGTGGTTAAGCTTATAAAATACCAAGGGTATATCCATCCGAAATGTTGTAACCTGCTCGCGCCATCGCAATGCCAGCAAGGTGTCCGGCATGTTATGGATACGGGCAGTTCCCACTTGGCCACGGTTGCGGTAGCTGACGGAAAATTTAGGGAAATACCGCTGGTAGGAAAGCGAGACGCCGTAATTATGGGAGCGGATATCGGGTTCGTAATCATATCCCATCCGAACTTGCATGGTGTTGAGTAGGTTGTCGGATAGCCAATAAATACCTGTCTTGAAGCTGGATACGTCGGTGGGATTACCATCTGACAAAGACAAACTATGGAAGTTGATCAGATTTTTGGCTTCGCTGTAGGGCGTAGGAAGCCATTTCGGTGTGTCCGACGTGTGATCCGTCTTTTTTTCATTAAAGTCGCTTAGGTCGCCTCTAAAGGAGGTGCTCGTCGATATGGGTGTTTTGGCGTTCGGTTGAACGGTCTCTTTGTCCAACGCTACCCACCCAATGCGGTGTCCGTCAATTTGGTACTGATTGAATAGCAGGGTGTTGTTTGCTCTGTCCACAGCCGGGTTGAAGGCTCCGTAAGCAACATTCGTGACTGGATGTACTTTGTTTTTGGCAGTGTTTAGCCTATAAATGTTGTCGATTCCGTTGTAATGTGCCTTGAAAATAACGTCATTTCCATCGTATACTGGGCGCTCGATTTGCTGATGATCCCAGTCTAAAAGTAAGGTGTATTCGCCAGTTTTGAGCGATAATTCAGCTAAAGCAGAA
>CAZXSL010000236.1:0-3367 GCA_964643235.1 uncultured Sphingobacteriaceae bacterium | reverse complement strand
TGGAGGGCTGAATTGATGAACTGCTTGGCCAGGTCGGTCTTGGGCTTGGCGAAAATTTCAGCTACAGCCCCATATTCAACCAACTTGCCGTGGCTAATCACGGCGACTTCATCACAGATAGCCTTAACCACGTCCATCTCATGGGTAATCAACAAGACGGTGATGCCCATCCGCTGGTTAATATCCCGGATCAATGCCAAAATCGAACGGGTTGTAGCCGGGTCCAACGCGCTGGTTGCTTCATCGCAAAGCAAGACCTTCGGGTTGTTAGCCAATGTGCGGGCAATGGCGACACGCTGTTTTTGGCCGCCCGACAAACTGGCTGGATAATCCTCTGCCTTTTCTTGTAGGCCTACCAGATCCAGTAATTCCCCTACCCGCTGTTTGATAGCTGGTTTGGACAGCCCACCCAACTCCAACGGGAACGCAACATTCCCGAAAACCGTCCGGGACGATAACAGGTTGAAATGTTGGAAGATCATGCCAATCTGTTGTCGCGAATAGGCCAATTGTCGGGGAGGTAACATGGTCAGGTCTTGACCGTCGACCACTACACGCCCCGTACTCGGTCTTTCCAATAGGTTGACGCAACGGATGAGCGTACTCTTGCCAGCTCCCGATTCACCAATGACACCAAAAATCTTGCCTTTGGGCACAGTTAGTGACACGCCGTCCAAAGCTAGAAAAGGTTGCTTGCTCCGGTAGAACGTCTTGGATATGTTCTCCAACTCGATCATTTGGCAAAAGTAATGTTTTAATGGCATGAAAACAGGCTTAATTGATTTAACCATGTAAAAAAATACATGGATATGTGGGCTGGAGTGGCTTCATCGGTACATCGAATGCCAAATCCATGCTTGGAAATTGTCTTGTATTAGCTTAGTAACTGGGTACGCTCCGGTATTATATAGTGGGCAAGCCTAAAAAAATCCTTATTTTTGCAATAGTAATCAAGTGTGAAAAACGGCATGCCAGTAAAGATACCAAACAATCTTCCAGCGATAGAGCTACTCAAAAAGGAGAATATTTTTGTGATGAATGAATTGCGGGCTAATACGCAAGATATTCGTCCGATGCGGGTTATCATACTGAATCTCATGCCTTTGAAGGTGTCGACCGAGACTGATTTTATACGCTTGTTGTCTAACAACCCGCTGCAAGTTGAAATAGAGTTCATCCGTTTGGATACCCACACACCTAAAAACACGCCCGAAGAGCACTTGGAGATGTTCTATAAGGGATTTCATGAGATAGCCGACCATTATTATGACGGGATGATCATCACCGGGGCTCCTGTAGAATTGCTTGAATTTGAGGAGGTTTCCTACTGGAATGAAATCAAGACGATATTTGATTGGGCACGTACGCACGTGACGTCAACCTTATACATCTGTTGGGCGGCACAAGCTGCGTTGTACCATTTTTACGGTGTAGGTAAAAATCCGCTGGGACATAAGCTGTTCGGTGTATTCAAGCATCGGGCCTTGGATAAGCAGCACCCGCTGTTCCGAGGGTTCGATGATGAATTTTATATTCCGCATAGTCGGCATACCGAACTTGCGGAAACCGATTTGGGCGAGATCGATGAGCTGGCTACGCTGTCCGAATCGGCTGATGCCGGAGCGGCTATTCTGGCTTCTCGGGGTGGTCGGGAGTTTTACCTGACCGGACATTCGGAGTATTCCCCGTTAACTCTCCACGAGGAGTTTGTAAGGGATAAAGAAAAAGGGTTGCCCATCGACGTTCCCAAAAATTATTATGAAGGTGATGATCCGAGCAATGGGCCTGTGGTTCGCTGGACCAGCCACGCTAATTTACTTTTCAATAATTGGTTAAATTATTTCGTGTATCAGGAAACACCTTATGACCTGAAAGAAGTAGCCCGTTTGGGGGCGATTAAGCACGAAGGCTGAAGCTTGTGTTCCACACCTGTTGACTTTCCTGAGTATTCCCAGTTTGTGGTCTGTCGGCGACTTGCAAACAGCATGTAATTTTTGGATATATTATGCAGTACATCCTCTTTTCTCTATATTTGCCACAAATATATCGATTTTAAGCCTGGTATATTATATGAACGAAAAAAAGCTTTATGGTGTTTTTTTGGACACTGCGTTGAGCTCGGGAACCAACAATTAGAAGAAGAGGAAACGTTGGTGCTAGGCCAGTTAAGTGTGTATTAAATGTGTCTACCACCTCGTTTAGAAACGAGTGTTGTTATGCTTATTTTTTTAGTTCATCTACCGATGGAGTAGAGTTACGGTACATCTACATTACGTGAAAACGAGCTTATTACTACATTTTGAAAAGCAACTTGATCGGAAAACCTGCAAAGTAAACACCGCGATTTTGTGAGTTGCTCAATCTGGGCAGAGGATTTAGCGACGGTATTCCAGTAGTTATGCACGTTTGGGGAGCTTGGTTTACAATGGATTGGGTAATCGTTTAGCAATTGGGTTTGGCTGGGGTTAGCGTCATGCGTTGATGATAAAGGATGGGCTTTACCGCTCATTCTGTGTTGCTAATTGCACGGGGCTGTATGCTGGGTGTAGCATTTCTTAATTGAGCGGTTCGATCAAAACGACATTTATTTAATTATGACTGATTATTTATTATTGAAATCACTTTGCAGGGGACGGATCCGCTGGGCATTATTTGCGTTGATTTTTTGTTTGAGCTCAGGTGCTGTATGGGGTGTTGAACCTGGCACTTCCCATGTCGCATCTTATTTTTTGTCTGATTCTTCGGCGACTCGAGCGCAAAAAGATATAACCACGTTGAAAAAGCATGTTCAGCTTTCAAAGTCACAAGAGGAATATATCCACAACATGTTTCTGAGCAAGTACCAGTACCTGGAACAGCATGAGGCTTCGGGCCCGCGCTGGGAATTACAGGTGGAAAACAATAAGCGCAAACTGCGCGAATTACTAGGTGAGGAAGCTTATCTCCGGCTGGATAAAGCTGGTTTAATCGAACAATGGTTTGCTGTTACGAATGAATAATTACGCATTGATGAAGAAAATATACGATTGTTCCATGACAACTTATAAATACCTGTTGGGCGTTGTAGCCCTTTTTCTGGCGTTTAGCTCCAACGTCCTCGGGCAGGCGACTATCAATCCAGGAGGCACTCCTAATAATGCCAGAATAATCGAACGACTGACAGGAGACGGCTTAAGTATCTCTAATCCTACGCTGGAACGCGGGGTTCGCAATACCCAAATCGCTACCTTTACCAACGGTATAGCGGGTGCCGGGTTTGGCATCGATGATGGGGTGTTGTTCTCGACTGGTAATGCCGTTAATGATTTAACTACACGAAATGTGCGTGCCGTCACGTCTGTTAGCCCTACCAATACGGGTACAGACC
>CAZXSL010000235.1:0-3380 GCA_964643235.1 uncultured Sphingobacteriaceae bacterium | reverse complement strand
TCTGGGCCGGGGAATATGATGTTTTGGGCGAATATTCGTTGACGGGTGCAGTATACCAAACATTGAATGACTAAATTTGCGTGCAACACGAATAGCTAGCGCAAAAAACCTTTAATATGACAACGAGCAAGAGATCTATTGCTATTGATGCCTACCGTGCCATCGTCATGCTGCTGATGATTTTTGTCAATGATACGTGGACATTGGTGGGGATGCCGAAGTGGATTGGCCATTTGCCTGCCGATGTGGACGGATTGGCCTGGCAGACGTCGTTTTTCCGGCATTTCTGTTCATCGTAGGCCTGTACATCCCCTTTGCCATTCGGTCGCGGTTAAAAAAGGGAGATAGCAAACCCAAAATCGCTGTCCATATTGCACTGCGGGCGTTGGCTCTGATCATCATGGGTGTGTTCCATGTTAATTTAGGGCATTATCCTCAAGATGCTCACATCCCTAAGGCAATATGGCAGATCTTGATTACCCTTGGGGCACGATAGCCATGCAGGCGTATTGGTGGGGTATACTGGGGATGATTGGATGGGGTTGTTTGCTGGTAGGCTTGTTCTTCCTATTATCGGGCGGAAAAATATGGCTCAAAGTGCTGGCTTCTTGTGTGTTCGGTGCGTTCCAGTCCGGCTCTGCCGGCAATGTGGTTGCCCAGACCGCGCTTCTCAGGCTCTCGGTGCGGACGAAAACGCCCGAAGACCGGCAGCTGGTGCTCGATAAAATCCGCGACTTGACCAAGCATCAGGCAGCAGGTTTTGGTTGCACCTATGAAATTCGGGAGGGGGTGCCGGGCGCCGTGCTCGTCAATGATGTCGAAGAGACCCGCAAAGCATACGAAATAGCGAAAGCCGCATTTGGTGAAGGGGACGTGGAGTACCCCGGGCCTACCTTTCTAGGGTCGGAGGACTTCGCATTCATGCTCCAAAAGCGTCCGGGTACCTATTGCTTCATTGGCAATGGCGATACACCGATGGTACACCATCCGGCTTTTGTTTTTAATCCGGATAACCTCATTAAAGGCGCTGCATACTGGGCTGCCTTAGCGGAGGGATATTTGCGATAAATGGACCGGAGTTGTTCGCCAATCATTGTTTCTCGACCAGGTACTTCCAATAACGTTTTGGCACATGTTGGATGTGTAGTTTCATATTGCGACGAGCCGCAATCGTGGTGCTTTTAAAATATCGTTTCCACAACCGTTCTATCTCTTCGTTACGCTCGTCTAACCCTACGGAAAGGGCAAGCGGATCTGTAGGGGTGTTTTCTTGTGCGGTTAGGTTAACCTCCCTCACGGTCTTGCCGTCGTAATGCATGCCGTACTGCCGCTTTACATCATAGATCAACCACGCTTGGTCCGCATAGCGATTACGAAAAAATGAAACAATCAAAGGCAGGACGTTGAAGTCGGGCTCGATACTCGACACGTAAAGGCCATCTGAAGTTTTGCTGAACCGAACAAAAGCTTTCATACGATGGCGCTCCCTGCTTACTTTTTTTAACGTCTGTGTAAAGTAGAGCACATCGCTGTCCCCATAATTTTTTAAGACGTCCGCACCATCTTTAAACACGCGTCGCACTAAGCGATACCCTACTTGCCAAGCTTTGGGGTCTTCGGATAGGAAGTTATGGAAGAAATCGCCTGTACCAGTTTTACCCAAGTGTTTTTCCAGTCCACGTTGGACCCGTTGGGCTTTCGCCGAATTGGTGAATATGGTGCGATATTCCGTAAAAAACAACGACTCCATTGGAGGTGATACATCGGGTAGGGCATCCCATTCCTTGCGTTCAAAAAGCTCGAATACTCCCGTCAAGTATCCCGCAAAACTACCATCAAAATAGTACTTCATCTGTCAAGAGGCATAATCAGCTAAAATAAACTGAGTTGATTGGGTACAGTCGTCTGCGTTTTGTTGATGCTTGATTCTGCCAAAATGGTTTGCCGGATATGTTGCATGGTGGGTACACCCAGCTGCAAAGGAGCATCGGCATATTGGATAAAGTGTTTGGCACGATTAAAAGCTAAGCCCATCTTACGAAGTTGGTATTCGTGCAGCCGGCCGAAACGCCGGGCTTGTACGATTTTTTTTGCAGACTGCACTCCAATGCCGGGCACGCGGACGATGGCGCTATAATCTGCCACGTTAATATCTACCGGGAAAAACTGCGGGTTGCGGAGCGCCCAAGACAGCTTAGGGTCAACCGTTAAATCAAGGTTTTGCACGTCGGGATTGAGCAGCTCTTCCAATCCGAAACCGTAAAACCGAAGTAGCCAATCCGTTTGGTAAAGCCGATTTTCGCGAACCAGCGGTGGAGCTGAACCAATCTGAGGCAATAAGGAATGCGTGTTGTTTATGGGGATGTAACCACTGTAATACACCCGTTTTAAGTTGTATGCCTTATAGAAGGTGTTAGCAGCGTGCATGATTTCAAAGTCCGACTCGGGTGTAGCGCCGATGACCATTTGTGTGCTCTGCCCGGCAGGAACGAATGTCGGCACGTGTTTAATAAGTTTTCGCTCTTCCTTAAACGCGCGCATTTGATCATTGACGAAAGCCAACGGTTTTTTGACCGATAAGTGATCTTTCTCGGGAGCGACGATTTTTAACCCCGCCTCAGTCGGCACTTCCAAGTTAATGCTCATCCGGTCTACATACATGCCGGCTTCACGAATCAGTTCCTCGCTTGCGCCGGGAATGGTCTTGAGATGAATGTAGCCATTATACCGTTCCGCTGTGCGGAGTTTCTTGACAATACGCAGCAGGCGCTCCATCGTGAAGTCCGCACTCTTGAAAATCCCCGAGCTCAAAAATAACCCCTCGATATAGTTCCTACGGTAGAAGTTCATGGTCAAATCCACCACCTCGTCCACTGTAAAGGCGGCACGCTGCACGTCATTGCTGCGGCGGCTCACACAAAATGCACAGTCGTAAATGCAATGGTTAGTGAGTAAGATTTTTAGCAAGGATACACAGCGGCCATCTTCCGTATAGGTATGGCAAATTCCTGATTTCGAAGCATCGCCGATACCACCTGTGTTTTTTCGTTTGCTCCCGCTCGAGCTGCAACTCACATCATACTTAGCGGCATCCGCCAAAATCGACAATTTCTCTTCTAAACGATCCATAATTTCACTGTTCACGATTCAATTTTTCAAATATGCTAAAAATAATAGTAATTTTAGGTGCGGATTTTGCAGTGATATTTTTTATATGATTTCATTCCGGCCTGAAGGTATATTTTGTGAGGTGGGCAATTTCCACATCGACCCCTGGCGTCCCGTTTCGCACGCGTTGGTTACCCACGGGCATGCAGACCATGCGCGTGCGGGAATGGGCAAGTACTTATGTCACGAGCATACGGTACCGATTCTCAAAA
>CAZXSL010000234.1:0-3386 GCA_964643235.1 uncultured Sphingobacteriaceae bacterium | reverse complement strand
ACTTCATCTTCTTTTGTTAGTCTGTTTAAACTGGTGCAAAACTAGCCTTGCATTGCTAGCAAATCTTTAGCTATTTGTTAACAAAAGATGAAGGGCGTGTAACGGAAGTATGTAGTTAAGGTAAACTGCCTTATGGATGAAGGAATTGAAAGACATGAAAATGTTCTTGTTATCGACCGCGTCTAAACCACGGATTGGCCAGTCAATGCTGCATGTCACCACGCAGCAATTTCCGATTCACGGCATCGAAATTGTAGTTGACGGGGCTTCTTATACCTTTTTAATACGTATAAAACCCCGCACCAGATTTCTTGCCGAGTTGACCGGCAGCCACCATATTAACCAATAGCGGGCAGGGGGCATATTTAGGTTGGCCGAAACCATCATGTAACACACGGAGGATGGACAGGCAGACGTCCAAACCGATAAAATCAGCGAGCTGCAAGGGACCCATAGGGTGAGCCATCCCCAGCTTCATGACGGTATCAATTTCCTCGACGCCGGCAACGCCCTCGTATAGGGTGTATATCGCTTCGTTGATCATAGGCATCAGGATGCGATTGGCGACGAACCCGGGGTAATCATTCACTGTTACTGGAACTTTCTCCAGTTTTTTGGCCAGTGCCACGACCACTTCGGTTGTTTCGGCTGTAGTCGAATAGCCTTGGATAACTTCAACCAATTTCATGACCGGCACGGGATTCATGAAGTGCATTCCGATGACCTGCTCCGGTCGGCTGGTTGCCGCCGCAATACGGGTAATGGATATGGATGACGTGTTGGTTGCCAAAATCGTCCCTTGGCGGCAGTACTTATCCAGCTCCCGAAACAAATCCAGCTTGATTTTTTCGTTTTCCGTGGCTGCCTCTACCACCAAATCTGCTTGAGAAACACCTTGTAACAGATCGGTATTCGTACGTATCCGCTCGAGAATATTGTTCTTGTCAACTTCTGCGATCACACCCTTTTTCATCTGCCTATCCAAGTTACTTCCAATGGTATTTACCGCCCTGTCCAGAGCTTCGCGGTTAATGTCAACCAGTGAAACGTCAAAACCGTATTGGGCGATGGTGTGTGCTATCCCGTTGCCCATGGTACCCGATCCGATGACACTGATATGCTGCATGACGTGTTTTTATTTGGTTATGCAACAAAGATAGGAAAGCAGGTGTAAAACAAAAAGCACATCAACGAGAACAAGCGAATGCACCGCTTGTTTTTTAGCCATGACTATGCGGAATCACTTCCTTTCTGCACGAACTTACGAATCATGCCGTTATAATTCGTATAATAGTCTCGAATTTTAATAGTCCACATGAAACCTACGTGCGTGAAGCACCATTGTCTTACATAGCCGAACGGAAACCCCATGAAAGAGACTCGAACGAACTGGATAAAGCTAGAGACTGCGAAATGATAACCAATCACCTGATCGCCCAGCACCATTGGATGGATATTTCGTCCGAACAATTGAGCAGTGTGACGCATCCCGCCGTAATATGTTCGACCATACGAGTGGCAAGCGATGTGATCCAAGCCTTGTTTCAAACATTGCTGCCCGAAGAGCAACAACACGCATTACGTTTCAGGCAAACCGACGACCACTTTCGATTCGTTATGGGGCGGGCTCTACTGCGCAAATTATTGGGACGCTACACGAAGATGGGATTGGAAAACGTACCCTTCGGGCAAAACGCTTATGGGAAACCGGAGTTGGCGGGTTTTGCTAACGTCCCACAGTTTAATGTTGCCCATACTGGCAGTTTTGTAGTCATCGGATTGGATTGGCACCCTGTAGGTATCGATATGGAACACATCAATCCCCTTTTTGATTTCAATTCCGTACTGGATGCGACCTTTTCGCCCGAAGAAATCAAGTACATCGAAAACAGCTCCTCGCCGAGCGAACGTTTTTATCTGCTTTGGACACGCAAGGAAGCTTTTTTAAAGCGCATGGGCTGTGGCTTAAGCGAATCGCCAGTGCACGTCCCAACGCTACCGGGCGTGCATCCGCTCCATCATTTCAGCGCCCATCTAGAAAGGGGCCATTATCACACGTATAGCTGCCTACTAACCGAGCCGGACCATATCCTTAGTATCTGCTTGGGTAATGGACATGATACGCCACCCACGTTTTACGAACTACGATTAACGTAATTCCACTTTCCGCCTTGACTTCTCCCAAGCCGCCGCTTGGTTTCCCTTCAAGTAACGGAAGATCCCCGCGACGACGGCATAATTCATCAGACAGAAGTAATAGGGCACAAAAAAGAGCTTGACCCGCACTTGACGTCCCTCCAAAAGCCAGCCAATCAGAGCCAGCCCGTAAAAGAGCACCTGCATAACAAATAAAACCGCATAGACCGCCCCCAGACCCTTAGCCGCCAGAAACCCGTTTAAGATAAAGATCAATGGCAATAAAAAGGGTACGATCGTCCAGCGCAAGACACGATGGCTGATATATTGGAAAGTTAGCAAGGGGTAGTAAAATGGATTAGCAGCTTTAGGTAAGCGAAATATCGATTGGATCCCCCCTGCCGCTATCCTGATCTTCCGCTTTAATTCCTCTTTTGTATTCTCGGATGCCGTTTCCGTCGCATAGGCTCTCGGCTCATAGCCGATGATAAACCCCTTTTCGGCGATACGCATCGCAATCATGTGATCGTCAATAATGGTGTCTGTTTCTACTGTAGGATAAAGTGCTGTACGAATACTGAACAGCTCGCCGGCGGCACCGACATTGGAATATAGCGCATAATCAAGCTGCTTCAATTTGGATTCATACTTCCAATAGAACCCCTCGCCGGCTGCGCTCGCGTCGGCGGTACGGTCGACACGTATCCGCTTTTCCCCCGCAACAGCGCCTACCTTGGGGTTTTGGTAATGCTTAACCAATTGTTTGATGGCCTCGGGATTTAAAAATGTGTTGCCATCGGTAAACACGGTAATCGTTCCAGTTACATAATCCATGGCACGTTTGATGGCAGCCATTTTTCCACGGCGTTCAGGCTGGTGCAGAAGCATAATACCCGCGTGGGTGCCTACAATAGCTGGAGTATCATCCGTCGAGCCGTCTGTGACGAAAATGAGCTGTAGCCGTTCTTCCGGATAGTCCAATTCAAGTGTGTTGGCTATTTTGGCATCCATGACATCCGCCTCGTTATAAGCCGCTACCATTAAAGTTACCGTAGGGTAACTCGCCGACTCATCGGATATGGGATAAGGCGATTTAATCAGCCGTTTCAGCTTTACCAGGATATATAACACGATACCATACCCCACAAACGTATAGCACACGACACCTACAGCCAACCAGAATAGAACTGCCATCACGTTAATTTAAATCCCAGGTTATTACTATCCGATGCGTGTGTCAGGTTCCACCA
>CAZXSL010000233.1:0-3449 GCA_964643235.1 uncultured Sphingobacteriaceae bacterium | reverse complement strand
GCCTACTCGGTACAGGCGAAGGACGATTACTACTTCGGTGCCCATGGCCCGTTAAATCCGGCTATCCCGACTCCGGAGTCCTTCTTCGGATTCCCAATCGGGGAGTCCTTGGTACGCTACGATAAAGTAGTGGAATATTTCAAGCTACTGGCCGATAAGTCGGACCGGGCGTCCTTACAGGTATTTGGCCACTCGTGGCAAAACCGCGAACAAGTGAAATTATTCGTTTCCTCCCCGGCCAACCAGTCAAACTTGGAACAAATCCGGCAAGACCACTTGCAATGGGTAGATCCCACTGCCTCGGTTGATATCGCCACGCAAAAGGTCATTGTCGAGCTAGCCTATAATGTACACGGAGGCGAAATTTCGGGAACGGATGCATCCGTTTTGGCGGCCTACTACCTTGTCGCTTCGGAGGATGCGGATATCGTGAGGCGCTTGGACGAGTCGGTCGTGCTGATCGAACCGGCACAAAACCCGGACGGACGGGAGCGTGCGGTGAACTACATCAACGGGTTCCATGCTGGACCTGCCGTGGCTGACCCTGCCGACTTGGGGCATAATGCTGGGTTTACTCCACATAGGGGCAATCATTTTTGGAACGACCTGAATCGCGACTGGCTTCCGTTGAGCCAGATCGAAAGCCAGAACCGCGTGGCATTTTACCACCAATGGTACCCTAACGTTTACCTCGATTTCCACGAAATGGGGAGCGGAAGTACGTATTACTTCGAACCCTCGCCGCCATCTACATGGAACAGTATCCTTCCACAAAGCAACTATGAAGTGCTAAATGAAATATTGGCCACACATTTCTCAGCAGCCTTAAATAGCGTAGGATCGCTGTATTATACCAAGGAGAGTTTTACAAACTTATCGCCTATCTACGGTTCTACGTACCCGGATTACCAAGGGGGAGTGGGTACCACGCTAGAGGTGGGATCCACTTCGGGAGTAGCTATCGAAACCGCTGCAGGTGTCCGTTCCTTTTCGCAGAATGTCCGTGATAATTTCCTCATCAGTATCGCCGGTTTCAGAGCAGCAACGGATGATAAGGAAACATTCCTGAATTATCAGCGCGAGTTTTTCAAAAGCGCTATTGAGCAAGCCAAGGGATTACCCAACACGCACATCGTATTTGGTAGCAAAACGGACAAGAGCCTAAACAGCCTGTTTATCGAGCACCTGCTACGCCACCATATTGAAGTATACGAATTGGACGCGTCGTACTCTCAAGATGGCAAACAGTTCGAGCCGGGGACGGCTTATGTCGTTGCGCTGCAACAGCCTCAGTTCCGCATTTTGCAGTCCATCTTTGAGGAAAATGAAACCAATAATTTCGATGAAAACACCACCTTCTACGATGTGTCTGCATGGAGTACTGTACACGGTTTTGGTATTCCATTTTCTAAAACCAAGGTGGCCGTGCGCAGGGGCAACCGCGTGCAGGAAGCGCCGGCTATCGGTGGAAGCATACAAGGTCGGTCGAACCTGGCATACGCCTTCGACTACGGGGACTACCTAGCACCTAAGGCGCTTTACTTTTTACAGCAAAACGGCGTGCAGACCCGTGCGGCACAAAAGGCATTTACCAGCAAAACCACCCAAGGGGAGCAAGCCTTTTTACCAGGTTCAATTGTGATTCCGGTAGCCTACCAAAGCGTTTCGCATGAGCAGCTTTACGCACTTTTGCAAGAAGCTACCCAATTGGCAAACATTACCGTGCATCCCATTAGCGACGGATTTAGCGTGTCGGGTATCGACTTAGGTAGCAATAACATCCGGGTATTGAAAAAGCCCGAGGTGGCGGTCATTACCGGCGGTAACTGGACCTCGGTGGGCGAATTATGGGCGCTACTGGGCAATACGCATAACATCCCATTGGTTAAGATTACTCCCGAAACGGCCTTACGGGCCGATCTATCACGTTATACGACTATTATTTTGAGTGGCGGGCAATTGTCGGATGAACTGGGCAAACGGATTACGGATTGGGTGGATAATGGTGGTACGCTGGTATCACTTGCGGCGTCTGCATCCTGGGCAGCGTCCTTGACGAATCCGCCTGCAGAAAGGGGAAGAGCCAATGCCGAACAAGGGGGAAGTCCACAGCCTAGGCGCAGTAGCCAGGGCGGGGGTAGCCGTATACAGGGTGTCGTGGTTCGTGGAGAGCTGAATCTGAACCATCCCTTAGCTTATGGTTTTAGTACGAAGGATTTTTACACGCTGCGCAACAGCACGCAAGGACTGACAGACTCCATTCCTGGCAATGTGGTCTTGAAAGTAGTGTCCAGCGAACTAATCAATGGTTATGCCACACCAGAAGCCCTTGAATCGGTAAATGGCAACATCGTGATTACGGCTGCAAACCGCGGTCGTGGCAACGTCATCATCTTTGGCGAATCGCCCACCTTCCGTGGGTATTGGCTCGCTCCGGGCCGATTGCTGACCAATGCCATCTTTTTTGGAAGTTTGAGCAGCAACTCGCGCGGCTGGGGAATGGCCGAGGCGGAATTGTAAGTAACCGCTGCTACTAGACGAAAAAAGGAAGCTATCGCTTATAGGTAGCTTCCTTTTTTGCTTTTAATCCGCAACCGTGTATGGGCTGTTGCGTGGACTACGCTATCAAAGTAGGCTTATGCTGTAGCGTACAAAAATCAAACGCTCCTTGTATACTAGATACTCAATATGGATTGGTGTCCATAACGGTTCCAGAAGCTCGCGTTCTGCGGGAATTATATTTTGTTGGGTTCGGTGTAGGCCGCCCCCAAGCCGTACATAATCATTAAACGCCGAACTCCCTGGATTTGTACCGCTGTGTCTTGTTCCGATGAGATACCATTCAGGCGAAGTGCCGTGGTAAATCTGAATGTGCACCGAATGATGGTGTTTGTTCAGTAAAGCGCGCACCTCTGTCGACCGTATCAGCAGGTGTAGCATAACTAATATGAGTACGACACCATTGAAGATGATGAGTAACATCCCTAAGGATTCCCAACCCGTACCCAATCGAAGTTCAATAAACCAGCAGACACCAATAAGTATAACGGACACCGACAAAGCTACATATCCATATAGCTTTATCTCTGCCCATAGTGATTTCGAAATGGATTGCCAGTCATTCGCAGTTGCTGGTCTGCTTGTCTGTCCCTTTTCTAATTCCGGATAGGTAACCCCCGCGATGAGACCACCAGGTAGAAGATAGAGTTCCGCTTTTTGGCCGTAAGTGGTGATTACATCCATTACCCGGGTATTCAGGAATGCGGCAAAGCCCGGAAATACAAGCGTCCCTTCGATTTCTTGCCCACTTATGATATACCGAACCCGTTTATATCGCAAAGGTATAATACCATCTAACGTGCCGCGCACAACGGTAAATTGGTCGTGATGGAGGCAATGGTCTAATCTACCTATCTGTTTTCGTTGGTTTACAGCGAGGTATGCCGATA
>CAZXSL010000232.1:0-3577 GCA_964643235.1 uncultured Sphingobacteriaceae bacterium | reverse complement strand
ATGCCAAAATCCAGACTGTCCAGACGTGTACTTCAACGAAAGGGCGTTGCCTGGCGTAAAAAACAAGGTGTCGGAGACAGGCAAATGGCATTGAACATTCTCCACCCAGCTGTCCCCTTGATAATTGACATAGCTATGTGCATAACTGCCTCGCATAATGCTGTTGTCAAAAAGAACGCCTGGATACGTGTCGGCCAGCGCCGACATACCCAAAACAAGCCAAGAAAATAACATACAGGTCGTGGTACGAAACATATGGATGTAATAAAGTAAAAGTCTAAAACGAAGACATTATCAAAAACCAAGCCATCGCAAAACAAAGTGTGGTGTTATGGGAAAATGCACACCTATCGTGATACTATTTTAAATTAGCGTTACAAATACCTAACTTTACCCACTCAATTTTCGTCATAAAACGATATGGAAACAACGTTCGATTTTGAAAAACCCATTGCAGACTTGCAAAGTCAAATAGAAAAGGTCAATCAGGTAGCTGAGAAAACGAAAGTGGACATGAGCGCTACGGTAGCCGAACTACAGAAAAAACTGCAAGTCGCAAAGGAAGAAATATACGGGAACTTGACAGGATGGCAAAAAGTCCAAATGTCGCGCCACCCCAACCGCCCTCAAACACTGGATTATATTGAGCTTATCTGCGAGGAGTTCATCGAGTTGCATGGCGACCGAACCGTCCGAGACGACAAAGCCATTGTAGGTGGAATGGCGTCAATCGGTGGCCAATCGGTCATGATCATTGGGCATCAAAAAGGTAAAAATACTAAAGAACGACAATTCCGGAATTTTGGAATGGCCAATCCCGAAGGCTATCGAAAAGCCTTACGGTTGATGAAATTGGCTGAAAAATTCGGCAAACCCATCGTCACGCTTATTGATACCATGGGTGCTTATCCCGGACTTGAAGCGGAAGAACGTGGACAAGGAGAAGCAATCGCACGCAATCTACTAGAAATGTCTGTTTTGGAGGTTCCGGTCATCTGCATCGTCATTGGCGAGGGTGCCTCGGGTGGTGCACTGGGTATTGGTGTTGGCGACCGCGTCTATATGCTGGAACACACTTGGTATTCCGTTATATCGCCCGAGTCGTGTTCTTCCATCCTTTGGCGCAGCTGGGATCATAAAGAAAAAGCCGCTGAAGCACTGAAACTGACAGCAAAAGACATGCTGGCTAACGGACTGATTGATGGCATCGTGCCCGAGCCCCTGGGCGGTGCGCATCAGGATCATGCCGAAATAGCGGAAACCGTCAAAAAGCTCATTCTATCCGACCTTAACAAACTAGGCAAAAAAACTAAAGATAAGTTAGTAACCGATCGGATCGACAAGTTTAGCAACATGGGGGTTGTAGTGGAGTAAATCCTTGTTTTCTATCGATGCATGGCATTCGGGTACCATTCGGGCATATCGGTGGATTCGATGCCATAGCATTGCATCGCAGTACCACCCCATACCCAGGCTTGCTCATTTTCGGACAACATGGATAGTTCGCCTTCCAGTAAGCCGACGACTTCTTCATAATTAGTCGCCAACAGACAAACGGGCCAATCTGACCCAAACATCAAGCGTTTTGCGCCAAATGTTTTTAACATGTGCTGCACGTAAAAAGTAAAGTCGGAGGGCTGCCAGCGCGACCAATCCGCCTCGGTTACCATGCCGGAAAGCTTGCAATACACATTCTCGAACGAGGCTAATGTCTCCATCTGATCTGCCCAAGGCTCAGTAATTCCTTTTTCTATATATGGTTTTGCCATGTGATCGATGACAAAAAGTTGATCGGGAAACTGACTAACAAATTCAATCGTAGCGTGAAGCTGGTGTGGCTTTACTTCGATATCATACGTAAATCCGTGATTACGTAGCGATTCGATACCCCGAAGAAATGCCGGACGCTGCAAGAAACCAACTTCCTCTTTTTGTAGGTTGTGCCGAAACCCTTTCACGTGCTCGAATTTCGAAAAATGCTCCAGCCTTTCTTCGATATCTACTGCCTGTAAATCGACCCAACCGACAACGCCTCGAATAAAAGCGTAGCGATCTGCGAGTTCGAGCAGAAATCGGGTTTCATTTTCAGACTGGTCAGCCTGTACGGCCACGCATCCCGCCATACCACAATGGGCCAGAATAGGTCCTAAGTCAGCAGGCATGAAATCACGCTGGATAGCATGCATTTCTTCATCTATCCAAGCGTCTCGAATCGGTTCGTAATGCCAAAAATACTGGTGTGAATCGATCTTAACCATACTCAATACCTTCTTCTTGCACGTCGTCCTCAGGTTACAAACTTATGGTTGATATGCCTTTACAGCCTGACGGGACACGCCTAGACCTTCCGCTCCTAACTCAACAACATCGCCCGGCTTAAGGTAAATCGGCGGGTCAAAACCAAGACCAACACCAGCTGGCGTGCCCGTTGATATCACGTCACCCGGCAGCAAAGTCATGAACTGGCTGACGTAGGAGATGGTATATGGAATATTAAAAATCAGGTTGCCGGTGTTCCCATCTTGATAAATTTTGCCATTTACACTTAACCAAAGACGGGTATTGTTGATGTCTTCTACTTCATCGGGGGTAGCCATAATCGGGCCTAGGGGAGCAAAGGTATCACACCCCTTCCCTTTGTCCCAGGTGCCGCCACGTTCCAATTGGAACTCCCTTTCAGACACATCATTATGCAGCACATAACCCGCCACGTAATTCAGCGCATCAGATTCGTCCACATACGACGCCCGTTTGCCTATGACAATGCCGATTTCAACTTCCCAATCCGTTTTATTGGAGTTTTTCGGGAGGATGATATCATCGTATGGCCCACTGAGTGACGTGGTGGACTTCATAAAGATA
Source organism: uncultured Sphingobacteriaceae bacterium (assembly GCA_964643235.1). GTDB lineage: Bacteria > Bacteroidota > Bacteroidia > Sphingobacteriales > Sphingobacteriaceae > CAYRGQ01. Next base: position 715 of record CAZXSL010000232.1, on the reverse strand, counting down.
ATGGGCTCGGATGGGATTTTCGTGCCCGTTTCCTCGGCATGGTCGCGATAATTGAGCCCAATACACAGGATTTTGGAAGGTCGGCCGATCGGACTACCTATGCGTGTGCCGACAGGTACTTCTATCAGTTTGCCATGGTTTGCTTTAACGAACTCTTCTAGCCGAGCTAGGCCGTTCTCATCAAAAAAGCGTTCGTCATAGTCTCCGCCAAAAGCCGAAGTGTCATAATTGATTCCATCGATCTGGACACCTATTTTTTCCTTGCCGACATCCCCAAAACGGATTAATTTCATAATGGTTATGGTTTTATATTTTGCTAAAACAATTACGTTTTGCGCAGTTAATCTCTAAAGCCTGTTTTCAGGTGCTCGTCGCAAATGCACGGTCCACACTTACCATTTATTCATCTATGGATAATAACTTACATTCTTGTAATATGTTTTACAATGAGATACATCTTCTCCATGGGATAAAATCATCCTGGCCTAATTGTACTGATTTCGGTTGCTCAACACCACTAGCGACCTGGATGACATAATCCAGAATGCGATGTGCCACTTCAGCAATCGTTTCACTGCCCTCAATGATTGACCCGCAGTCGATATCGATGATATCGGGCATTCGCTGATACAAGGCCGTATTCGTAGACAACTTGATGACAGGTGCAATCGGATTTCCTGTGGGCGTGCCCAGTCCGGTCGTAAACACGATGAGG
>CAZXSL010000231.1:0-3578 GCA_964643235.1 uncultured Sphingobacteriaceae bacterium | reverse complement strand
TATGTCATGTTGAGCGGAGTCGAAACATCTCTACATATACTTTATAGACCCTTCGGCTTCGCTAGGGTGACAGCTGTGAACGATGATGCACAACGGGTAGCCATAATCTTATAGCAAGCTGTTTGTGCTGTGATTTTGGCTGTATCGACTCAATAAAAGCGTTATCTGGGTGTATTGGGGGGAACCTCGCGTATTGCAGAAACATCTTGTATGAATAATTGTTGTAAGCTACAAACCAAGATGTCAGCATATGTTATCCAAAATTAGAAAAGCCTACGGTTTGCTTAAGCAAATCGATTTTGACCAGCTTGAGCAGCTATCGCGCAAGGTAGACCTGCCCAAGGTCATGGACTCCTTTGCCAAATTGGACGATAAACAACTAGCCGGATTGATGAAAATGGTCGAGGGGGGCAACCGCAAACGTGAGCTACCACCCATAAACGGCGATTTCTACGACATCAGTGCGCGCTTGTCGGATGCGGATCGGGACCTGCAAATGAAAGTCCGCGAGTTTATGGAACGCGAAATAGCGCCTATCGTCAATAACTATTGGCTACACGACGATTTTCCGTTCGAGATTATTCCGAAGTTAGCCCAACTAGACATTTGTGGATTGACTTACGAGGGGTACGGATGTGCGGGAAAATCATCATTGATGGAGGGTATCATCGCGATGGAAATAGCCCGTGTGGATGCCTCGGTGGCTACATTTTTTGGCGTACAGAGTGGACTGGCTATGGGGTCGATATACCTTTGCGGTTCGGATGCCCAGAAGGAAGAATGGTTGCCCCGTATGCAGCAAATGCAGCTGATTGGCGCATTTGGGCTCACGGAGCCGGAAGTCGGTTCGGGAGCCGCCGGTGGCTTGACGACGACGGCCAAAAAAACGGCTGAAGGGTGGGTACTCAACGGGCAAAAGAAATGGATAGGCAATGCCACGTTTGCCGATGTCACGATTATATGGGCTAAGGACGTGGACGACGGTGAGGTTAAAGGGTTTCTCGTGCGCAAGGATACACCGGGTTTCGAAGTCGAAAAAATAAAAGGTAAGATGGCACTGCGTATCGTGCAAAACGGGCTGATAACCATGAACGATTGCTTGGTACCCGAAAGCGATCGGCTGCAACAGGCCAATTCGTTCAAAGATACGGCTAAGGTGCTGCAGATGACCCGTGCTGGTGTGGCCTGGATGGCGGTGGGCTGTGCCCGTGGAGCATACGAAAATGCGCTGGACTACACCCGCAAGCGAAAACAGTTTGGCAAGCCTATCGCTTCGTTCCAACTCATCCAAAACCATTTGGTAGAAATGTTGTCTAACTTGACGGCAATGCAAACGCTGGTCTTTAGGCTTTCCGAATTGCAGGATAGTGGCCAGCTGAAGGACGAACATGCGTCACTTGCCAAAGTATTTTGCAGTTTGCGCACCCGTGATATCGTGAGCCAGGCGCGTGAGGTAATGGGGGGGAATGGTATTCTGCTGGAATATAACGTAGCCCGTTTCCTCGCAGATGCCGAAGCTATCTACTCTTACGAAGGGACCAAGGAAATCAATTCCCTGATTGTAGGTAGGGCGATTACCGGTTTTAGCTCATTTGTGTAGGCGGAAAGACAGCGTTTTATTTCTTCCGCTTGTCTTTTGATATTTCACGCACCTGTTTGATCAAAAGATATTTGGCGTATACGAGAAAAACGGCAATAACGACAGAAATAGCCAAGTATAAGTATTGCTGGCTATTATAGGCAGCTACAGCACTCAAAATCATTAGGATCAGCCCTACGTTGAGCAGCGTGTTGTATAACAGGTTTCTCTTTAAACTCATGGAATGGGGTGTAATGGGGCATGCCAACCATTAGGTAGCCCGCATGGTTAAGTGGCCTTGTCGGCCATGTGTATGATTAATATACTTCCATATCCGGGTCAAAGGCGTCGCGCCAAGCCAGTATGCCACCAGATAGGTTGCTCAAGTTATCAAACCCTTCCCGTTCCAACAACATGACAGCCTGGGCACTACGCTTGCCACTACGGCACTGGACGATTACCGGCTTATCGCGTGCAATTTTATCCTGTTCCAGAATAACATCTGCTAAGGGGATATGGTCTCCGCCTAAGTTGGATACCTCGTATTCAAAGTCCTCACGAACATCAATCAATTGAAAATCTTCGTTATTGTCGATTTTCGCTTTCAACTCTTCAACTGTTATTTCCTTCATGGTATGTTAATGATTGTTGCCGATAAAGATACGGGATATCGGCCAAATTTTGGATAAGCTACCCGGATAAAATTCCTGTGTCTGTATCTCCATCACGTTTTTAGGGTAACTTCATGGTTACTCAACTGGCTATTGTAGCAATATTTCGTGATATTTGGTTTTGCTTAACGAATAAAAAACAAATCACATGGTCAAAACAATAACAAAAATCGGTGGGTTAGCTGTTTTGCTATTGGGGTTTTCATGCCCACTAGCAGCCCAGGACAACCTCAGCTATCAGGTGCCGCACGAAAATATACGTGAACTGGTCGAGGCGCCTACTACGCCCTCGGTCGTCTTTAATCGTCAGGGAGATATGGCCCTGCTACTCGAGGCGCCGGATTTTCCGACTATTGCTGATGTTTCCCAGCCGGTTATCGGTTTAGCCGGACTTCGCCTTAACCCGGCCAATACGTCGTCGGCAGTCGGATCGGCATTTACCAATATCCACGTGCGGAACATCAAAAGCGGTACGGAGCACCAGATTACGGGGCTGCCTGAATCAGCCCGCATCAGTAATTTGTCCTTTAGCCCGGACGAACAGCACATCGCCTTTACACACAGTACAGATAGCGGTGTCGAATTGTGGATAGCAGATTTGAATACCTACGCTGCACGGCGCTTGGTATCCCATTTGGTCAACGATACCTACGGCTCCACGCTTTCTTGGGCGTCCGATGGTACTTGGCTTCTCGTTAAGTTAATCCCTGACGGAAGGGGGGATATGCCAACAGCTAATCCCGTACCTACCGGCCCGGTTGTACAGGAAAACTTGGGGCGCACCGCACCTTCACGCACGTATCAAAATCTGTTGCAAAATGCGTATGACGAGGCGCTGTTCGACTATTTCCTGACTTCCCAGTTGGCGGCCATTACACTCGATGGGCAGGTGAAACCATTGGGCGAGCCGGGGATATTCCGTTCGGTATCGCACGCTCCTGGCGGGCAGTACTTATTGGTCAATCGCATCGAGCGTCCGTATTCGTATCTGGTACCCATCAACTCATTCCCGTACCATGTAATGGTGTGGGATACCGACGGCAACGAGGTTAAAAAACTATATGAAGCACCGCTGTCCGAAGGTGTTCCTATTGGATTTGATAATACGGTCGCCGGCCCGCGTGGATACGCTTGGCGTCCAGACAAGCCCGCCACATTATACTATACCCAGGCGTTGGATGGTGGTGATTCGCGCAAGCGGGTGGCTTATCGTGATGAAATCCTGCAGCTGGATGCGCCTTTTGATGGTAATCCGGAGCACTTGGTTATGACAAGCTTGCGTTTTAGTGGAATAAATTGGATTGACGATAATTATGCCGTGTTGAATG
>CAZXSL010000230.1:0-3632 GCA_964643235.1 uncultured Sphingobacteriaceae bacterium | reverse complement strand
GACTGAATTGGTAGATAAATTTAAGGTTCTTATAAAAACGGGTACTTCGGGCTCAATTATTTTCTACAAGACAGTCGGGCAAAAGTCGGGCAAAAGTCGGGCAAATCGACCAAAACCACCCTGGAGGATTTCAGAAAGGAACTTGCATATTGAGATATGAGATGTGAGATTTGAGATGCTGCACGAAGTGAAGTCCCGATTTGACTTTAAAAGAGGGGCAAACGTGCTTGACGCATCAGACGTGCTGTTCATGCCACTTTCTTTTTTTCGTGTTAGGATGTCTGCTAAATCGCGGGCTTTTACCGTTCCTGCTATCCCCGCTTGGGGCTGCTTACTGCGACTTTCTTTTGTACCATGCTGGTCTTTTACGCCTGCCTATATATGGGCATACCTGGTGCTGGGCGACTGCGGGAATGGTGTGACATTTATTATTGCCGTAACATTCTAGGCAAGATATTGACATTTTTGCATGAAATGACAATAATTGGATGTATTTTTGCAAAGTTGATAAAAACGTGGTGTAAATTACAAACCTAATTACTACTTATATTTTTGAGTTTTATGGAAAATAAGTATGCAAATTTTGAACTTGACAACTTAGACGTCCAGATCTTGTCTATTTTGATGAACGATTCGTCCATTCCCTATACTGAGATTGCCAAAAAGCTGGTTGTTTCGGGGGGTACCATCCACGTACGGATGAAAAAGATGGAGGAACTGGGTATCATCCGCGGTGCAAACTTGATGATTAACCCGCAGAAGGTAGGCTTTGACATCACGGCTTTTCTGGGCATCTACCTCGAGAAGGGCTCGCAGTACAACCACGCCGTGGAGCAACTGAAAAAGGTAAAGGAGGTTGTCGAGCTCCATTATTGCACGGGCTCGTACAGCATGTTTGCCAAAATCATTTGCCGGGACACCAACCACCTTCGCAAAGTGCTCAACGAAGACATACAGGCCGTGAAGGGCATACAGCGCACGGAAACAATCATCTCGCTGGAGGAAAGCATCAGAAGACAGATTAGCCTGGTTTAGGCCATTACCGCCCCTACCTCGACGCCATGGTACCTGCCGAGTAGACTATCGGTATATATGCCCATCGGGGCCTACTTTGACGTCGAAAGGTTTGCAGTAGGCATCCATCAGCACGGCAAAAAGCCGGCGTGTAACGGGCATGTCCGGATCGTAGGTGCCGTCCAGCTCGAACCGGCGTTGCCAATTTTTTTCGACCTGCCCTTCGAGTTCGTTGCCCCGATGCCCGACGTATTTGATAAGGCTCAGCAGATCGGACAGCCGCATGGTGTCGGCCTGGTTGTCGGTAAACCATATCTGGCTTCTGGAATAGAGTCGATGCATAACGGGGGCTATCTCTTGTGTCGAAACCGTTTTGTCGGGTTCGAATGCAAACAAGCCATGCTCATCAAAAGACCCGGGGAGCAGTCCTGTGGCTCCCACGCGTTGTATCGCCGCAACGTGGGGGTCTTCAATCGGTATATCCTGGAAAGGGACAATTCGCGCGCCGTATTGCATGATTTCGCCTTGTATACTTCGCAGGTCCAGCTTGTCGGATGTTGTGCCGTAAAACGCAGCATAGGAAGCGGCTGCACCGACAGCCTGGCCTACGTGCATCAACAGCGGCACATCGGCGGGTCCGCCCGTTAGCAAGGATTGCAGCACCCGCAATTGGCGGGTGGAAAACAGATTCGTTTCGTTACTGGGTACTAATGCCGCAAGCGGCAGCGCATAGGGTGGGTGGCCCAGATCGGAAACGGCAACTCCTGTCCGCATCAGGGGGTTATATTCGTCGTGCTGGAAGAAATCGGGGTTGAGTGTCCTGGCCGAGCCGACACTGGAGTCGGGAAGTGCCATCCGGAACAAGGCGCCATCAGGGGACCCGTCCACGACTGCGCGTACCCGATACCTGACCCGGTTGCTGAGCTCTACCTGCCAATTCTTTCTCGATTTACTGACCGATCGCAGGGCTGCGCCCCGAATCAAGGTCAGGTTGGGGTATTGGCTGATGAGATCGTGGATGACATTTTCGGCAATTTGGGGGTTGATGCGTTTTTTGGCGATCGCTGCGATGGAGTCGTTTCGCTCCTCGTGGTTCATCGTACGTGCGAGCAAGGTTGCCCAGATGCCGCCATCCAGCCGGTGGTTGCTTTCGATGGCGTTTATCTCGGTTGTCAATTCGGGCACGAGTTTTTCATCAGGCGATAGCCACACGGTATTCAGGTTGGACATGGCGGATTGCATGGCGGCGGCAAAAGCGTCGGCCCCACTTCCGTACACCAGTACTTGCGGGCGCTTGGATTGTCCGCAAACCAACACGGGGATCCACAAAAGGCAGAATAAAGACAGTACGGTTCTTTTCATTGCAGGTTGTATTAGGGGGTAAATTTACACATATCGATTCCGATTTACCATAACCAACGAGAATTAAACGGGTAACGTCTCAAAACATGTTGGATTTAAGCCCTTTCGTTCGCAGGCCAGGCTGCTTGGAAGCACTTGCTGATATAAGTCCATGCTTAGCAGGGGTCTGCGGCGTGTTTTTTCGCGCTGAGGGCCGAGATGCCAAATGGCATACGGTATGCGTTGTATCTTTTTTTAAGACACAGAGCCGCCAACGGGGTGGGTGGTGTGCAAATCAGGATTTTGCGGTTTTCCCTCTCTTGCATCTACTGTCTTATATTTCGATTGGAATAACTAACTTTGTCCGTTGCCTGCCATCTTGTCGGTATTGGCGTTTTGGTGCCATTATTGAACCGACGGAGTAAGGTAAACAAACGTAGAAGCAAAGCAAAACAATAGATGTTACAATTTTTAAGTAAAATATTTGGCAGCAAATCGGCTCGTGATATCAAGCATATCCAGCCCTTGGTCGAGCAGATCAAGGAAGAATACGCCAAGCTGCAAGGTTTAACAAACGACGAACTTCGGGCCAAGACTCCGGAGTTTAAGCAACGTATCCAGGATAAGCTGTCGGATATCACGAGCGAGATCGAATCGCTCCGTGCGAGTGCCGATGAGCCGGGTATCGAGATGTCTCAAAAGAACGAGATCTATGAGAAGATAGACAAGCTCGAAAAAGACTGGGACAAGCGTTTAGAAGATGTGCTGCTGGAGATTCTTCCGGAGGCTTTCGCGGTGGTGAAGGACACGGCTCGCCGGTTTACCGAAAACCCGGTATTGGAGGTGACGGCCCAGGATTATGACCGCGACTATGCTGCTGTAAAGACGAACGTGGAGGTCAAAGGAGACAAGGCATACTGGAAAAACACGTGGACGGCGGCCGGTGTGGAGGTAACGTGGACGATGATTCACTACGACGTGCAGCTGATAGGTGGTATCGTCTTGCATGAGGGCAAAATTGCGGAGATGGCTACCGGTGAGGGTAAGACCCTGGTGGGTACTTTGCCGGCGTACCTCAACGCCCTATCTGGAAAAGGGGTACACATCGTGACGGTCAACGACTACCTGGCCCGTCGTGACTCGGAATGGAACGGTCCGTTATTTGAGTTCCACGGCCTCAGCGTAGACTGCATCGACAAGCACCAGCCCAACTCGCCTGCGCGGCGCAAAGCCTACAAATCTGATATCGTGTTTGGCACGAACAACGAGTTTGGCTT
>CAZXSL010000229.1:0-3645 GCA_964643235.1 uncultured Sphingobacteriaceae bacterium | reverse complement strand
ATTGTCCCCTGCGTGAGTGCCCGCATGGTGGCGATATCCTCGATTGATTTCCCCGATTGGAACAGCTCCAGCGTAATACGTTTGGTTTCGCCCTTCGTTCGTTTGGCTGGTTTGGCCGCTTCCAGGTGTTCGAGCGAGACAGGCTCCAGCCCCGATGTTAGGGCTGTATCCAACACGGAGCCCACGTCAGTATGGTGGGCCAGTTTTTCGGTTACAAGCAGGCTGTGGTTCAGTTGTTGGCGTTTGCGGATAAAATCGATTAGCAATGATTTAAGCTGCTCCACGTATTTTTTCGTACGGGCTTTGATGGCCCATTCGGTTATATGGTTTTCCAAGGGTTTAATCAGTTGGTCTTCCAAACGGGGCAAGAACCAGCCGACGGCTTTTTCCGTACGTTCGTGTATTTTCTCGAAATCGACGCCCCGGGCCGGGTCCAACAAAGCCTTCAGCTGGCTGGCAAATTTGGTGGCCACGTCGTGCTGCACCTCGCAAGCCAAGGAGAGGGCTCGTAAAAACTGTTCGGCCTCGGGCTTGCCCGCAATGTTGCGCCCATCGAGTGATTCACGCATCGTGTCCACGGCTTCTTTTACTTTGCCCCACCCGAAACTCTGCAATAGCGTATGCCCCAGGTATCGTTGCTGGGCAGCCAACAGCATATCCGGGATTGCCTCATCATCCGGTGCCTTGTCCGAGAACGTGATGACCCGCGGGTCGGTATGGATGCTATGCGGCTGTATCCTCGACTTAAGCACCAACCCTTCCAGGCTACGCAGCCGGCTTAGGGCCACATACACCTGCCCGGCAGCAAAGGAAGCCCCGGCATCGATAATGGCCCTATCGAAGGTCAGCCCTTGGCTTTTGTGGATGGTAATGGCCCAGGCCAAGCGCAGCGGGAACTGGGAAAACGAGCCTAATACCTCCTCTTTTATTTTATCCTGGGGCTTATCGTAGCTGTACCGGATATTCTCCCAAACCTCGCGCTTAACCTCAACATCATCCGTACCATCCGGAAACTCGACAATCAAGGATTCGCCCTTACCGTCGATGTGTTTGACGAAGCCAATTTTCCCGTTATAAAACCGCCGTTGTTCGCCCGAGTCGTTGCGCATGAACATGACCTGTGCACCCAGCTTGAGCGAGAGCGAGGCGTCGACGGGGAACATACTTTCGGGAAAGTCGCGGCTTACCTCGGCACGCAGCACTTGCGCTTTTCCGTCGAGTTCATCAAGCGCTTGGCGGTTTATGGCATCCGCCCGGCTATTATGGGAGGTTAGTGTAATATAAGGGTCAGCTTTATCGGGCACGAAGTCGGGCTTATAGTACGCATTAAGCTGGGCCAGCATATCGGCCGTGCAATCGTTGTGCCTGATGTTGTTCAGGATATCGATAAACTGCTGCTCGTGTTGGCGATACACCTTCTTAAGCTCCAATAAGAGGGGCGGATGTTCGCGAAGCACTTTGGCATCGAAAAAAAACGGGCTGGGATAATAATCCTGCATGACTCGCCACTCGGCATCCTTGACCACAGGCGGCAGCTGGTACATATCGCCGATAAACAGCACTTGCAATCCGCCGAACGGTCTGGCATCACGCCGTGCCGAGCGGAGGATGGTATCAATAGCATCCAGCACATCGGCCCTTAGCATCGACACCTCGTCGATGACCAGCAAATCGAGCTCGCGTAGCATTTGTCGCCTGGTTTGGCTTAGCCTTACGGTTCCCAACAGCCGGCTTCGGTTATAGATATTGTGGTCGGTTTCGTCCCAATTCAGCTTATACTCCTCGATGTAAGTACCAAATGGCAGCAAGAACATGGAGTGTAGCGTGGTGCCTCCAGCGTTCATGGCCGCCACTCCTGTAGGAGCTGCCACAGCCATCTTCTTGTGCGAATGTTGGCGAATGTACCGGAGAAACGTGGTTTTCCCCGTACCGGCCTTACCGGTCAGGAAAATATGCTGATCACTGTGGTTCACAAATGAAACCGCGTGCGAGAATGCCGTATTCTGTGTATCGAATGTATCCATATTTGAGTGCTTAAGCTTACAACGACATAGGTCCGTGCATCGCACAAATCTATGCAAACTTGCTGCGATACGCAACCGTAAGGTGTCGCCAACCCCGTCTATTCAGCTCCCTTTAGGCACACGAAAGGATTCGTGCGCCAGCGGAGGGTACCCTTACGAGTCTTTATCCCCCATGCAGCATAACGGTTTGCCTGCCTGTGGTAGACCTCCCTCGAAATATGTGTATGAGTGTGTGTGTGCAGGATAGCTAGAGCGGGCCGGCCTCGTTGCACTCGGCATGGCAAAAGCCTACAATTTGAATTGCACCAACCTCACTAACAATTATCCAGATTAATTTATAGATTTGTGGAAAGTCAGTTGTCTCATTCAGAAAGTATGACTTACAAAAGCCAATAGTTAACCGTATCGTAATCTTAAGTTCTTATCGTGCCGTTAATTTTGGGATTTATCAGGGTTACAAGGTACGACGGGTAAGTATAGATAAAGACATCTCCAAGGTCTTACCCACCTAAAACGACAAGAAACAGCTTGAATGCCACGATATTCACCATATACCGATGAAGAATTAGTCTGCTTTATTTCTGCAGATGATGAAGCAGCGTTTACGGAGCTTTACAATCGCTATGCAGGTATCCTATACCTCCACGCTCGCAAGCGCATGGCTGATAGGGATGCCGCCATGGATTTAATCCATGATATTTTCGCGTCGTTATGGAACAACCGCCAGACCATTGTATTGGAAGGCAAGTGTTCTAGCTACCTCTATACGGCACTACGCTACAAGATTATCAATTTCGAGATAGGCAGGAAACGTCTTTCCTTGTGGGAGGAGATGCCGGATGAAATGGACACCCGCCCCGACCAGCCTGCGCCAGACCAACTGGTGATAGCAAAAGACTTGGAAAACCTGATCGAAGCGGAAGCTGAAAGACTACCCAAAAAGATGCGTGAGGTTTTCCTAATGAGCAGATGTCAGCAGTTGAGCCATCAGGAAATTGCCGACGAACTTGATCTATCCCCGGCTACGGTCAAGAAGCAGGTCAATAATGCCCTCAAAGTTCTAAGACCGAAATTCAACCACTTCCTGACAATTATCTTATCCCTGGGGTTCCTCTAAAAACTGAATTACACTTTTTTCATTTTTTTCTACGCCCTTCGCCCTACTTGCTGGACTCTACTAGTGAAAGGGGCAACTTAACACCCTAACCATGCAACAGAAAGACATCCATACACTCCTACGCCGTTATCTTGATGGCACCTGCACAGCAGAAGAACGTGCATGGGTGGAGGACTGGTACAACCAACAAAGCAAAGACATCGATTCGAACATACCAGCAGACGAAATCGAATTCGACACCCAAGCCATACGCCAACGTCTGCATCGCCAAGTGCTTAACAAGCGCAATTCGTGGATTAATATTGCAGCGGGTTTCTTGTTACTTGCTGCATCTGGGGTGCTCATCTTCTATATGAAGCACGACGCTTCGAACGAACCGATCGATACAGTGGCAGAAGCCCCCATGGATGATGTGCTTCCGGGGGGAAACCGGGCGGTACTGCAACTAGCCGACGGACGACACATTGAGTTGAGCAGCAAGCACAACGAGCTGGTTATGGGATC
>CAZXSL010000228.1:0-3719 GCA_964643235.1 uncultured Sphingobacteriaceae bacterium | reverse complement strand
TCGTATATAGCATCAAGTATCTGTCGTCGCTACGCCAAGCGGACGATATGGTTGCTGTTGAAAGTGTCAACGTGGGGGTCATCTTCTGCTTTTTCGGACTCGTTAGTGGCATGATATGGGGCAATTACACCTGGGGGGATCCATGGCCCAATGATCCGAAATTAAACGGATCAGCTATTGCAACCCTGATGTACTTGGCTTACCTCGTTTTGCGCAATGCGCTGGAAGAAGAGCAGAAGCGCGCGAAAATATCGGCTGTGTACAACATCTTCGCATTTCCGATTATGATCGTGTTGATGTATATCCTACCCAAAATGACCGATTCACTACACCCCGGTAGTGGTGGCAATTCGGGCTTCGGGGCGTTTGAGATGAATAGCGAGATGCGTGCGGTTTTGTATCCCGCTTCACTGGGGTGGATACTGATTGGCATTTGGATTATGACCCTGCGATACAGGCTCCGGATATTCGCGTTGAAAAAAAGACAATAACTCCGGGCAAAATTAACATTACCATAAAATAAGGGTCGTTTCTAATCTGTTTTTAAATCATTTTGCAATAAATAAGCATGAAAAAGATAATTTTATCAATAATATCACTTCTCACTGGCTTAATGTGTAGCTTTGCGCAGGCAAACGAATCGGGTGTCGAAATGGCTACCGGATTGCGTAGTTCGGGCAAGATTTACGTGGTTGTGTTGGTGTTGGTCGTCTTGTTTGTCGGTTTGGCGATATATCTATTTTCGTTAGACCGTAAAGTGAGCAAGTTGGAAAAGGAACATGGTTAGTTTCCAACTTCTATCTACCGCTAACCGCATCGTCCCATCCCGGACGGGCTACTAGTTAATAAACCTTTTAATTATAATTTCTATTTTTGTTATGGCAACGTCAATAGCGACAAAGGAAACACCTCATTTTTTCGAAGACATATCCAAATTCTTCGACCATGCAGCCCAATTTACAAACCATCCACAGGGGCTTCTTGACCAGATCAAGGTCTGTAACAGCGTTTACCGTTTTAGCTTCCCGTTCCGCCGGGGCGATAAGATCGAAGTCATCGATGCATGGCGTGTGGAGCATTCGCAGCACATGTCGCCCACCAAGGGTGGTATTCGCTACAGCGAACTGGTAAACGAAGATGAAGTCATGGCATTGGCGGCACTGATGACCTACAAGTGTGCAATTGTAAACGTCCCCTTTGGGGGTGCCAAAGGTGGCATCTGTATCAATCCGAAAAACTATTCCGTACAGGAATTGGAAACCATTACCCGCCGTTACACGGTGGAATTGATTAAAAAGAATTTTATTGGCCCAGCCATCGACGTACCGGCTCCCGACTACGGAACCGGCGAACGTGAGATGAGCTGGATCGCAGACACCTACTCCACCATGAACCCGGGTCAGATGAATGCCTTTGGCTGTGTCACAGGCAAGCCCCTATCCCTGCATGGTATCGCCGGCAGGCGGGCAGCTACCGGACGAGGCGTGGCCATGGCTATCAAGGAGTGTGTAGGCGTAGCCGAAGACATGAAGGCTATCGGCTTGGAGGCCGGATTGGAGGGCAAACGCATCATTGTACAAGGCCTAGGTAACGTAGGATACAATGCCGCCAAAATATTGATGGAGTATGGTGCCATCATCGTTGGTGTATGCGAATACGACGGTGCGCTTTACCATGCGGATGGCTTGGACCCTGACGCCATCCTTGAGCATCGCAAAAACACGGGATCGGTATTGGGCTTCAAACATGCTCAAAAGGAATTTAAAAATCCGGCTGAGGGTTTGGAGCAAGACTGCGACGTGCTCGTGCCCGCAGCCTTGGAAAACCAGATTACTGCCGACAATATCCGTCGTATACGCGCTAAAATCATTGCTGAGGGCGCTAACGGCCCAACAACTCCAGAAGCTGAGGAAATCCACTACGAGCGTGGTGGTATCATCATACCGGATATGTATTGCAACGCCGGTGGTGTGACAGTTTCCTACTTCGAGTGGCTTAAAAACATCTCGCACGTGGCCTTTGGCCGCATGGGCAAACGCTACGAGGAAACATCAAACATGAATATTGCCAACACGGTAGAGGCCATTACCGGTGTATCCCTTACCCATGAGCAGCGGAGCATCATTGTTAAAGGCGCCTCCGAGGAGGAATTGGTAATCTCGGGCTTGGAAGACACCATGATCCGTGCATATCATGAAATCCGCGAGGTGAAGAACGCCAATCCGAAGATTGACACCCTGCGTACCGCAGCTCTGGTTGGTGCGATAGACAAAGTGGCTCACTCATACAAAAACCTGGGCGTGTGGCCCTAATCGACCGACAGGTCGATCGATTACAATAAAAAAATCCGGCTGGAATCGTGTTCCAGCCGGATTTTTTTGATCCACTAGGGTTTAGTCCTTTTTATTCTTCACATAGGTTTCCAACCACTGGTCCATTTCCCACAGGGTATGCAGGATGGATTCCTTGGCCCGGTATCCGTGAAACTCCTTCGGCAGGAATACCAGCCGGGTTGTACCGCCATGGCCTTTGATGGCATTGTACAAGCGCTCGCTCTGTATCGGGAAAGTTCCGGAGTTTTCATCGTCCATTCCGTGGATGAGCAGGATTGGGGTCTTGATACGGTTAGCGAAGCTGAATGGCGACATTTGGTAATATACCTCTGGGGCTTGCCAATACGTGCGCTCCTCAGCCTGGAAACCAAATGGGGTAAACGTGCGGTTATAAGCCCCGCTGCGTGCCAATCCGGCGGCAAACAAATCGGTATGTGCCAATAAATTGGCCGTCATAAATGCGCCATAAGAGTGCCCGCCTACGCCTACCCTTTTCGGATCTGCAATCCCCAAGGATGCAACATAGTCAATTGCAGCTTTGGCATTGGCTTCCAATTGGGGCACAAAATGGTCGTTTGGCTGTTCATCGCCTTCGCCTACGATGGGCATATCGGCATTATCCAGCACAGCATACCCGCGTGTGACCCAATAGATGGGCGACCCCCATGAAATTCGGGTAAACCGATATGGAGACCCCTTGACCTGGCTCGCCGCATCGGCACTTTTGTATTCCCGAGGGTATGCCCACAACAACATAGGTAGCGGTCCATCATCTGTCGTATAGCCTTTAGGCAGGTAGAGCGTAGCACTTAGGTTAAGTCCATCGGCCCGTGGGTAGCTCAGCTGTTGTTTCGTCACACCTTGAAGGGACGGATACGGGTCGGGGAATGCCGTAATCTGTGTCGCTTGGCGATTCCTTAAGTTAATCGAAAAATAGTTAGGTGCCATATCGACCGACTCACGGCTGATAATCAAGGTTCCCGAATTATCGAAAAACACAGGCATTTCATAGTACGGTGCTGCCGATTTGAATAGCGTATCCGTTTTGTCGGTCAGCAGGTTCCATTTCATCAAAAACGGCCGGTCGCCCTCAGGCGACGCACCTGCCCCGATCGTAAAGACCACGGGATCACGACCTTTTTCACTCAGTACTACCGAACGGTTATAGTCGTTTGTAGTCGTCACAAATCTACCGGGGTTGGTGTAGCTATCTTCGGTAGATCGAACTGCAATTGTCCGGATGGTATCGCCCGTTTGTGGGCTAAACAGTACTGTTTTGGAAGTCCGCGTACTGCGCCACGATTCATTCAACACAGCATAATTATCGTCAATCCAATTTATTCCACTAAAACGCAAGCTTGTCATAATCAACTGCTCCGGATTACC
>CAZXSL010000227.1:0-3724 GCA_964643235.1 uncultured Sphingobacteriaceae bacterium | reverse complement strand
GAATGGCCGCTTGAGTCATTGACGGAATCCGGACGAGACATCCGCGAGTTACTTAAGCAACTGAATGGGAATTAATTGTCCCTATCTTTGCTCCCATGTTCCATAACCGCAAAAAAGACATCTTTTTTGACCTCGATCACACGATCTGGGATTTTGACAAAAACGCCGAAGAAGCCCTTGGAGAGCTGTTTGACACCTATCGGTTTTCCACTTTAGGGATTCCCTCCGCTGATATCTTTATCGAAACATACACACGGAACAACCACAGGCTGTGGGCACTCTACCACCACGGCAAAATAGACAAAGCGCAGCTCCGTGCAGCCCGATTTGAAGACACCTTTACCGAACTGGGCGTGGACCCGACATTATTCCCCATGGCTTTTGAGGAGGATTACCTGCGGATTTGCCCCCAAAAAACACACCTGTTCCCCAAAGCACACGAAACATTAGGTTACCTTCGCGAAAAGTACACACTACACCTGATATCCAATGGGTTTAGGGAAGCTTCAGAAACAAAGATTGCCAATAGCGATCTGGCAAAGTATTTTACCACCATCGTCATCTCGGAGGTCGTAGGTATACACAAGCCACATCCCGACATCTTCCACCACGCCGTAAGCAATGGTAAAACCAGTATTCCGGATAGTGTGATGGTCGGCGACAGCCTCGAAGCAGATATCCGTGGAGCACAAAACGTTGGCATGGAATCAATATACTTCAACCCCGACAAACGGGAAGTGCCCGAGGATGTCAAGCTAAGTATCTCAGCTTTAGACGAACTGAAAGAGATGTTTTAATACACGCCCACACGTCTAAAAGCAAACTCTTGCTTCTATCCATATTGCATTTACTCAGTTTTGTGAGTACTTTTGTTGCTTTCTAACTCATTCGCATTGGTTTCTTTCTTTCAATCCGCTTACTATCTGTTCAACCAGCACCGCAAAGCATTTTTTCTCATGCTGGTTTTGGTATTCGGGTTATTAGCCTATCTGGCGTCACGTATCCAATTCGAAGAAGACATTACCCGGTTGGTACCCGCCGATACCGAATCCAGACGTATTACCGAAGTGTTGCAGTCCACACAATTTGCAGACAAGGTCATTATCAATATCCGCAGCGAACAACCCGGCGATGTGGAAAACTTGCAAGCATATGCGGACAAAATCGAAACCTCCCTTACCACGCCAGAAATGGCTGAATATATCGCCAAATTGCAAGTGCGCCTACCGGAAGAGCAAATGGGCGCGCTATTGGACGTAGTTTCAGAGCACATACCTCTTTTTCTGGACGAAAACGACTATGCACGTATCGACTCGCTGACCCGACCTCAGGTACTGGCTAGTCGGGTTGCCGAAACGTACCACGCGATGGTTTCCCCTTCCGGACTAATCGGCACGCAGCACCTGCGACAGGACCCCCTTGGCTTATCGTTCATGGGATTAGAGAAGTTCCAGCAACTGCAATCGGGTGATGCTTTTACCATGCATGACGGATACTTGGTACACAACGGGCTTCAGAACCTGCTGATCATGATTACGCCGGCTCTGGGAAGCAACGAGACTGGGAAAAACACCGATTTCGTAACTAAACTAAACCAGTGCTTAACCCAACTAAACGATACTTATGCGGGGCAAGCCTACGCTGAATATATCGGAGCCATGCCCGTCGCTGTGGCCAATGCCAAGCAGATTAAGAGTGACATCCAAGTAACACTTACCGTCGCACTCCTGATTCTCGTAGCACTATTCATCTACTTCTACCGCAAAGTACATATCCCGATTATCATCCTCGTACCGGCGGCCTTCGGCAGCCTCATGGGTATCGCAGTACTGTACCTTATTAAAGGCACGATATCTGCAATTTCAATCGGAATCGGTTCCGTATTACTGGGTCTTACCTTGGATTATTCCCTCCATATCCTCAGCCATTACCGCAGCACGGGCGATATCAAACAACTTTTCCATGCAGTTACTAAGCCTTTGATGGTATGTGCGGTATTTACCTCGGTCGATTTTCTCTGCCTACTTTTCCTCCATTCAGACGTGCTACACGACCTAGGCATCTTTGCAGCAGTTAGTGTATTGGGTGCCGGATTTATGGCCCTGATTTTTATCCCACAAGCTTATACGCCCAACCGAGAGATAGCAGTCAGGCAGAATACACTCGTCGACAGCCTATCACGCTACGATGCTAGTAAAAACAAGTATATCCTAGCCGTTTCCACCCTGCTAATCGTTACCAGTGCCTTTACGTACCACCGTGTCGTTTTTGACAACGACATTGGCTCACTCAACTACTACCCACAGCACTTGCAAGATGCCGAGCAACGCTTGCAATCACTCAGCAACCAATTCGGCAAAACCCTGTATCTGGTAAGCTACGGCGACACCTACGATGAGGCCTTGGCTACCAACACCTCCCTATTCGATCGCCTATCAAACATGGCTTCCACCAACCCCGAACTGACCTTCAGCTCGCTCGGCGGCATTATCCGATCCCAGGGGCAACAGGCCGAACGTATTGCCCGATGGCAGGAATTTTGGTCGGCCGAACGAAGGCAGGCCGTAGAAGAAACCCTAGTACGCGAAGGGCGACAATATGGGTTCAAGGAACATACCTTTCAGCCATTTTTTGAGACACTATCCCATCACTACGAACCAGTCTCCCTACATGAAGAGGGGGTACTAGCCGAGCTGATGCTAGACGATTTCGTTCATTCCCAACCAGGACTCACCACCATTACCACGATGGTTCGTACCGTGGAAGCTGAAACGGACACCCTAATCAATGCGCTACAGCTATCTGGCGAAAACATACTCCCAATTGACCGTAAACACATGCAGGAATCTTTCCTTCTCAACTTGGAACGAGATTTCAATATGCTGTTTTTCATCTCGGGCATCGCAGTATTCATCGTACTTTTTCTTTTCTATGGTAGCATCGAACTAACCTTGATTACCAATATCCCCATCTTTTTGGGATGGTTTATCACATTGGGGATGATGGGAGCGTTTGGCGTATCGTTCAATGCCTTCAACATCATCATTACCACCCTGATATTCGGGCTGGGCGTAGATTACTCAATTTTCGTGACCAAAGGCCTGCTGGAGCAATATACCTACGGAAAAAAAGACATGCCGGCGTTCAAATCGGGGATTATCATGTCGGCATTGGCCACTATCCTGTGCTTCGCGGTTTTAGCTTTCGCTAAGCACCCGGCGATACGCTCGATTTCAACGATTCCGCTGATTGGTTTGGTAGTCGTCGTGTTGATGTCCTTTACCATTCAGCCTTGGTTATTCCGGACATTCATTTTGGGCAGACAAGAGCGAGGGCGCAGGCCTTGGCGATTGTCCAACCTTCTGCTGTCTTTGTATACTTTCGGGTATTTCTTCATCGGCGCGGTTGTCGTCAGCACCATACCACGTTTGCTATTGTTGCTTTTGCCCATCAGTAGCCAAAAGAAGAAACAACTTTTCCACCACATGATTCGGTGGTTCTACAAAGGACTGATATACAGCGTACCGCTCACGCGCAAAAAAATCATAGGCAAGGAGCATCTCCACGATCACAAACCAGCCATACTGATTGCCAACCACACGTCCGAACTCGATACACCTAGCGTGGGTATGCTGAAACCCAATTCAATATTCGTCGTCAACCAACGGATCATTTCATCCAAATTTTTCGGTGCCGGCATCCGGGCCGCGGGGTTCCGGACCCT
>CAZXSL010000226.1:0-3776 GCA_964643235.1 uncultured Sphingobacteriaceae bacterium | reverse complement strand
CAAATCCGCAAACGGAGCGTAGCGACGTCCCGATGAGCGCAGCGATATCGGGATACGCGAATCAACGCCTCAACAAATCACCGAATCCCCGAATCAATAAATCCCCACCTCAACCCCTCCCCTATAAAAACACCTCATCAATAATACGTCATTCGCACAACTCCCGAGATCCGCTTTGCCAACCGCACCACCTGATGCGAATACCCGCATTCATTGTCATACCAAACATAGATGATTGCCGAAGTACCGTCGGTGGAGACGATCGTCGCAGGGCTATCCACCACGCTGGCATGGCTGTTGCCCACTAAGTCGCTGCTGACGAGTTCGTTGGAAGTGGAGAAATCCAGTTGTTCAACCAAGGCGCCATAAAGTGCCGCATCGCGGATAACAGCATTGATTTCCTCTTTGGCGGTGGGCTTGCGGAGATTCAGGTGGAGAATGGCGAGAGACACGTTAGGCGTGGGCACCCGAACGGCATTGCCCGTAAGCCTGCCCGCCAAGGCCGGCATGACTTTGGCCACGGCACTACCGGCTCCCGTCTCGGTAATGACCAGGTTGAGCCCGGCAGAGCGCCCCCGGCGGTATTTTTTATGGTAGTTGTCTAGCAGGTTCTGGTCGTTCGTGTACGAGTGGATGGTCTCGATATGCCCCTTGTCGATACCGAAATGCCCGTCGATGACACTTAGCACCGGGACAATGGCATTCGTGGTGCATGAGGCGGCAGAGAATAAGCGCCCGGACGTGTCTTCCGGCAAGGGATCATTGACGCCCGTAACAATGTTGGGAATATCGCCCTTGCCCGGGGCGGTCAGTAGCACCCGGTCTACCCCGGCAGCCTGCAAGTGCCGGCCTAGCCCCTGGGGATCGCGAAAAACACCTGTATTGTCGATAACCAGCGCATGCTCAATACCGTATTGGCGATAGTCGATTGTATCTGGATTATCCGACTCGATAAAATGGATAGTTTGCCCATTGATGGTCAGCGTTTTGTTTTCGGTATCCGTTACAATGGTACCCGCAAATGGTCCGTGTACCGAGTCGTGCCGAAGCAGATCGGCCCTTTTGACCAAACTTTCAGCATCGCAGTTGCGTAATACGACGGCCCTAAGGCGCAGTTGTTCGCCGCGCCCTGTTTGTGATATCAGCAGCCGGGCAACCAGGCGCCCAATCCGGCCAAAGCCGAACAGGATAACATCTTTGGGAACCAGGGTTTTTCGGCTGTTCCCGATATGGTCGGCCAGCTGGGTACGTACAAACCAGCCCGCGGATTCTTGCCGGTGCTGCCCTTGGTGCCATTCCGTGGCAAGCCGGCCCAAGTCGATGCGCGAAGGACCAAGCTCCAACGTGGCGATAGCAGCAGCCAGCATGAGGGAATCCTCGATGTCGATGGGAATCCCGCTCGCTTCGCAGGCGTATTGGTGGTGTGACAGCACTTGGGTGCAGGTAACGTGGTGCAGGGGCTTGCGGAACAGGACCAGTTCGACTGAAGCCGTTAACCAGAGTTTGTTACAAATGTTAATCAGATCGGATGCGTGGTGTTCTTTCTCAACCCAGCGCTCCAATTCGGATAAGTAAGCTTTGGACATCTTAACGTATAAATCAAGGTAAATGGATGGAAATTAACTGTCGTGGTTTCCAAGGGGGGTGTGGGGAGTACGAAGTTCTTTGTGAGCGATGTCCGGCTAAAAGCGGGGCCGGCGGTTGAATGACAGCCCACGCTTAACCGGATTGAATTGAAAATTGGACTCTTCGCGGCGTACACCCTCGGGGCGTAGCCGTATGCAGTTTCCTCCCGTCGGCACCGGCCCTTTGTTCGGGGATAGCTAATCACCGGTAGCCGTAGCGCACGGGGGGCGGTGCCACCAAAGAGGCGGGCGAGCCTGTGTGCGATCTGCGGGTGTAGCTAGATGAACCGGATAACGGTCGGTACGTAACGTATGGATCATATCGTCAGATTAATTGGTTGTTAAATCGTTGTTCGACAGGGCAAATGTACCATTTTCCGAAGGTATTACAAAATATAATTTTCTATAAATCAGGTAATTGTACTTTATACACTAACTTAGGTTCTTGGCATTCAAACTCATTGATCGATTTAGCAAAATCACTACTTTTTCTCCCGCCAGCGCACGAATCCTTTCCTGTGCCCCGCCAGAAAGACACCGATCCCCGTAGGGGTAAATAACCATTTGCCCGTAGCGATATCGGGATAAGCGAATATGCAAACGGAGCGTAGCGACGTCCCGATGAGCGCAGCGATATCGGGATACGCGAATAAGCGCATAAGCAACTCACCGAATCAACAAACCCACAATACAAATTTATTTTTGACACCCCCTGTCGCACTTTACCCAATCCACACGTCATACTATTTTATAACCAATAAATCAGCGTAAAAATGCAGATTACGCCGTGTTAAAAATTGTTAATTGGTTTATAAGTCAGATTATTTAAATAACTTTGCAAACTAGTATTTTAGAGAAAATGATTATGAAAAAGTTGGGCTTGTTACTCATTGGGTTCATTGCAGTAGGTAGTTTTTCATCGTGTATGAAAGACGGCGATCCATTTGATCCTTCTGTACAGTATGAGATAGAAAAGGAATTGATCGAAGAGTACGTCATGCAGCACCTGCCAAATGCGACTTTCAATGAAGATTGGGGTGTATGGTATGAGCTCGTCTCGATAGGAAACAGGGCGGAATACGAATATAAAATCATAGACAACCGTCTTGAAGCACCCACAGTACAAGTAAAATATACGGGTAAATTACTAAACGGAACCGTATTTGATGAGCAAAAGGATGACGATGGTATCGAATTTTCCCTGGGTGGAAACCTCATCCAAGCTTGGCCTCTGGCTTTTTTTCCAAAGGAAATTGGTGATGTTGAGGTTGGGGGCTTAACCCCATCCGGCCTTTATCCCGGTGCGGTCATACGCTTTGTTACGCCTTCGTACTTAGCTTATGGCAACCAGCAAAACGGCACCATCCCACCCAATTCGCCACTTGATTTTTATATTGAAGTATTGGATGTAACCGCGCCAAACAATACATCAGGCAATTAACCGTAGCAACCCATACATGACCACATCGACGTTGAAACGTTTTTCCCCCATCTTGTTGGCTTCGGTATTTTTCATTGCCCTAGCCTGCGAGAAACAAGAATACCAAACTATTGAGCAGCTGGATGACGAGAATATACAAGCCTATATCCGGCAGAACAACCTGACGGTTGAGCGTTATAAGCAGACCGACCTGTACTACCAAGTACTCGAACCCGGCACCGGACGCGACATCGACTTTCGTGAGCGCTACCCTATTGTATATACCATCCGCAGCCTGGATGGCAATTACGTCTCGGAAGACACGTTGACCTATGCCAACCGGTATGCTGATTACCTAGGGTATTACCCGTTTGGATCCGATGCTGCCAGCGACCCCGTCGTTGAGCGGACAGAAGACCTCAAGGAGGTCATTAAGGAAGTATTGCTTAAGACCAACGGCAAGATCCGGATTATCGTCCCCTCGCGCTTGTTGAACTATGGGGGGCGGAATGGTGTCCCTTCACTGGGTATCCTACCCAACTCGTCGATGGATTACGTCATCCATGTACACGACAATTTCGAGGACTATGAAAACGATTGGCTTATCCCCGCCATGGTTAAACGCCAGGGGTTATCAATCGACGATTTTATTGAAAACGAAGAGGGGATATTGTATAATATCCTGACGCAAGGAAACGGCGATGTGATTACGGCAGACTCGACAGTAAAGG
>CAZXSL010000225.1:0-3789 GCA_964643235.1 uncultured Sphingobacteriaceae bacterium | reverse complement strand
AAAGAATATCTTGCCAAACATTCCGTTCGGGCAAGCCCGCATCTATTTGACTGCACAAAACCTGCATACCTTCACTAAATACTCCGGTCAAGACCCCGAAATCGGATATGGTTATGATCAAAGCTGGGTTTCTGGTATCGACCTCGGATTTTATCCGCAACCCCGCACGTATTTGATAGGCTTAAACCTCAAATTCTAATTACCGAAGCTATGAAAAGAATTACATATCTATTTGCACTGATTGTCGTACTATCCGGTTGTGAAAAGTTTCTGGACAGTGAGAGTTACGACAAAAAGAACACGGGCAATTTTCCCGTAACGGTAGCCGATGCGAATCAAATGGTTACAGCTATCTATTCGACATTGAGTGCTGCCATTTCTAACGCAGCCAACACACATTTTTACGCCGCCGAGCTGGCATCCGACGACCGGTTTGGTGGTGGAGGCGAAAACGACCGTGATATGCATGGGCTTGATCACCTCATGAATACCCAGCCAGATCGTTTTGAAACCTACTGGACAGCCCGTTACCAAGGTATATTCCGCGCTAACACGGCCATTGAAACCATGGACCAGGTCAGCGGCTGGCAAAGCGACGCGCAACGCGACCAATTATTGGGTGAAGCTTATTTCCTCCGTGCTTTGTTCCACTTCGAGCTCTCACAAATGTTTGGAGAGGTTCCACTTATTACCACCAGTACCGTCGAGAACGTGCCGCAGACACCCGCAGCAGAGACGTATGGCCAGATTGCTTCAGACTTGCAAACTGCCATCACGTTGATGCCTAGCCAACCCTATCAAAACGTAGCGTCCGGACATGCCACCAAATGGGCAGCACAAGCGTTACTCGCCCGCGTATTTTTATTTTATACCGGTTACTATCAAGCTAATGAATTGCCGCTAATCGAAGGTGGCAGTATTAGCAAAGCCCAAGTCATCAGCTTTTTGGAAGACTGCATAAACAACAGCGGACACGACTTGGTATCCGATTTCAGAAACCTTTGGCCTTATGCCAACGAGTATACGAAAGCGGACTATGATTATGCGTTAGATAACGACCTGAACTGGGAAGGTGATGGCCATAAAGAAACCGTATTCGCCGTTAAGTTCGGCACATTAGTCGATTGGGGTGGAGATTACACATTGGGCTACTCAAACCAATACAACTTACATTTCAGTCTCCGTTCAAATAACGGACAGCAAGGCACCTTCCCATTCGGACAAGGTTGGGGAGCCGGTCCGGTTAATACCAACTTATGGAACGAATGGCGGCAATTGGAACCTAGCGATATCCGCCGGACAGCATCAATTATCGATGCGGATAATGACTTGGACGACTACATATACGGTGCAGACAGCCAAATGGAAGAGACCGGTTTTTGGCAAAAGAAGTATATTGCCATTACGGCGTTCAATGAAGGTTCATTGATTCCGTCCTACGCCATATTACAAGATGGTGCACAAACTGACTTCCAGCTCGCCCATACACAGGATCATGTATTGATCCGATTTGCTGACGTATTGCTCATGCATTCGGAACTCACCGAAAGTGCCACGGGTATGAATCGTGTTCGTGAGCGCGTTGGCTTACCTGCCACAGCTTATTCTTTGGAAGCACTAAAGCGGGAGCGCCGTTGGGAATTGGCTTTTGAAGGACTACGCTATTTCGACCTTATGCGTTGGCACGATGCCGCTGACGCACTTGCCAGCCAAGAGGGCGTTGCCATTAAAAACAAAGGAATAGATACGCGGATGCAAGGTTTCGGAGGCGGATATCGTGCTCGTTATGAGGCCACCGGTGGATTTTGGCCTATTCCACAATCGCAGATAGCACTCTCCGAAGGTGTGCTCACGCAAAATCCGGGATGGGGTACGCCCGCAGCTGAATTCCCGGGATGGTAACACGTTATAAAAAGACTGATTATGAAAACGCTATTTAAGATAAGTTTATTAGGGGTTTTTCTAGTTTCTGCAGCCTGCGAACCCATCGAGGACCGTATGGAAATGGGTAGTGCTATCACAGCCGAACAACTCCAAATTACCGCTACTCCCGTGGTGGTCGACGGAAAAAACTCTAACAAAGTTGTGCTAGACAACAAAAGCCCGGTATTATCGTCCTGGGATTATGGGGTCGGCACGACACAACGTAAAACAGACACCGTACTACTCGTTGCCGAAGGCGAAAACGAAATAATTTTTACTGGGTTGAACCCGAATGGCACGAAGATTACCAAAACGATCAACGTTACTGTCGACGAATTGACCTTTGACGTCCCACTTGAATGGGGATATCTTACTGGTGGCTCGGAAAAAGAGTGGGTATGGGATGAAAGCCAAGGCGGTGTATGGGGTAATGGGGGCTACATGGGCAACAGCGAACCTGCGTGGTGGATATTACCGATCGGAGATATTGATGGACAAGCCCCTGGTGAAGGGGTGGGTGCGAAAATGGTTTTTTCACTTCGTGGTGCTCAACTCAGTAAAGTCAAGTCAAATGGCGATACGGAGACTGGTGCATTTTCTTTTGACATGGGTAAAACGATCACCCTGGACGACGGCTCAACATGGGCCAAAGGCAAACTAACCACACACGGTGTTACAGTCCTCTGTGGAATATCACCCAACGAAGGAGGCGCACCGGTATACGAATATGACATCCTTATTCTCGATAATGAGCGCATGGTTTTGAGTTATCCGGAACCCGGAGTCGGTCCTTGGGGAACCGCTTGGTTCTGGGTGTTCAAAGCTGTTGACTAGGGTAACCATATTTTATGCATGCCTAGCAAGGTTTTATCATACCTCGCTAGGCATTTTTTAATTATCTGGAATAAGCACAAAACACATGGATAAACATTTTCCGACTTCTCCTTTCTGCGCTTGTTTGACCATTCTTTGTGTTTTTTTGGCATGTGGATGCAAAGCGGCAGATCTGTCGGCAGTTACCACTCCTGTAGCGAAGCACGGAGCACTAAAAGTCGTTGACAGCCGAATGGTAAATCAACATGGGGTGCCACCTCAACTTTGCGGAATTAGCTTTTCGTGGAGTATATGGCAAGGACAAAAATATTATAACACCGACGTAGTCGATTGGCTCATCGAGGATTTCGATGTCTCCCTGCTTCGCTTTTCGATGGCTATTGAGCCTGCTGGCGGTTATCTAGAGCAGCCAGCTACGCAGGCTGAATTGATTGAAACCACGGTAGATCATGCAATCCGGCGAGGTGTCTACGTTATTATCGACTGGCACGACCACAATGCCGACAAAAATATAGAAGAAGCAAAAGCATTTTTTGCGAAAATGGCAAAAAAATATGCTGGCGTTCCCAATGTGATATACGAAATATGGAACGAGCCCGAGTCTCAAACCTGGCCGGTAATTAAAGCATATTCAGAAGAAGTAATTGACGTAATCCGCGAATATGACGTTGACAATCTCATTATAATTGGTAGCTCACGGTGGGACCAAGATGTAGACATAACTGCGTTAAACCCCATCCAAGGCCGACACAATCTCGTGTATTCTTTCCACTTTTATGCAAGCGACCCACACCATCAGGAGATACTACGCCAAAAAGCTGAACGTGCAATGCAGCGAGGCCTTCCCTTATTCGTAACGGAATGGGGAGTTGGTGAATCGAACGGAGATGGCGTATTTGATCGGAATAAAACCGACCAGTGGGTAAATTGGATGGAACAACACCAACTGAGTTGGGCTAATTGGAACCTCACCGACAAAGACGAATCCACTGCACTCTTGCGCCCAGGCTCCATGGCAAAAGGGGAATGGCC
>CAZXSL010000224.1:0-3977 GCA_964643235.1 uncultured Sphingobacteriaceae bacterium | reverse complement strand
TGTCATTTGGCAATCCGTTATTTTTTAACGTATCTTTAAACCATTGTTCATACTGTGTTATTGTAAGAAACAAAATCTCCACAATAGCAACTAAACACATTCACGAAAAATGCCCCTGTCATTCAATCCGGTCAAACTTTTCGCAGGTTCAGGCTCTATCGAACTAGCTGAGAAAATAGCATCATCCTACGGCAAAAAACTCGGCGAAATGACCATAGCCCGCTTTAGCGATGGCGAGATACAACCCTATTATAACGAATCTGTCCGAGGTTGTGACGTTTACCTTATCCAATCCACTTACCAGCCCAACGACTACTTGTTCGAATTGCTGTTGATGATCGATGCGGCTAAGCGCGCCTCAGCCCATTACATCATCGCTGTGGTTCCCTATTTTGGATTTGCCAGGCAAGACCGGAAAGACAAACCACGGGTGGCCATCGCTGCTAAATTGATTGCCAACTTGCTGACCGCAGCTGGTGCTCACCGCATCATGACCATGGATCTCCATGCGGCACAGATACAGGGGTTCTTTGACATACCGGTTGATCACTTGGACGCATCGGTAATTTTCGTTCCCCACATTAAATCCTTGAACTTACCCAACCTGACAATCGCATCACCCGACATGGGAGGATCCTACCGTGCTCGTACGTTCGCAAAATATTTCAATGCCGAGGTCGTTATTTGCGACAAGCGGCGGAAGCGTGCCAATGAAATTGAATCCATGTCCATCATCGGGAATGTCGAAGGTCAGGACATCGTTTTGATTGACGATATTTGCGATACTGCAGGAACACTGAGTAAAGCCGCCTCACTTATCATGGACAATGGCGCAGCCAGTGTCCGGGCGGTATGTACGCATCCGGTATTAAGTGGAAAGGCTATTGAAACGATTGAAAACTCAGCTCTGACCGAGCTCATCATTACGGATACCATCCCGCTGAAGCGGAAAAGCGAAAAAATCAAAGTACTATCGACTGCCTCGCTATTTGCTAGTGCAATCAAAAACGTTAACGAACATGGCTCTATCAGCGCATTGTTTGATACGGATAGCGTACAATAAAACCCGGCTACTCCTCATCGGTACAGGACTATTTCTCGTCTTGCCATTTTCATTGGCATACGGGCAAGTAACCCTGCAAAAACCAAATCAAATCGTAGCACACTTGGCTTTCGGCGGCAATTTTCACCATCGCACGGCCAAGGTCGAAGGTGCATCTACACCTGCAGGTAAAACATCCGTCATGGCAGGCGGGGCATATCAGCGCCAATTGACCCCCCGTTTTTATGTAAGTGGAGGATTGGCGTATTCGCGCCATGCCTACACCGTAACTGCCGATTGGCAACCCGACTCGTCCCCTACCGAAGCCCATGCCCAAGTCGAACTCATTTCAATTCCCCTAATCGCGCGCATGGACCTTGGCAAATTCTTGTTTATCAATGCCGGACCATCGGTCGATTTTGAAGTAAACCGCTTCGAAAACGCCCATCATTCACGCCAGAGCGGCATCGGCATGTCTGCAGGTATTGGAGCCCGATACCGCATCACGAATGTAACCCTATGGGCTAATCCCTTTTTCAAACGACACGCTGTTATCCCGTTTAATAGCCAACAACACCCAGCCAAACTAAATGTTGCTGCACTAGCCATCGGGGTCGATTACCGGTTCTAAACACAACTGCCCCGACTGAGTGTATAGCTGTCGCTAAAAATATTAACCAATAAAAGCAGAACAGTCGTTTTTATTGGTTACCTTTGTACCCTTAAAAATTACATAATTTATAAAACATGAAATCAATTTCTATTAGCGGTTCTCTTCGGGAGAACGTAGGGAAAAGAGACTCGAAAGAGCTACGCTACGAGGGCAAAGTCCCAGCCGTACTCTATGGTGGTAAAAAACAGCACCATTTTTCCGTGTCCGCAGCTGATTTGAGGGCGGTGTTGTATACGCCGGACGTTCATTTCATCGACTTAGATTTGGATGGCACCAAGTTTCAGGCCATCGTTCAGGAAACCCAGTTCCATCCCCTAACAGACCAGATTCGTCACATCGATTTCCTCGAACTATCTGACGACAAAGAAGTTTCCCTTGATATCCCGGTTAAACTGACCGGCACATCTCCAGGTGTTAAAATGGGTGGTAAATTGGTACAAAAGCTTCGTAAGCTTCGTGTCAAAGCTTTACCTGCTAACCTACCTCAATACATCGAAGTGAGCTTAACTCCCCTAGAAGTAGGAAAATCTGTACGTGTTGAAGAGGTTAAACTCGACAATGCAAAAGTACTGAACAACGCTGATGACACCATCGTATCGGTCATCATGTCTCGTGCATTGCGCCAAGCAGAACAAGAAGCTGCAAAAGCTGAAAAAGGCAAATAATATAATCTACAGCACAATATACAGTAAGCACCCGCCCTCACACAGGTGGGTGTTTTTTTTTGACCTGTACTTGTTGTCTAGCAGGCATCAATCTGCCTAAAGGCTGAAGTATATGCATATCACCTCAAGCCCGAGTGGCTCCAAGCACGGCCTCGATGAGACGAAAGAAACTGACGCAATGAAGAAAACTCGGTTAGAATGAGATTTTCAGCGAGACCGTTGGTAAGAGCATCAAATACTAGGGTCAAAACATGATTGATGTTTTTATTAGCTATATTTTGATATTTTTGCCTCGGCAATACGAACAATAAACAGAATGAAATACCTCATTGTAGGATTAGGAAATATCGGAAACGAATACGCAGACACCCGACATAACATCGGCTTTATGGTAGCAGACGAAATGGCCAAACAAGCCGGAGTTTCCTTTTCCACGCTCCGGCACGCCTACTATACGGAATACAAACACCGTGGAAGTAACGTACACATCATCAAGCCCACGACCTATATGAATCTCAGTGGCAAAGCTGTCAACTACTGGATGCACGAGCTAAAAATTCCTATCGAACGGATACTGGTCATTGTTGACGACTTGGCCATCCCATTCGGGAAAGTTAGACTTCGTCCCAAAGGAAGCGCCGCAGGCCATAACGGGCTACGAAGCATTGAAGCACTATGCGGAGGCCAAAACTACCCGCGACTCAGGTTCGGCATCGGCGATAACTTCCCAAAAGGCCGACAAGTCGATTATGTCTTGAGCGGTTTTGACGACGACGAACAACTCGAATTGCCCGGATTGATCGAACGCTCGGTACAGATGGCACACAGCTTTGTACATATCGGATTGGAACTGACAATGACCCAATTCAACAAATAATAAGACATTAGATAAGTCGATCCTTGACAACCCAAGTTTGGGCAATCTTATCATGTAGGCATTGTTGCTTCCGGTCAAAAAAGCCACTTAAAAACCCGATGCCTAGCGTAGCAACACCAACCAGTTTCGCAATATTCCGGACAAGGGCAACACCATAACCGATTGGCTCGCCCCTTGTGGTCGTTACTTTGATACCCACCAGTAGCTTACCGATAGTTGCCTGGCGTTTAGAGCCCTCGAAACACACACTGAAAACGAATTTGATGGCAGGGATAATAGCCAGCCCCATCAATAATGTCGTCAAACGCTCTTCCGTCGCTGTCGTGCCGGCCACATAAATCAATGCAATCATCGCATAAACGCAAACCGCTACGAAGTAATCGATGCCCAAGGCCAGCAAACGGACATCCAACGTTGCGAAATACTGGGGTAAAGTAGCCTCGTGCTTCACATGTAAGGCCAAGCTCAATTCCGGAAATTCACGAACCTCCTTATAATCGCTGGCCCCTTCTGGCTTGATGAAATCCGTTGGCCTGAGCTTCATAGCTTTCACATCCTCGAATGCGAACGGCCCAGAAGGCTTGCCATCGATCACGACATAATAGCGTATTCCCTGCGACTCCATCATCACGAGACTTTAGTATCGTTTGACTTCAAACGCACTCAGTCCGCCAACGAGGTAGATGGTATATTTCGTGCTGGCATGCTCATAGCCCAGTG
>CAZXSL010000223.1:0-4084 GCA_964643235.1 uncultured Sphingobacteriaceae bacterium | reverse complement strand
CTACTCCATTTCACCCAACGCCTTATTCAGTTCATCAACCATCGCTGGCCGATGCTGATACATTGTCTTCCACCGAAGTATCTGTTGCTCTAATGTATCTTGGCCGGAAACCAGGTCTTTATAAATGAACCGTACCATATCGAGCAAGTAAACAGGGTTGTATCCTCCTTGAATCGAGTTAGGGAGGAATTTTACCACGTTCAGCAACCCACCTTCGGTCCACAATCTCATATCTAAAATCTCATCCCGATGCCGCTACGCGTTCCGGGACTTCACTCCGTTCAGCATCTCACATCTCATCTCTAACTAAAAAAAATCCGTACCTTTCGGTGTAAAACAGGATCCACCATGCAAAAAATCCTCACTTCCGAACAGATCCGGCTTACCGACCAATACACAATCGCACATGAGCCGATCGCTTCCATTGCTCTGATGGAGCGAGCATCCCGGGCATTTACCATGCGTTTCATGGAAATCGTACCGGACCAATCCGCTAGCATACTGATTTGCGCCGGCACGGGAAACAATGGTGGCGACGGGCTAGCCGTGGCTCGCATGCTGCATGAATTGGGTTACCTCCGAATTTCGGTTTGGATTGCGCGGTTCAGCAAGCGAGAAACAGCCGATTTTGTGGAAAACTTGCAACGCCTTAAAGATGAAGGCATAGTCGCCGTGGATCTTCTGCCTGGGCAGCCTTTCCCTCCTATTCAATCCACATTCGTCATTGACGCCCTCCTGGGAACGGGTCTCAACAAACCACTTGAAGGTGAATTTCTCCGCTTGGTGCACCACATCAATGCGGCCAACATCCCAGTCATTGCCGTAGACATTCCCACGGGACTACCCGGAGAAGGCCCCTTGGCCGAAAACGGAGAAACCGTCTTTGCTTGCGAGACCATCACCTTTCAACGTCCCAAACTCGCTTTCTTTTTTCCTGAATCGGCCCGTTCCCTTACTCGCTTCCATGTCGTACCCATTGGACTCGACGACGCGTTCATGGATTCCCTGCCTAGCAACTTCACATTGGTTGAGCGTAGTGACATCATGCACATATACCGAAAGCGGGCACCGTTCAGCCATAAAGGCACGTATGGCCACGCACTAATCGTAGCCGGGAAAGAACAAACCATGGGTGCTGCACTGCTAAGTACCGGCGCATCCATCTATACGGGGTCGGGGCTTACGACAGCCAGTATTCCTGGCGACGGATTAATCGCCTTAAACACCACCTATCCGGAGGCGATGTACCTTAGCCGGAAATACCTTTCGGAGCAGTTATCAGATTACAAGGCAATTGGAATCGGTCCGGGATTGGGGCACCATCCTCATCTTTTGGAAGAAATTTTGAAAAAGGCCACCACGCCTATGGTTATCGATGCCGATGCCCTAAACATGATCGCCGCCAACCCGGCTCTCTTGCATTCCTTGCCCGAAACCTGCGTGCTTACCCCCCATGCCAAGGAGTTTGACCGTATCTTTGGCACGCACACCAATTGGTGGGAACGTGTGGACACAGCCCGTCGGAAAGCTACGGAGTTAGAAATTGTCATCGTATTGAAAAACCGTTTCACGTTTATTGCTACCCCGGAAGGAAAAGTATGGATAAACCCAACGGGCAACCCGGCGATGGCCAGCGGAGGTATGGGCGATGTACTGACAGGAATGATTACTTCGTTTTTGGCACAGGGATACTCAGCAGTAAACGCCGCTATAATGGGATGCTACTTGCACGGTGCTGCCGGCGACCATTTGGCCCGGCAGGGGATGTCGGTCATCCCCGCATCCGTACTGCTTAAGTCGATACCCGAAACCATCGCTGCATTGGAAGAAAGCTAGACGCCATCCGGTGCCTATCAAGATTGGCTCCCGTCAGTTAATCCATTTCAACAGGTTCACGATCAACACCTGCGTTATCTGTCTTCTTGACTTTCTTTTTAAACACGTTCAATATGACGGGCATCGTCGCCAAGGCGACAATACCAAAGATGACGTATTCTAAATTGCCTTTTACCCATTCGTTATCTCCGAGCAGATAACCGGCTGTAACGATACTTCCAACCCAAATAAACGCACCTGTTATGTTATAAAGCGCAAATTTTTTGACATCCATCCGGACAATCCCTGCCACGATAGGAGCAAACGTACGAACCACGGGCAAAAACCGGGCAAGGATAATCGCCCCACCCCCGCGCTTATGGTAAAACTCTTCTGCCTTTTGCAGATAGGCTTTTTTGAATATGAATGAATCCCGCCTGTTGACGAGATAAGGGCCGAAACGCCTGCCTGTCCAATAACCGACAAAGTTTCCCAATATGCCCGCTGTGGACATCGCCAGGATCCAATACAAAAGTGTCATGACCGATTCGGCCTGCGACAGGGGGATGCTGGCAATGATGATACCCGCAATAAACAACATGGGATCTCCCGGCAGGAAAAACCCGATAAAGATGCCTGTTTCGGCAAAAATGATGAAGAGCAGCAGGTATAAGCCACCATTCGATACAATCCACTCCGGATCGGAAAGATTACTCAGGAACGCTAGGGAATCGACCACTAATATTTCGTATATAAAGAAACATAAATCAGAAAAACACCAACCGTACCATGAAAATCATGCCACAAATCCACAAAATCTTAGAAATGTTTTTTTCCTGACAAAGCTACGTCACCCACGCTCGGTCAAATGCATTATCCAACATGTGTATCCAGTACGTGATCCACGATTTCCTGGGTTGTGTCAGGATAGTCTACGTCAATTCGACTCTTGCTGTTCAGCCACGTTTCAATCGCTAGTTCATTTTTGGGCTTCAGGTTCTTGATAACCGGCACCCCCATTTCTTCAAGTGCCGCGGCATTCAGATGCTGCTCGTATTGGTTTTTCATGGGAATTACCAATAATTTCTTTTTCAGGAAAAGTGCTTCGGCGGGGGTCTCAAAGCCCGCACCACATAGAATACCGGCCGAGCTCGCCATACTGTTGATAAACGACTCGTTGTTGATGGGCTGTACCCTCACATTTTTGACCTCAAAAGGCGTCTTATTGTGCTTAGAAAAAACCTGCCACTCGACATCTCGGAAATGCATCAGTCGTTTGAGCAGCCGGGCGTCGTCATAGGCCGGCAAATAGACGGTGTAATGCGAGCCCTCGGTTACATCCAACCCCCTGACCTGCTGCCGAATAACCGGCGTATAGATACGATTGCTATAACGCTTGAAATGGAATCCGTAATTTAAGTTGGCTGGCGCGTAATTCTTCATGATAAACTTGCCTAGCATATCCGTTTCCTTGGGTTTTGGCGACTGCGGGTCCAAAGCTGCTGATTGATGACTAAGCCCCACACAGAATTTCTCCCGGATCTGGCAGGCCCAAGCGGATATAGGCTCAAAATCGTTGATAACCAAATCGTAATCTTCGACCGGCAACGAATTCACCTCTTTTACAAGGCGGCGCACCGTAGAACTCATGAACGTACGCCACAAATCGACACCTCCCGAACGGCCAAAAATAAAGCTTAGCCCATGCCGCCGATACTTGACCTCAAAGGGCAAATGCAAATCGGCTTGTATTCCGCTGACCAACACATCCACCTCTGCCCGCTTTTGTAGGCAAGGAACAATGTCCATCGCCCGGCTTAAGTGGCCATTACCCGTTCCCTGTATCGCATAAAGCACTTTCATGATGTCGGTATTAATACGCTACAAATGCTTTGCGAATGTAAGGCTAATTACGCTGAATAAAAACACCTAGCCGCCCCCAGCCGAAGGATTACCACACATGGTACGATGTGAACCAGACGACTGCATATTGTCGGAACGAGAACACAACCGGACAGCCCATACGGATGAACAATTAATAGATTACCAAACAAAAACATGTATTTAACTAAAAATATGTATGTTTGGATGACCAATGGCTCGCTATCATGCCAAACTAGTTGTGGTTTCGCGAGTTAAATTTACCTTAAAAAGCCCCACTAGGCATGCAGATTTAACGATTGTTTAACCTAATATTTCCATCGTATGAACCGGTTGCTCCGATCTTGTATAGCCTTATTCCTCCTTTTGTTCCTTAGTTCGTGGGGAT
>CAZXSL010000222.1:0-4134 GCA_964643235.1 uncultured Sphingobacteriaceae bacterium | reverse complement strand
CACCCGCCAGCAGGATAATAATAATCAGGATGATCACATTACGCTGCTGTTCGGTAAAAACATCATTGCTTTTTGACATACAATTACGTTATAAAAACAGGCAAAAACAATTCACGCTCCCAACCCTCCGAACCTGAGCAATGATACGAACATATTCCAACACCGTGGAATCAAACGTAATCGTTCCTCAGGGCAATACTTCAGAAATTCGGTTTGCGTTTATTCAAGAATGCATCGACGCCCTCACGGAAGTCATCGGTACCGAAACACTTACCAAACTCTTCGATTTCCACACCAAAACCGTCTTTGGTGGGATCTAGGCTGGCATTGACCGCGGTTATCGCCGCTGCCACGGCCCGTGGCGAACGTGACCCAATACGTGCCACGACACCTTTTGCCTTATCAAGCAGTTCGTCAGGGTCTACCACGTGGTTGACCAAACCCATCCCTTCCGCTTGTTCGGCGGTAATCATATCGGCAGTCAGGATCAGTTCCAAGGCCCTCCCCCTACCTACCAATTGTGTGAGCCGCTGCGTGCCCCCATAACCGGGAATCAGCCCCAAAGAGACTTCGGGCAGACCAAGCTTGGCCGTTCGCGATGCCACTCGGATATGGCATGCGAGCGCCAGCTCCACCCCCCCGCCCAATGCGAAACCATTAATAGCCGCCACTATGGGTTTGGAGGCGTACTGGATTAGATCAAACACCGTATCCTGGCCGTGCTGTGCCAATTGTCTCCCCCGAATTTGGTCGAAGTTGGAAAATTCCAAAATATCTGCTCCGGCTACAAAAGCTTTCTCGCCCGCGCCGGTCAGAATGATGCCACGCACATCCACGTTATCCAATGCCGCTGTGATTGCATGGTTCAACTCCCGCAACGTGGCTGCATTCAGAGCGTTCAATTTGTTCTCCCGGTTAATGGCAATCAGCATCGCCCGGTCTTCGTATTGGGTAATTATGGTTTCGTAAGTCATCCTTTTCGTATTTATTTTATTGTGTATGCGGCCTTGGGTCAGAACGCCAACCCAATGCTGAAACGAAAGCCCCCAGCTTTCACATCCGGATGATGAAGATACGACAAGCGGCGAACATATTCGACACGGAGTACGTTGAAAATATTCTCCAGCCCCACGCTAGCTTCCATGTAGGGCTTACGCTCAAGCGTAAAGGTCGTTCTATTTCCATCGATATCCGTAGGAAACAGGAAAACATCCGGATTGTTTTGCGGGATATTTTCGTTGCGTATGCGACCGTATAAGGCCTTGAACGTTGCCACTTCCCGCACGTTCAGCTTTCGAATTAGCGGTATTTTATTGAGAAAAAACCCTAAAAAATGTTGTTCCACACTTAGTTTCACGTATTGGTCGCTGACGAACTCCAAATCATTCATGAGCTGGTAGGTATCCGGCGCGAGGACGTAGGTTTGGTTCGTGTTGGGAATGTCCAATAGCGGAAACGGCACGCTCCCAAAGATATACCCTGTTCCCAGGCCGAGGTCGGCGTGCCCCAACTGGGATAGGAACACCCGTTTATAGGCATCAAAACGGAGCGTTTGATAATCGTACTCCCCGCCGAGTAGACCTTTGATACCGCGTTGGTAGCCGAGGGTGAATATAGGCATACCATTGATGATGGGAACCCGTTCCAGGTTGCGCTGCTGAAACTCTTCGCCGGGCGCCCAACGCAAACTGGTGCCCAATGCTGCCGTATAGATGGATGCCTGCTCAGCCCCGTCGGCATGTTGGAACCGCAACTGTGCCGCTGCATCTTGGCGTAGCCTAGACAGCGTTGTTTTAAGCATAAAGTGGTTGCCAAACTCGATGACATGGTCGACCAATAGCTCCCGGTTATACGTCCATTTGTCCTGCTTGCCCGTACGGAACGATTCCGAAAAGCTTCCACCGTTGTAAAAATCGCGCGGCAAGCCCGGTTCACGGGCATCATCCTGGTACGAGACATGGATATAGTGGGCCGGATATTCATTAATCCGTCGTTTGTTGAGTGTATGGGCCGCCCCCACGTAGTATTTCCACCGTTTGTCGCCAAAACCATAAGCGGCATAACCCTGCATATAAAACCGCTCGGACCATGCACGGCTTGTGCGGCCACCTACCCGCACCCGGCTCCCCTCCAGCTGGTTGTATGTGTACGTGTATTCGACGGGCCCCAGCTCCAGGGGTCCGGCTTGTTTGTAGCTGGTTAACAACAGATAACCGATATCCATGGCCCGCTGAAACGCCGGGTTACGGTCCAAGCTATCCATATTGGTATAGGTTTTAGCTTCAGTCACCGTCAGGGGTATGGGGCGGCGTTGGTCCCAATACGTTTCCGTCCGGTGCGGCGCTTCCGATACTTGTTCGTGCAAGTGCCCACGGAAAGTACTAGCCGGGATAGGTGTGTCCGTATCTAGGTTGCTGTACACGACTGTACGCTGACCGAAAAGGCCCCGTTTACTATCGTACAACCCAAAATTATAACGTGCATCAGACGATTGGAGCATATAAATACCCGACGGATGCTGGGCAAAACGGAGTGCAATTTGGATATCGTTAATCCAGTTGATATTGGCCCTTCCATCTATCCGGATATCGGCATACTTTATCCCGTAATTGCCGTCGGTGCTGATGAGCAATTTACCGGAAAACAACGCATCCTTGTCGTTTCGGGGCACAAAATTCAGCTCGATAAAATCGCCTTCGTGCGCCCGTACGGTATCGGTAATGTAGAATCGGTAAAAAAGGGGAGAGTTCTCCGCCAGTGGCCCTAGGAATGGCCTGTTCAGGATGATGATGTTATTCGCATAAATATCCACATCGTTGTGCAGAAATCGAATATAGGTTTGGATGTTTTCATTATTGACATACCGTTTGTCTAGCTCGGTTTTCTTCGTTGCGACATGAATCGTCTTACTGGCTCTTGGCGCCAAGCGCTCATAGCGCCGACTCATGTTTTCTTCCAAAAAAATGGGGAGCAACGGGCGACCGGGCACCAATGTGCTGTCGATATTCTCAAAAGCAAACCGATAGCTTTTGGTCAAGGGGCTATTGACAATCGACTCGGGCACATCACTGGCAGCCATCATTATTTTTTCGTACTCATCGTAGGTTCGGTAATCGAAACGTTCGGGGCTGTTAACCGGTTTGTGTGCGATCACGTTGCGAATAAGCTCGACCGCCGGGTTGTTCCGGTTGCGGTACCGCCCTCCCCTGACCAACACTTCATCGATAAACTGGGTATCTTCCTCCATCGTCACGTTTACGGTTTGAACCGTATCGTCATGGAGCGCCCGGTATTCAGGCCGGTAGCCAATCAGCTGAAAACTAATCTGTGTGGGCAACTGATTTGTACGCAGCTCGTAAAACCCCAGGCTATCGGTCGAAGTGGCCTGTTTGGTTTGGGCTAAGGTAACGGTTACACTCGGCAGGCCGTAACCCGAAACACCATCGGTTACCTTTCCGCGAACCACCATTTGGGCACAAATAACCTCCGGTAACATCAATAGGCCGACCACGAACGAACAGATGGTAACGACACATCCATTTCGACCTAAATACCTCTTGTGCAACCGCATTACCTTCAAGTCCTTCTATTCACAATATCGTATAAATCCTACCCCAAATAACAGAGGGTGCAAGATACAACTTGTTGGGAACAAATGGAAAACAAGTCGTACCGAAACAGGTCCCGTCCCTACGGGGCATTATCAATTCGTATTTTTGAGGGGACGCTTTCATCGCGTCGACCGTCCACTGCCTGGCTATTTCTCCAACTCATAGCGCGCGAGTAATGCGTACTCTGCGGCAAATGTAAAAGAAAACATACCTTCCGTATTCTGGTTGCCTTCGTTCCATCCTTGCAGCAAATCATGTGGGAGAATTCCGTTGTATAAGAAGTTCTGGTATCCGTAATCCAGATTCTGCTGGAATGTCCGGATATAGGCATCAACTTGCCGGTAGATAGGGTAAGCATCCACATAACCACGCATTAGGACCCCATTGAACCAATTATTAAAACCGTGGATCGCATAGGCATAATGGTCTGTCGGATTGGTGGTGGGCTTAGCGAAATGCGTGAAGCTATTTTCCGCCAGCTTCTTCAAATCTTCCAAGTAGGCTTCGTTACCCGTCACCCTAT
>CAZXSL010000221.1:0-4167 GCA_964643235.1 uncultured Sphingobacteriaceae bacterium | reverse complement strand
GAACAAGAAAAAAATAATAAACGATCCAGTCTATGGGTTCATCACAATCCCGTCAGACTTCATATTTGACTTGATACAGCATCCGTTTTTCCAGCGTCTGCGGTATATCAAACAAGTCAGCATGTCGCATTTGGTTTATCCTGGTGCGCTGCACACCCGATTTCAGCACGCTTTGGGTGCACTACACCTCATGACCTTAGCCGTTGACACCCTTCGAAGCAAGGGTATTGACATCAGCCCGGCAGAGGAAGAAGCCGTGTTGGCTGCTATCCTGCTCCATGATATCGGGCATGGACCTTTTTCGCACTCGCTTGAGCATACTTTGGTGGAGGGCGTTTCGCACGAAAGCATATCGTTGCTCATGATGGACGAGCTAAATAGGCAGTTTGGAGGTCGGCTAGGGTTGACGATCGACATTTTCCAAAATCGCCATCCTAAGCGTTTTCTCCACCAGTTGGTTTCGGGCCAACTTGATATTGATCGGATGGATTACCTAAACCGTGATAGTTTTTTCACGGGAGTGTCAGAAGGTGTCATTAGTTTCGATCGGATAATCAAAATGCTCCACGTGGTGGACAATGAGTTGGTGGTTGAGCAAAAGGGCATTTACTCAGTAGAGAACTTCTTGATAGCCAGGCGACTTATGTATTGGCAGGTTTATCTACATAAGACTGTTGTGAGTGCCGAACAGATGTTACTGAACATCCTTAGGCGGGCGAAAGATCTGTACGGATGTGGCAAGACCTTGTTTGCCACGCCATCATTGGAACATTTTTTGCGCAACAAAGTAACCGAGATGGATTTTCGGGAAGATGTGTCACATTTAGCACATTTTACTCAGTTGGACGATACGGACATTTGGTCGGCCATCAAGGTTTGGGCAACTGATCGTGATCCGATATTGAGTATGTTATGTTTGCGCTTGATGGCGCGAAAGCTGTACCACATTGATTTGTATCGACTTGAACCGCCTCAACACAAGATCGACGAGTTAAAGGCGTTGGCTATCAGCCATTATCAAGTTGACCCCAGTTTGGTTGATTATTATATCTGGACAAATTCGATAGAGAATAGTGCGTACGAGCCATCAGAGGGTAGCATTAAAATACATATGAAAGACGGCAGTTTGCAGGATATAATGGAGGCTTCTGATCTTTCTAACCTCGTGGCATTGTCGCGTAAAGTCAAGAAGTTTGCCGTTTCTTTTCCGAAAGAACTGCTAGATGTACGGTTGCCTGCATGAGGAGGTAATTACAAAAAACAAAACGAAACGCTATGCAATTTTCAGCACACCAAATAGCCTCGCTCATCAATGGTACAATTGAGGGTAACCCTGATGTCTCCGTGGAGCGCTTGGCCAAAATCGAAGAGGGCCGGGGTGGTAGTTTGTCGTTTCTATCGAACCCAAAATACGAACCCTACCTATACACGACCGAAGCATCGGTTGTTATTATCAATGAGAGTCTACAGTTAACGAAGCCGGTGTCGCCTACCCTCATCCGGGTAAAAGATGCGTACCTGGCCTTTTCGACCCTACTGGATGTATACAATCGGATGCGTCTTGAAAAGACCGGCATCGAGGAGCCTTCATTCATACATGACACGGTGCAGATGGGCGAAAACGTTTACATTGGAGCGTTTAGCTATATCGGCAAAAACACCAGGGTTGGCGACAACTGCAAGGTATACCCGCATGTATATGTGGGCGAAAACGTCACATTGGGCGACAATACGACCTTATTTCCCGGCGTGGTTGTTTATTTTGACTGTGTAATCGGCAAGAACGTGACCATCCATTCGGGCACGATAATCGGGAGTGACGGTTTTGGCTATGCTCCTCAGGAAGACGGCAGCTACCGTAAGGTAAGCCAAACTGGTAATGTGGTTATTGAAGATGACGTGGAGGTTGGTGCGAACACGGTTATAGACCGGGCTACGATGGGGTCGACGATCATCCGTGGTGGTGTGAAGCTGGATAACCTTATCCAAATCGCGCACAACGTGGAGGTGGGCAATGATACGGTAATTGCGGCTCAATCCGGGATTTCGGGCAGTACGAAAATCGGCAAGCGCTCGGTTGTAGGTGGCCAAGTCGGTGTTGTCGGGCACATCCAAATTGCCCCAGGCACGCAAATACAGGCACAGTCTGGAGTCAACAAGTCGATTGTGGAAGAGGGCAAAAAGTGGTCTGGCTCACCCGTTGCACCCTATAGCGCTCAGATGCGGTCGCACGTCGTATATTCGCGGCTTCCGGAGTTGGAGCGCCGTGTTGAGCAGTTGGAACAACTTTTGTCGAAATTAGAGGTGGAATCTAAGTAACGCCGTGTCCTCATTTTGTCATGGCGGTTTTGCAAACAATAAAAATGAACGAAAAACAACGAACCATTAATTCCGAACTCACGGTTTCGGGCGTAGGTCTACACACCGGCCGGAACGTGACAATGACATTGAAACCCGCACCAGAAAACCACTGGTACAAGTTCAGGCGGACGGATCTGCCTGACCAGCCCATGGTCACTGTCGATGCCGATAATGTGACTGACACATCGCGCGGCACAACCATTTCACAAAACGGGGCCAGCGTGAGCACCATCGAGCACCTGATGGCTGCCTTGGTGGGCCTGCAGATTGACAATATCCTGATAGACATAGACGGTCCTGAGGTACCCATCATGGATGGCAGTTCAGCACCCTTTGTGAAGATTCTCCAGGAAGCCGGGTTCCATGACCAGCAGGCTGATCGGGACTTTTACGAAATCCCACATAATATCCACCATACCGAGCCGGACCGGAAAGTCGAAATGGTTGCCATGCCACTAGACGGCTATCGGTTTACCTGCATGATTGATTTCAACTCGCCGGTACTGGGGAGCCAACACTCATCCATCAGCAGCATTAGTGAATTTAGTAAGGAGATTGCGTCTTCGCGCACATTTTGTTTCCTGCACGAGCTGGAAAGCTTGGTGCACAACAACCTGATTAAAGGAGGCGACCTTAACAATGCGATTGTGGTTGTTGACCGCGAGGTGGGGGAAGAGGAGCTCAAAGGTATCGCCAAATTATTCAACCGCGAAGCGATTGGCGTAGCTAAGGAGGGTATTCTGAATAACATCGAACTTCGCTACCAGAACGAGCCTGCGCGCCACAAGTTGCTGGATATGATTGGCGACCTGGCGCTGGTGGGCCAGCCCATCAAGGGCCACATCATGGCCGCGCGCCCGGGCCATGCGGCCAACGTTGCCTTTGCCAAGAAAATCAAGGCACAAATCAAGAAGGAAAAGAGCAAGAAATACGTAAAGGTATACGACCCGAACATGCCTCCGGTATACGATACGGTACAAATCATGAAAGTCTTGCCTCACCGGCAACCGTTCCTGTTGGTTGATAAGATTCTGGAGTTGACCAAAAACCACGTAGTAGGTCTCAAGAATGTGACCATGAACGAGGATTTGTTTTTGGGTCATTTCCCTGGTGCGCCTGTATTTCCTGGGGTTCTGCAAATCGAGTCCATGGCACAAACGGGTGGCATTTTGGTTCTGAATACCGTACCCGATCCTGAAAACTACCTGACGCTTTTCTTGAAAATCGAGAACGCACGTTTTAAGGCACAGGTAAATCCTGGTGACACCATCATTTTCAGATGCGATTTGTTGGAGCCCATACGCCGGGGCATTGCGCAGATGAAAGGTGTAGGTATGGTAGGCGAAAAAGTTGTTGTGGAAGCCGAACTGATGGCCCAAATCGTTAAAATTAAAGAAACGGAAGTATGATACAGCCATTGGCATATATCCACCCGCAGGCAAAAATTGCCCGCAATGTTGTGATTGAACCCTTCGTCACGATACACAAAGACGTAGTGATTGAGGAGGGTTCTTGGATTGGCTCAAACGTAACCATCATGGATGGTGCCCGTATCGGCAAAAACTGCCGTATCTTTCCCGGGGCGGTCATTTCGGGTATTCCCCAGGATTTAAAATTTGATGGGGAAGAGACGACTGCCGAGATTGGCGACGGTACGACCATCAGGGAGTGCGTAACGATTAACCGCGGCACCAAAGACAAGTGGAAGACCGTTATCGGCAAAAACTGCCTCATACAGGCTTATAGCCACGTAGCTCACGATTGTACTGTGGGCGATAACTGTATTTTTTCCAACAGTAGTACATT
>CAZXSL010000220.1:0-4256 GCA_964643235.1 uncultured Sphingobacteriaceae bacterium | reverse complement strand
CAAAGATAAGTGAATTTAAGTTACTTGTCAATTAAATTTTAGTGACGCAAGGTAGAACATATCAAGATATGAAGCAAAGGCGACTATTTGCTTTAACATTGTTTAACACTATGGCGGGGTGCGAGGCTCGGTATACGAGCACCCCTTCTCAGGACGTTAGCATGCAGCTGTATATAACATTTTTAGTGAATGGACTTCAACTTGGGGATTATTTCGTTCTTTTGCCAAAGACAACCAATCAGAAATTGCCCATATGAAACCCGTTTCCTCTATCGTTATCGTGCTCGTAGGCTTTTACCTGCTGTTCCCTTTTTCGGCGCATACCCAAACACAGGATCCCGAGCGCTTTTTGGGGTACCAAATAGGCGAACGGTTCACACCATACCACCGCGTGCACCAATACATGGAGCACGTATCGTCGACCAGTGAACACGTGGAAATGGTCACCTACGGCACCACTTATGAGGGGCGGCCTTTGGTGGCGTTGTTCGTTTCCTCTCCAAGCAATATCCGGAAACTCGAAGATATTCGCCGTTCTAATCTGCAACGCACCGGATTGGAAGCCGGGAATCCGAGCGAGTCCATACCGATTGTATGGATGAGCTACAACGT
The DNA here is from genome assembly GCA_964643235.1 of uncultured Sphingobacteriaceae bacterium. Classification (GTDB taxonomy): domain Bacteria; phylum Bacteroidota; class Bacteroidia; order Sphingobacteriales; family Sphingobacteriaceae; genus CAYRGQ01. The sequence continues at coordinate 3,644 of CAZXSL010000220.1, read as the reverse complement.
GCATGGCAATGAAGCGGTGGCTTCTGAAACCGCGATGAAGACGCTATGGGAATTGATCGATCCGAAAAACCAATCCACAAAAGCATATTTGGAAAATACGGTTGTGGTCATCGACCCGTGCCTCAATCCGGATGGGCAGGAACGTTACGTCAACTGGTATAACCAGCGGGTAAATAAGCGTCTGCAACCCGACCCGCAGTCCGTCGAACACCAGGAGCCTTGGCCCGGAGGGCGGCCCAACCACTACTTGTACGATTTAAATCGCGACTGGGCATGGCAGGTCCAGCAGGAGTCGCGATACCGGGCGGCGCTATATAACCGTTGGATGCCTCAAGTACACGTTGACTTCCACGAACAGGGCATCAATTCGCCGTATTATTTTGCGCCGGCGGCAGAGCCTGTACACGAATTCGTGTCATCGTTCCAGCGCGAGTTCCAGGAAGTAGTAGGTAAAAACAATGCGAAATATTTCGATGCTAACGCATGGATGTACTTTACAAGGGAAGTATTTGATTTGTTTTACCCGAGCTACGGTGATAGTTGGCCGATGTTCAACGGTGCCATTGGGATGACCTATGAGCAGGCCGGATCGGGACGTGCAGGCTTAGGTATTGAGACTGCCCTAGGCGACACCTTAACCCTGACTGAACGTATCCTGCATCATCATACCGCGGGTATGGCTACGATCGAGACCGCTTCGCAACACGCCGACCGTCTCGTTCGTGAGTTTTCAGCGTATTTCTCCAGTAATAACGCAAACCCGCCCGGAAAATATAAAACCTATGTTATTAAGTCGGAAGACGCCCCTGAACGGGTTGGACGGCTGAAAGATTTGCTCGACCGGAATGGTATACGATACGGGCGGGCTGAGAATCGGACTGGCCTTAGTGGTTTTGATTACTTCTCCGGGAAATCGACAACATTCGCCATCGAGGAGGGAGACCTTGTGGTAAGTGCACACCAGCCCAAAGCCGTATTGGTCCAAACCCTGTTCGAACCCAACCCTACACTTTCGGACACGATGACCTACGATATTACCAGTTGGGCACTACCGTATGCGTATGGTTTGCAGACGTATGCGTTAGAAAGCAAACTTGATGTTGACACATCATATCGTGCCACTGCCTTTGAGGAAAATACGCAACAAGGAGAGCCTTTAGCCTATTTCGTTCGGTGGAATGCCGTGTCCCATGCCCGGTTTTTGTCCGCATTGGTTAACGCCGGTATCCGCGTGCGGGTCGCTGAGCGCCCGTTCTCCCTTTCGGGATCGGATTATGCTGCCGGTACCCTGATCGTAGCCCGTAGTGGCAACGAGCGTAAGGCTGATTTCCACCAAACGGTCATCCGATTGGCTAATGAACATGAGATGACCCTGCATACGGCTACGACAGGCTATATGGATTCGGGTAGGGATTTTGGCTCGTCCAATGTTAAGGCTATCACACCACCTAAGGTGGCGGTTTTGTCCGGACAGGGGGTGTCATCCCTGGCTTTCGGCGAAGTGTGGCATTATTTCGAGCAGGAATTGGATTATCCCGTATCGGTATTGGACATCCGGCAGTTTGGCGGATTAGACCTATCCCGGTATAACGTGCTGGTCTTGCCTTCGGGCTCGTATAGCTCCATCGGCAATGCCGGGTTTGAGAAACTGGATTCCTGGGTTAGCAGTGGTGGTAAGCTCATCGCTATGGAGTCTGCAGTCGATTTCCTGGCTGGCAAGGATGGGTATGGTCTTTCAGCCTACCTGACTGATGAGGGAAAACGGGCTGCGGATAAGCTCGCCGAGCAACAGGCCGAGCAGGACCGTATAACTGCATTCGCAGATAGAAATCGCCAGCGCGTGTCGAATAGTGTGTCAGGAGCCGTATTCCAAGTCCGGACTGATGCATCCCATGCCTTGGGATATGGGACGGATGGCCATTATTTCACGCTCAAAAATAGCGCCCGACGGTATGCATACCTCAAAAGCGGGGTTAATGTCGGCATTATTCCCAATTGGCAACACCATCGTTCGGGCTTTGTGGGGCATAAGGCTCAACCCCGTATCGCCGAATCCTTGGTATTCGGGGTGCTGCAAAAAGGCCGTGGACAAGTGGTTTACCTTGTTGATAATCCACTTTTTCGTGGTTTTTGGGAACATGGTAAACTGATTATGAGCAATGCGGTGTTTATGGTGGGGCAGTAATGGTTTCTGACGGGAAGCCAAAACCCTGCCTGGATATCCGTAGTTTAGTTAAACCTTTTTGCGTAACTTTGTCCCTATGGGACAGAACTTGCAAGTCACCATCGATAAGGACTCAGGCTTTTGCTTCGGAGTAGTGTATGCGATTGACATGGCCGAGGAAATCCTCGAGGAGGATGGATACCTCTATTGCCTTGGGGACATCGTGCACAACGATGAGGAAGTAGCACGCCTGCGCGATAAGGGCCTCCGCATCATTACGCACGACCAGCTTCCGGGATTGAAAAACGAAAAAGTCCTCATCCGGGCGCATGGCGAAGCGCCGGAGACTTATCGGATCGCTCTGGAAAACAACATCACATTGATAGACGCCTCTTGTCCCGTGGTGCTCAAGCTCCAAAACCGTGTCAAAACTTCGCACGACTCGAAAGAGAAAGTCTTGATTTTTGGCAAGCACGGTCATGCCGAGGTGATTGGCTTGACGGGGCAGACCGCTAACGAAGCCATCGTGTTCCAAGACCTAGCTGAACTGGAGGACGTCGATCTACCCAAGCAATTTACTCTGTACAGCCAGACAACCAAGAGCGTGGACAAATTTTACGAAATCCGCGACGAACTCATCAAACGTGGGCATGAGGTAAAAGCCAACGACACCATCTGTCGGCAAGTGTCTAACCGTTATGCCGATTTGGGTAGTTTTGCCGCCCGTTTTGACAAGATTGTTTTCGTGTCAGGCAAGAAATCGTCCAACGGGCGGGTGCTCTACGAAGTGTGTCGTGAAAGCAACCCGAACAGCATCTTCGTGTCCGGCCCGTCAGAGCTTGATGCAGATATGTTCACGCCGGGAGATACCATAGGCATTTGTGGCGCCACCTCAACACCGATGTGGTTAATGGAACAAGTGAAAGCACATCTGGAAACGTTCTAATCCTAAGCATGACAGGGGGGTACAATACCCGTTCTTTTTTTCATCCTCCCTATCTCAATACAAGGGCTTTTGTGTAAGTTTGCCAAATACCGAATGGGTTGCCCATCGGTATGTACAACGATTATTATACGGAGTGTCCATGTCATTGTCAGATTTTTTTTCGCCAGTCAATCGAAGTGATTTTGAGCCCGAGTCGGGCTTTTACAATACCCAAATGGGCCAAGTCTTGGATATCCATGCCGAGCACTTTCCCGATTTAGAGGAAAACACCCCGCATATTGCCATTTTTGGCGTACTGGATGATCGGCAAGCCATTGGCAACGCCGGAGCTGCTGCAGGCCCGGATGTGATTCGGAAATATTTCTATCGCTTGTACCACGGCGATTACCGTATAAAAATTGCTGATTTAGGGAATATCCTGGCGGGTAGCACGCCCCGCGATACACACGTGGCCGTGAAGACCGTGTGTGAGGAGCTGATGAAGGCGGGGATAATCCCGGTCGTGCTGGGCGGAGGGCAAGACATAACGTATGC
>CAZXSL010000219.1:0-4299 GCA_964643235.1 uncultured Sphingobacteriaceae bacterium | reverse complement strand
GTCAATCATCTGCATTACGTGCTTCCCGCCAACGCCACTGGTATCGAGATTGCCGCCGTAGCGAGGGAACTTCGGAGGTTCAGCCAAGTAATCGTTGCGTTGCACGACACCCGTACACGTCCACGAAGTGAATTAAACTACAACAGCTCAGTGAGGCTTTTTATTAATGAACTAGCCGCCATGAACAGTATTATTTGCGTGTTTGCCAACCCCTACAGCCTAGCGGGGCTACCTGGCATAGAAGCCGCTTCCAGCATACTGATGTGTTACCAAAACGAAGCGGTCATGCAACGTGCCGCCGCCAAGGTTATTATGCGACGACTGATACCTACGGGCAAGCTGCCGGTGTCCATCAATGCGTTTTTCCGGTATGGGGATGGCTTATAGGTTCACGATCCGCCACTCCTTCGGATAGTAATTGTTAACCCGGTTGGGCATCAGTTTCAGCCAGCCCAACCTCACTCCTTGGTAACATGCCAAGGCCCAGCCAGACAGGTTTTCCGGATTGGCCTTGCTTGCATCTATCGGCGATTTGTGCAAATAAGCCAAAGCTTGTTCGTGATCCAGCTCCAACTTTGGCAGATTCTGCCGAATATCGTTACTCATGGCCAACCCATGTTCGGGAACCAATTCGTTACGAATGATTTTGCCCACATGCCGCCCCGCGTTTTTCAAATACAGCACATTGCGGACGATCTGGAGGTCGGCACGACGTTCTTCAGGGAAGACAAAAAGCTCATCATCCAATTGGAAGGTCATGAAATCTTGTGGAGTTTGGAGCCACGGCGACAGTAGTTTCCGCCGATCGGCATGTGGATCCAGCTTGACTTTTTTCCGATCAAACGTATCCTGTTTACCCTCCTTGCGAAACGCCGCAATAAAAAAACCTTCGCCTTGTACAAGGTGCGGATAGAATCGATACCCGGGGCAGAGGTGTTTTGGAGACGAGGTTTCCGTTACCCCCCAATCCGGGTCTACTGATATCGGCAGGGGTACCATACCTTGGGTTTCTACCAACCAATCCGCAATATCTTCGTTCTCTTCATCCGAGTAGGAACACGTGGAATAGATGAGTGTCCCACCTGTCTTGAGAGCTGCCAGACTGTTAGCTAGGATACGCTGTTGACGTTCAGAGCAAAGCTTGACCGCACCTTCGGACCAGTCGTCAACGGTGTCCGGATCTTTGCGGAACATCCCCGAACCGGAACAGGGGGCATCCACCAGCATCAGGTCTGCATACCCCGGAAGCCGCTGGAAGGAGACAGGGTCATTCTTGGTCACAATGGTATTGGCATTGCCCCAGCGGTTGAGATTATCGGCAAGTATTTTGGCACGCGAACGAATTAGTTCATTGGCAATCAGCAAGCTACTCGGATGCAAGTAACTATTGAGCAAGGTACTCTTACCGCCCGGCGCGGCACAAACGTCGATAGCTACCAAAGGCTCTCTATCAAGGCCTAATTCGCGCACAACGTGCGCCAAAAACATGGACGATGCCTCTTGAACGTAATAGCAACCCGCATGGAAAAACGGATCAAGGGTAAACACTGGTCGCTGGTTTAGATAATATCCCGTATCGCACCAAGGTACTGGAGAGAACGCCTCTCGGTTGTGGGGATACGGTTTCCTAGGGTTAAGGCGGATGGACGTAACCCGTTCGCCACGATCGTGAGTTGCCAAAAAGCCGTCAGTTTCAAATAGCGGGTTAGTGGAAAGCCGCCGGACCAGTTCGGGGGGGATAATATTGCTCATCAAAAATCAATTGCCATGCTTGGCCGGCCACCCGGGGCCACCGGCACCTAAAAATAATAGTCGAAATTGAGGCCGTAAGTGTACAACAAGTTTTCGCGCTGAGTCAGATTTACACGGTTGTATACCAATGCGCCATTTATGCTGAGCCATTCGTTCAGTTGGAAACCGATTGAGTTGCTGAGCCGGATACTAAAGTCTTCACCATCGCCTAAGGACGGTTGCCAAAAGTTCGTACCACTAAACACCAACAAACGTCTGATGACAAAGCGGTAGGATAATCGGAGCGAATTCCGGATCGTCTGGTAATCCGTTCGGTGCTCGTTGATGATTAGACTGCTGGCGTCGTATAGAATACCGTTGCTGATATTAAGATACGTGGTGTCGGTATCAAAGAAATTGTAAGCAACCCCGAGCCCAGACAGCAACTGGTTGCGAACCTGAAGTGAGTAGCTTGTGTTGTAATTGAGCAAGCCCCAATAATAGAAATTGGGGAAGGTCTTATATAGGTTGAAATCGAGCGATGAGGAAAAATCGTTGTTCGTTAACGCTCGGTTCTGTTTACCATAAAGCCAGGTATTATTGAAATTCAACTGAATATCTTGGTGTTTGACAGCGTATCGCAGGGCATTGTTGGACAGATAGGCACTTCCACCATCGGTTTTATTTATCGAATTAGTCGACACCACCTGCAATCGGTTATGGATACTGTCGCTAAACTGGCCGTGGGCACCCACCGCAATGAAAAGCAAAACGGATAAAGAAAGGAATGCTACTCTCATGGCGCAAAATTAATTAAAAAAACCGTGCAGGATACCCCCACAAACTTAGAGATAAAACACTTTTCTGGAGATTTTTAAAACTGTTTTCACTTTTTGGTTGTATATTTAGCAGCAGGGCAAGGATTTTGCTCTGTAAATTGGAGTAGTATTTGTTGCAATATAAAAAAACAGGAAAACAATGAACGACAATGGAAAAATACTAGCAGCTCTATTAACCGGACTCGCTGCCGGTGCTGCATTAGGCGTACTGTTTGCCCCAGAAAAAGGATCCGATACACGTGACAAACTCAACGACACCCTGAAAGATCTGGGAGATGCCATCAAGGAACGGACTTCCGAGCAGCTAGATCAGCTTAACGAACTCAAAGACAAGGTGGTAGCCACACTAAAAAACAAGGTAGATGTGACCGAGCGGGACATCGAAGAGGCCATTGAAGAGCACGCCTGAATATAGAAAGGGGTAAGCCGTGCAAACTGGCTGGTCCCCACGCCAAAGTTTGGCACCGCGCTTGCTCCCGTGGTTCGCTTGTTCAGAACCACAAAAACATTCCTATCAGTTTGGATAGGCCAGAAGAATTATGGCCTGAGCACTATAGATTGGTGTTTACGCCTTATATATTGATTGTTTTATGCCTATTGACCCTGACAAAAAAGAAGAAGATCAACGTTTCTCGCTGAAAGATGCCTTCCAGCAAGGGCGAGCGTATATCGACACTCGGCTCGAGCTACTCAAGCTGATCGTCATTGCGAGGGCGTCGCGCATCATCGCGCGGCTTCTGCTGGATGTTTTTCGTGGGATTTTGGCTTTGCTGGTACTTTTCTTTCTAAGCATGGCCTTGGGATTCTACCTAAGTGACCTACTGGACAATTATGCCCTTGGCTTTTTGGCCACAGCAGGCATCTTTATCGTGATCATTATTGTCCTCTCCGCGTTTGCAGTATCCATAAAAAGTAGAATAGTGGATATGTCGATTAAGCGGATCTTTGACGATATCGACGAGGAAGACGAAGAGGCAAAAAATGACATGAACAGCTCAGGGGAAACAAATCCAATGGCAGCACAGGCAGATTTAGGCGAGACTACGACGGAAGACGACACACAAAGCGCAGCAACAAAAAATGGATAACCGGGTCAAAATCAACAATCTGGAAGACTTGAAACGCGAGAGGATTCGGCTTCGCCTGCTTGCCAAGGAACAGGAGGACTTCTTAGGAAACCAGTATGATTTACTACGCAAAAAAGTGGCGGCACCCGTTCGTATATTTAATACGGTTGTGTCATATATACCCGGCGTCAGCACCATACAGGCCCTGTTTTCCGCGAAACCAGGCAAAAGTGATAACCTCTTCTCTAAAATTGCAAACTTGGCCATCCCTCTGGTAGCCAACCGCTTCCTGCCACGAAAGACGGGCTTGATGACGCGAGGGATATTCTCTTTCCTAGCCAAGCAAATAACAGCCTTACTGACGAGCGGGAAACTGTCCGAAATAATTTCCCAAATTACCTCTGCGCTGCAACGACCTGCCTCAAAAAAAACCACACACCCTCTGGCTAAGGGCAAAAAAGGGGCTACGAAAGAAGAGGACTTCGGAATACCTCCCGATAGCGAGACGTATTGATGGGTTTGACTAGCGAGGTACTCCCCCCCCCGCGCATTATTCATGGAAGCCCCTCAAGTAGCTACCATATCTACTGCATTCAGCAAAAAAGACTGCAAGTAAGCCGACCAATACAATTGTGCTAAACGACAATAGTCTGTAGCCATGC
>CAZXSL010000218.1:0-4316 GCA_964643235.1 uncultured Sphingobacteriaceae bacterium | reverse complement strand
TATATATATCACCCGTTACACGCATGACAACTCAGCGTCCATTGGCTTTGGGTCCGTACAATTCCGCTATGTCTTAATACCGGGGGGCGTAAGCGCGAATGCGGCGTTGCAAAACGTTAATATGCACGATTACGAGGCAGTAAGACGTGCTGTGGGTTTACCGGATTAGTAAGCCTGTCGGAAAAGTTTTGATGGAGTGGGTTGGGCGCCGTTTCCCAAACTAGCGTGTACGGTAGTCGGCCGGCACCAGCTTACCTTGTTCGTTGCGCACATGCGTTTCGGCACCGGGTACGATATCGGTATTCTGAGCCGATACGGCAAGCCAGTGGTCGCCATGTTTGCGTACGACAAACAGGAAAAGATTGTAACGCATACCTGCCCAATTGGCTTTCGGAGTCTGGCCGGATAATCGCATTCGGGCATGGATTACCGCATGTCCATCCCCTAAGGGTTTTACTTTGATTTTGCCCGTTTTTAGTGTCGACTGATTGAAGATGACTTCCAATCCGTAATGATGTGCTTGCTGGATATCGCTGCGGTTTTCCCACCAGATACCCACCACGTTGACAAAATCGGCGTCGTTCTCGAATAAGGAGGCAAGCCAGTCGGCACGCCGGGCGTTCCACGCTTTGGCAAAAAGCCTAGGAATGTCTTCGGGGGTTGTTGCTTTGTCCATACGGGTCGGCATGATCCAAAGATACTGATTCTCGTGTATTGGAAGGTCAGGTGCCTGCCTGCCTGCCTGCCTGCGCCTTAGCGATTGTCGCTCTCCTCTTCCTTGCCTTCCTCGATACGTTCGTCCACTTCCCGCATTTCGCCCCTGTCCAGGTCGTCCACGTCCTTCTCCTGCTTTGCCGCTTGCTGGTCGATATGGAAGGTGCATCGTATGGGAAAATGGTCAGACCCCACGGACGGGCAGATAGAAAGCTCATCTATAAAGATATCGGCACTGTGGAACAGCAGGTCTAGCGGAACCCTAAAGAACCAGTATTTGGCATGGAAGGTCGCCAATACGCCCCTTCCAATACGGGCGTCGATTAGTTTGCTTGTCTTTTTAAACAGCATGGAACTTTTGGCCCACGCGACGTTGTTGAAATCGCCTGTCACCAACACCGGCAGTTCGTATTCCCTTATCCTTTTGGCTACGGACAGCAAGTCGCCGTCCCGTTCTTTCGCATTTTCCTCCTCGGTAGGGCTTGGTGGTGGCGGATGCACCCCGAAGAAAACAAAGCGATGCCCCTCGGCAGTTTCCAGCGTCGCCTCGATGCTCGGCAAATCATCCGCCACGAAGTAATGTGTTTGCACGCGCACCACCTTCAGCTTCGTATAAAAATGCATGCCGTAGGTATTCTCCAGGGTTACTTTCTCATGGTTGGGATAATCCCGTTCCAATACTTGCATCGCCCGCTCCCACTCGCCGTTGCTTTCCATCGTCAGGAACGCGTCCGGCTGTTCTTTTTGTATAAGCTCGATGAAACGATGGTACTCCTTATTGGGCTGGTAGACATTGCACGAAATGACCTTGATTTTTGCTGATGAGGCTTCGGAATGGACAGGCTTCTGTTTTCTCCAAAACTTCGTATAGCGTGCCAAGATGTATGCATGATAGCCGATCAAAGCCAATTGGACGGCTTGCAGGCCCCACAGCCACGGGTATGTGCCTACGAATAAAAAAACGAAAGGAAAAACCAGCAATTGCCCCACGAACAATTGCAATTTCATGAACTCGGGTACACGGAATACCCAATGCTGGTTCTGCACAAAAGGCAGTAGCGACCCAACAATCAGAAGGCATGATAAAACGGCGAAAAGAATTCCCATAGTTAATCTGTTTATAGCACCAACTGCCCAGCGCGCGCTGAAACGGGGCTAGGTGTTTTCGGACGTGCCGCGATTCCACATGCGCTCAGCCCAACGCCCCACAAACCAAAACGACACAGCTAATAACAGGAAGAAAACAGCCCGGTTGATATTATCCCAAAGGTATTCAAAAAAACGGGTATAGAGATTAAGGACAAAAAATACGATACCGAATTCGCGCGCCACGGAATCTTTTTTCTTCAGGCCATACCAGGCCAAGCCGGCCGAAACGGCCGTAGACAGTAACCCCCAATAAAACAGGTGCCACTGGCGGACTGACGTCCAGCGATCCCAGTCGCTGTAATTGCCAAAAACAGACAGCAACCATAAGGATACCATCAGGTAGACCAGCCCGATGACGTAGCTCAATGGCTGGAAGGCTTGCAATGGCCGGATGCGGTGTTGCAAGAATATGGCAAACCCGGTCAACAACGCCCCGAAAACCGTAAACCGTAGTGGATAATTCATCCCCCAAAACCGAAAACCCCAATTGCTATGATAGGCCGTTTCGGCCGCAAACCAAATCCCCAGGCTGACCAAGGTGAATATCCAAATCAACTGGGAGGACAACTTGACGGACAGCACGCCATAGATTACGACGGAGGCAAGGAACAGCAGTGAAAAATGGCCTGAGCCGCTGTCGAGCACCTTACCCAGGTATCCAATGCCGGCCGCCGTGGCAAACACCCCCAACAGCATAAGCGCTTCATTGCTGAATGGCTTGTCGGGATACTTTCGCTTGTGCCTGAACCCCAAGGTATAAAACACGGCCGCCAAGGTAAAAAAGAATATACAGACAACCACATCCGGGGTGTTGTACAACCGTTCGATCCAGCGTTGGATCACCTCGTCGAGCAACAAGGAAAGTACGGCCATGGCGGCGCAGGCCAGGGCAATCCAGAACGAGTATTTCGCCAGGCGCTTCCAGTCAAACCCGCGGACATCGTACGAGCCCCTTAGCCTTTCTGCCTGCGCCTCGTCTACCAGTCCTGTTTCCTCCCAATAGGATACCGCATCGTCAAGCGTGTTTTTCTCCTGTTTGGTGATGTCTAGCTTTTTCATGCCCAATTGCTGATACCGGATAAGACATCAACTTCCATGCCCGACCGGTGCACTGCTCACTATTTAAGACGCTCGACAACATTAACACTCCATGTTCGGTAAATACGTATGGAAGTGTCCGTCTACCTCCGCGGCCTTTCTTTGGTATCGCAATTTGCGATGTCAAAGAACCCCATTCTTCTTCCGTCAGTTGAAACATAAAATCCTCCGGAAATCTATCTATATTTCTTTTTACCTGCTCATTAAGTCTGAATGTCTGTACGTCATATAGCTCTGCAAGATCACCATCAAGCATGACTTTTTAGTCTCGGACAAGATATATCTTGTTTATCACAACCTCGTCCGGTATCATCATTTTATAATGGTTGAGCGCTGTGTTTTAGCAATAATGTTGTAAAACTATCATAATTTAAATTTACCAGCAATGAAGTTGATCCCACCAAGAAAAGTGAAATCAAAACCGACACGTCCTACTTTGTGAATGATGTGATGAAGGTGAAGATCCGTGTGCAAGGTGATCGGATGTCTGCCTACATCGGTCAATATAAAGTACTGGATACGGAAATGGCCGATCCCATGACCAAGAAATATTTCTACATCGCTGTGGAGAACAAAGAAAATCGCGGCGAGATTTACCTGGGTAATGTACGGATTACAAAATTATAAGAAGAGTTCATTGATTGATCGGCCGTATGCGTTAACGTGCTGATCGCTTCGGTATAAATAAATTTAACATATGCCGAATAATCTCCATACTTAATCTGTGTCGAAGGCCATGACAGTGCCGTCATCGGCAAGATAAGTTAATCGTACTTCTTTACCTATTAGATCCTTGTGTAGGTAGCGAAGCAGCTCATCCTGATTAAAATAGTACATCCCCATGGCTTTCCAGACGATAAAGCTGTTCTGCTGCACGTAACGTTCTGGAATGGGTGCTGATTCAAGTGTAATCTCCACATATTGAGCCATATTTATCTTGCTCAGTGGACGGTTTTCTTTCATTTCGGATTGCACAACCCGACCTCTTCGTTCAATCACCATCTTGTTTATTGGCAGTTTATTCTTGCCCCCGGCAAAGATCCGTATGCCGATAAATATAAACCAAACGCCAGCAATGGTCCAACAAGCTATTTCCCAAGGGGCAGAGAAAAGCCAAACTAGCAGAGGCATAACGATAAGTCCGGTGGCGATGCTGAAGTAGATCGGGAAGCTCCAGTACTGGGTCTTCGCCTTCCGGTTGAATTGATCGACTTCAGCTTCACTTAATGGACGGATATTGATCATTGTTATTACTAAAATGTTATTACTAAGGTGAACAGCATATAACGGTGGATTTCACAATCCTATCCGTGTACCACGATAGTTGTCAATAAATCTTAGCCTCCCTCTTCCCA
>CAZXSL010000217.1:0-4339 GCA_964643235.1 uncultured Sphingobacteriaceae bacterium | reverse complement strand
TCCACTACAGCAACTGCTCCCGCAGCTCTTCAGCTGATTTAGGCGACAGGTAGCCTAAAGGGATGTCGAATACCGTCCGGGCGCCGGTTTGCCCTTCGCGTGCCAGTTTGCCCACGGCGCGTGCATAGGCGACCAATACACTCGCGGTGAATTCGGGGTTGCTTTCCAACGCCAAAGCAAATTCGATGCGCTGCTTGGAGCCTTCGCCCGTTGTTCCTGACCGGAAGACCGTGCCGCCGTGAGGCATCCCCGAATGGCTTTCCTTGAGTTCCTCCGCTGTGATGAAATGAACCGTCGTGTCATAAGGCTCGAAATAATGAGGCATTTGCTTGATGTCCTGTTCTATTTGCGACAAATCGGCACCTTCCTCAGGCACCACGTAACACACCCGTTGATGGCGCTGGGCCGTTGTCAACGCCAGTTTTTCGCCAGCGCGTACCTGTTCCATAGCACTGTCCAGGGGGATGGTGTATTGCACGCCGTTTTTGACGCCCGCCACGCGACGTACGGCATCCGAATGCCCCTGGCTGAGGCCCTTGCCCCAGAAGGTGTACGTCTCACCTTCGGGAAGTACGCTTTCCCCCAGCAAGCGAAGCATGGAAAACAAACCGGGGTCCCAGCCCGTGGAAATAAGCGAGAGCGTGCCGGAAGCTTTCGCTACGGCGTCTACCTGCGCAAAATAGGCAGGAATTTTGGCGTGGGTGTCAAAACTGTCCACTGTGTGGAATAATTGCGCGATAGCAGGAACTTGTTCGGGCAAGTCCTTTGACGAGCCGCCGCAAAGCACCATCACGTCAATGCGGTCTTTGTAATCGCCGACATGGGCAAGCGAAACCACATGGGGAACACCTTCAATTGACGAGGGGTCTCGCCGGGTAAAAACGGAAACGAGTTCCATATCCGGGTTTTGACGGATGGCTAGCGCCACACCTTTTCCTAAGTTGCCATAACCGATAATTCCGATGCGTAACGTGTTGTTTGACGTATTTCCCATGCTTAAAAAAAATTGTTCTAGCGTTTGTTTTGGAAGGATATCCCAACCGAAGGGCGAAGGTAGCAAAATTAATAGGAATGGGGGGAGCAATGAAAACACAAAAATTCAACTTTTTTAGAACCATATTCCGATTGGGTTGTTCTATAGTCAGTTAAAGGTTATTTCTATTCATTATTCAGGTTTAATAATTGGTTAGTTAGTAAGCCCCGATTCTCCCCGCTTCGGGGCTTTTTTATTTAATCAAGCTGGGCACGAATATTTTATTTGTGCAAAATAACTCGGACGTCTACTAGCCGCTTCGCGTCCATTTTTACACCACATCAAGTTCGAATCTGTCTGCAAGTTTGGCAAAAAAAAAAGCCTACCGAGTCCCGAAGGTATGGTAGGCCTGTATTATGTGTTACTACTTTTCGTACTAGATGATTAGCATAGCATCCCCATAGCTGTAGAAGCGGTATTTTTCCTTCAATGCCACTTCGTATGCGTTCATCACGTTTTCATAGCCACCAAATGCGGCAATCATGACCAATAGGGTAGATTCCGGAGTGTGGAAATTCGTGATCATGCTGTCAGCAATGCTGAATTCGTAAGGCGGATAGATGAATTTGCTGGTCCAGTCGTTTGCTGGTTTCAGATGCTTGTCCGTGGAAACCGCAGATTCGATGGCCCGCATGGATGTGGTACCTACCGCACATACTCGCCGCTTGGCGTCTATTGCTTTGTTTACAATTGCGGCATCCTTAGGCTCGATGATGAATTGCTCAGAGTCCATCTTGTGCTTGGTCAGGTCTTCGACCTCAACCGGGCGGAACGTGCCTAAGCCGACGTGGAGGGTTACCTCAGCAAACTCGACACCTTTCAATTCCAATCGCTTCATCAACTCGCGGCTGAAATGAAGACCTGCCGTTGGCGCAGCCACCGCACCCTCATGCTTGGCATAAATGGTCTGGTAGCGGAATTTGTCTTCCGGGTTGGCTTTCCGTTTGATGTATTTTGGTAGCGGTGTTTCACCCAGGATTTCGATATTTTTCCGGAATTCCTCATCCGTGCCATCGAACAGGAAGCGAATGGTCCGACCCCTCGATGTCGTGTTGTCTACGACCTCAGCCACCAGTAGGTCTTCCTCGCCAAAATAGAGCTTGTTGCCTACCCGTATCTTGCGGGCTGGATCAACCAGTACATCCCAAAGCCTCAATTCCCTGTTCAGTTCGCGGAGCAGGAACACTTCAATCGTAGCCCCGGTTTTTTCCTTATTGCCATACATCCGAGCCGGAAAAACCTTGGTGTTGTTGAGGATCATGACATCATCCTCATCAAAATACTCCAAAACATCCTTGAAAACGCGATGCTCGATCTTCCCGGTATTGCGGTGCAACACCATCAGGCGCGATTCGTCGCGGTTTTCAGTAGGTTCGTTTGCAATTAATGATTCTGGTAGATTAAACTTAAATTGAGATAATTTCATGTGGTACGTATATAATAGTTGTTGCCGTTATGGAAACAGGACGTGTATTAGCGTTGTGATATTGCAGGTTCTCCGTTCATGTGTGTTTTTCTAATAGCTACACACGACAAGTCTTTTTTTAACCCAAAATAGCGCGCAAAGATACAAAATAAATACGTGAAAAGCTAATGTTTATTGTTCCAGCGAGTAGGATTTCATTTTTTCGACTCCTCGCATGGACGAACATTACAAACATCGTGCCTTTCTCTGAACTTAGCGTCTTCGTGTGGGCTTGATAAGCCGCCAGGTAGTCAGCCTGCGGATGGCAGACAAATTCCATTTCGTCATCAGCCTAATGCAAACCTACTGTTTCTTTTGTGCAAGCTATTGCCTATTTTTGTTTTTTTTGCTGAATACGTTCTATCGTCTATTTTTCGTTTTTCCAGTCAGATTCTTAGTTATGAGGTGGCTATTGCTTGTTTTTATTCTTGTTTTGGTGCAGTCTGGTCCCTTGTTGGCCTATACGCAAACTGAAGCGGATACGACCACCCAGCTGGAAGCCGTGCGTGTCCATGCCTATTTTGGCGAACAAGATGTTCTTCGGGTGCCCGCATCGGTAGCGACCGTCAGCCGTGCCATGCTCAATCAGCAAAGTGGGACAACGCTGTTGCCAGCCATCAATGCTGTTCCAGGCGTGCGTATGGAAGAGCGTTCGCCAGGCAGCTATCGCCTATCCATACGCGGTAGTTTGTTACGATCGCCGTTCGGTGTACGTAATGTCAAGGTATATTTCGATGAGATTCCCCTGACCGATGCGGGAGGTAATACTTACCTCAACTTACTTGATGCGGGCAGTATCGATCGGATGGAAGTATTGAAAGGACCTGATGGCAGCCTATTTGGTGCCAATACAGGTGGTGTGGTAAGGCTGCATCCTCAGGGCCTGTCGGGGAGATCCACCGGTGCCTCGTTGCGTATCAACGGTGGTTCGTATGGCCTATTCCATCAGCAAGCTTCCTTGAGCCTGCAGCCCCATCCAAACTACGGGCTGCACATCAGCCAAGGCCACCAGCAGGCGGCCGGTTATCGGGAAAACTCGGCCATGAGGCGGGACTTTGTACAGCTTTCACAACGATGGGAATATCATCCCGACCGCGAATTACGGGTGCTCGCCATGTATTCCGATATGCAGTACCGAACACCGGGCGGGCTTACCGAGCAGCAATTCCTCGAATTTCCCGCAGGTGCGAGGCCGGCCACATCGACTATTCCGGGAGCATTGGAACAGCAAGCCGGTATCTACAACAAAACCGGGATAGGTGGTTTGGTACACGATATGAAAATTACAGGCCAGCTTAGACATGTTGCCAGTGTTTTCGGCCTGTTGACAGATTTTCGCAATCCCTTTATTACGAACTACGAAATCCGAAAAGAACATAATTACGGGTTCCGGACTTATTTAGACTATCGCGGGGATAGACAGACTGGTATCCAATGGCAGGCCAATCTAGGTGTGGAATGGCAACAAGGTGCGGCCGATATCCGCAATTATGATAACCATGGTGGGGAGCGTGGCGCACCGCAAGCGTTCGATAAGCTACGGAATGCACAGCATTTTTATTTTGCTCGACTCCATGCGTTAGTAGACGATAAATTCCTAGTCGAATCTGCTGTCAGCCTTAACGCCTATAGCTATCGTTTCCGTGAGATGTACCCCGATGAGGAAGGGTCGTTTTCCAGTCGGCGGTTTAGTCCGCAATGGATGCCCCGGCTAGGCGTGGCTTACTTACCCTCAACGGATATCGCCCTGCGGGCCTCGGTATCCCGAGGGTACTCACCACCGACTACCGCTGAGGTTCGATCCTCAGATAACATCATCAATACCGACCTGCGTGCGGAAA
>CAZXSL010000216.1:0-4386 GCA_964643235.1 uncultured Sphingobacteriaceae bacterium | reverse complement strand
TAAACGCCAACAACCAACGCCACACATGTGGCACCAATATCGTGCCACGCACGTTGGTGCTTGGTCTCCGCCTGTTGGATATTAAACCCGTTCGACGACCAAGGCACTAGCACCACCGCCACCATTGCAGATACCCGCCACGCCGATGCGCCCCCCCTCCTGTTCTAATACAGATAGCAAAGTTACTACAAAACGCGCACCGGACGCACCGAGTGGGTGCCCCAGGGATACGGCCCCACCATAAACATTCACTTTATCCGCAGACAGCGACAATTCCTTGTTATTAGCAATCGCCACGACGGAAAACGCTTCGTTGATTTCATAAAAATCGACTTGATCAGCTTCAACACCCGCAACATGTAAGGCTCTGGGGATCGCCTTGGCGGGTGCCGTAGTAAACCATTCGGGTGCTTGCTGGGCATCGGCGTATCCGATAATCTTAGCCAAGGGCTTCAACCCCAGTTCATCGACCTTGGCTTTACTAGCAAGTACGAGTGCTGCAGCGCCATCGTTCAAAGTTGAAGCGTTGGCAGCTGTTACGGTTCCGTCTTTTTTGAAAACGGGCCTCAATCCAGAAATTTTATCAAAGTTCACGGCGTGCATCTCTTCATCGACACTTACCACGATCACGTCGCCCTTACGTCCTTGTATCTCAACAGGTACGATTTCCCGATCGAACTTCCCTGCTTTTTGGGCCGCTTGCGCACGCTGGTAGGAGGATATCGCATACGCATCTTGCTCCTCACGGCTGATGTTGCAGTCCGTGGCACACAACTCGGCAGCAGACCCCATGTGATAGTCGTTATACACATCCCACAAACCATCTTTAACCAAGCCATCCGTCACTTGTCCGTGCCCGAGCCGATAACCGGTTCGGGCCTTGTCCAGGTAATACGGCACGTTACTCATGCTTTCAGCACCCCCGGCCACAACAATATCCTGGGCACCCAACGCAATACTTTGTGCCGCCAGCATAATGGCCTTAGTACCGGAGGCACACACCTTGTTGATAGTCGTAGACGGGATGTCGGGCAATCCCCCAAATTTAGCCGCTTGGGTGGCTGGTGCTTGCCCCAGATTAGCTGATAAAACGTTGCCGAAATAGACTTCCTCAACCTGATCGGCAGATATGCCCGCGCGGGACACCGCCTCCTTGATAGCAAGCCCACCCAGTTGAGTTGCGGACAAAGCTGACAAGCTTCCCCCAAAACTGCCGATTGGCGTGCGAACAGCCGCAATAATGTATACTTCTTGCATGAGATATATAATTGATAATGTGTCAAAGTTACGGAAAAACAGCGGATAAAAAGATGACACCTAGGTACGGATATCGGAAATGGAACGCAAGGAGCCGCCCTTCTTAATATGGCGTGGTGTGGATATAGCCGGTAGACAGATGTTCGCTTTTGGTTAGATGTACATGCTGAGACACAGGGTCTCAATACGACTTAGCTTGTAGCAGCGTACGAAAGTTTCCGACGTTCAAACCCACCATCTGAAAGCCAGCGAATATCCCCACGTTTTTGGCGTACCACCGATTTGCAACACCGTCAAAATAATTCGTACATTTGCCCTGTCATGTCAAACAAACAAGAAGAAGAGAAAGATTTTAGCTTTTGGACAAAGTACAAGCGGTTTGCAGGCAATGAAATCCTGCTTTATCTGCTGATGATTACTGGCATAATTCTGGGTATTATATTCCTGGGCTAAGCGAGCAGAGTAACAACCCAATAAAACCAATAATAACGTAAACGACAACCCGACGTAAAACCCTACGATTGATTGAGACGCGCGTGCGGACGTCATAGTACACTAAAAAAGCCCTTAACTATTTTACCCCATCATTCATGAATTTACACTTAAAACGCCCCATCGCATTTTTCGATTTGGAGACAACGGGCGTCAACATTTCGGCAGACCGCATTGTGGAGATTTCGATCCTAAAAGTAATGCCGGATCAATCCGAGCACGTGCTGACCAAACGTATAAACCCGGAAATGCCCATCCCGCTCCAATCGTCGCTCATCCACGGTATTTATGACACCGATGTGGCAGAGGAGCCGACCTTCAGCGAGGTTGCGGCAGAAATCGCAACTTTTATTGGCGATGCCGATTTAGGGGGGTACAATTCCAACAAATTCGACATTCCGCTGCTAATGGAGGAGTTTTTGCGGGCTGGTATTTCCTTTTCACTCGACAACCGCCATTTCGTCGATGTACAGAACATTTTCCACCAGATGGAACAGCGCACCTTGAAGGCAGCCTACCGTTTCTACTGCGATAAATCACTCGACGACGCACACAGTGCCGAAGCCGACGTACGGGCTACCTACGAAGTTCTGCTCAGCCAGCTCGACCGCTACCAAGGCGTGACCTGGGAAGACAAGGCGGGTAACATTTCAACCCCAGTAGTTAATGACGTCGAAGCACTACACAAGTTCACGAACCTGAGCCGGCCGGTCGATTTTGCCGGACGAATGGTATTTGACGAACAAGGGCAGGAAATTTTCAATTTTGGAAAACACAAGGGCCGCACGGTGGAGTCGGTTTTCGAACAGGAACCAAGCTACTTCCAATGGATGATGCAGGGCGATTTCCCTTTGTATACCAAACAATGCTTGGAAGTCATCTGGAAGCGATTCAAAGAGAAGCAGAGGGAGCAAAAACAGCAAGGAGGGGCCAAACAAAAGGAAAACCACCCAACTCAGAAATCCGGCTCCAAACCCGCACAGCGTGAAGGGCAAGCATCTCGTAGGCCGCAAAAGCCGCAAGGGAAACCGAAGCCGATTACCGATGACATGCTTAAAAACCTACAGGAGCGATTCGGGAAGTAATGGCCTTAGCTAGTGTTACCGAAACCACGTGCAACCACATGAGCATGATGACACCTGCATGATGAACTGGGGTTGAATTTGCGCATCCAAAATTGTATTTTTGTAGCTAAGTCTTTATTTCGCTATGTCACAAGAACAAGAACATATCAAGTGCTTGATCATCGGATCGGGCCCTGCCGGCTATACGGCAGCGATTTATGCCGCCCGGGCAGATCTCAAGCCCGTCGTCTACACGGGTATCGTACCTGGTGGTCAACTAACCCAAACGACCCATGTCGATAATTTCCCGGGGTACCCTGATGGGGTTCTGGGGCCCGAAATGATGGAAGACCTACGCCGGCAAGCCGAACGATTCGGCACGGACGTCCGGTTCGGCTACGTCACGAAAGTCGATTTTTCGGGTGATGTGCACCAAGTATACCTTGAGGATAAAATGGTAACCGCCGATACGGTTATCATTGCAACGGGTGCCACGGCCAAATGGCTGGGCTTGGAAAGCGAGCAGAAGTATAACGGATTCGGCGTGTCGGCCTGCGCCGTGTGCGACGGTTTCTTTTACAAAGGGCAGGAAGTAGCCATCGTCGGCGCTGGAGACACCGCGGCTGAGGAAGCCACATACCTAGCCAAGCTAGCGTCCAAAGTACACATGCTGGTGCGCCGCGATGAGTTTCGCGCATCCAAAGCCATGCAACACCGGGTATTGAACACACCAAACATCGAAATACATTACCATACCGAGGCCAAGGAGATTTTAGGCAACGAACAGGGCGTAAACGGTGTCCTCGTTTTCAATAACCAAACAGGTGCAGAGAAAACCATCCCGGTAACCGGATTCTTTGTGGCCATCGGCCATAAACCAAATACCGAGCTTTTTCAAGGCATGTTGGATATGGACGAAAACGGCTATATCATCACCAAGTCGGACAGTACCCAAACGAATATACCAGGCGTATATGCTTGTGGCGACGTGCAAGACCACGTGTATCGCCAAGCGGTTACCGCTGCTGGTACTGGGTGTATGGCCGCATTAGAAGCCGAACGTTACTTAGCTGCAAAAGAACATAGCCCGGCTACTGCATGAGTTACGGCTTAGCCGATATAACCAACCTGCGTAATAATAAAAAAGTCTGTATCAAACGTGTCATTTCGAACGCTACGAAGTGAAGTGAGAAATCTAAAACATCGACAATTAGCGACTTCTCGTATCCTCGAAGTGACAAAAACTATGGATTTTGGGCTTTTGATACAGTTTCTTTTTGTCCCCAACCTAGTCAACGAAAAAAAGAATATCGCCCCTCAGGTGATAAACAAGACTAACTATCAAATTTGGGACAAAATTTCGAAAAACGAAAAATCGTGTCCCAAATCTGATAGTAAAATCAGGCCAACCGACCCTAAAAAACAAGGAATAAATCGTCTATACAGACTGTAATCGATGTTTTTGAAGAGCAAAAAACGAAAAAAAAGAGAAACTTGCTTAAGTTTAGAAAAGTGAAATCTAAATTTAAAAAAGTGAATTCTAAATTCGGAAATCCAAAATCTAAATTTGAAA
>CAZXSL010000215.1:0-4434 GCA_964643235.1 uncultured Sphingobacteriaceae bacterium | reverse complement strand
ATGAAGGAGATTGTCTATCGATAGTCGGTAAATACCAGGCATGGAAGCTACTTCCGTTCTCTGATTACTTCCGTCGACAATAAAAAGTGGGAATATTAGGTTGGACGCATGCAAGCGCGTTTCCTGCACCATATCGCGGATTACCGTGGATTTTCGATTTCTTCTAGGACGTGTGAGCATAGTACGTTGAATTTTGCTTCCCTTATTTCTACCCTTTAGCAAGTGGATACACAAACAGTTAAAAAGTATTACTTGTTAATAATCCAGTGCGAATACCGCTTCTGCAAGCCCGATTTCATCCGGCGAAAAGGGCAGGTGGTATGTCAAACCGAGTTCTTCAATCTTTTTTCCCGAGGAATGGCCGATGCAGATAATCTGTTGGCCTGGGTCCACGAGGTTGTCGGCAAAATAAGCCTCCACATTACTAGGGCTGGTAAAAATGAGGACTTCGGCATTACTTTTGGAAACTTTGGATTCGATCCGTGTCTGATATACAGGTAGGTTAACCACTTTGGTGTTTTGTGTCAATGATTTTTGGATGGTTTCCAACGACTCCTTGGCACGGGGTATAAGAACGGTTGTCCCGTCTGCGATTTTTGCAAATTCCTTAGCGATTCCGTGCATGTCGATACCGAGCTTCTCCCCCGTAAAATCGGGAACATAACCATATAGTTTCAAGGTTTCTTCGGAGCCACGGCCAATAACAGCGAATTTTGTCTTCTTGCTGAGCCTAGGCTCCAGTCTGAAAAAGTTCTCAATGCCGTTTTTACTGGTAAAAAACACCCAATCTACGTGCTTGAGGATGTACGGGTCCAAGGTGTTGATGATCGGGAATATCTTGATTAGCGATCGGCCATCGACCGCAATTCCCAACTGTTTCATAGCCCGGTAGAAATAGCTGTTCTCATTGACATCCCGCGAGATAAATACCTGTTTAGGCAAGGGCCGTTCCTTGTCATATTTTGCCGCAATCTTCGCCGCCAGACCATCCGTCGTGTCTCCGGATATATAAAGGCGAGTTGGGAACTCGTCAGCGGTTTCAGCAATGGACGACCATACTTGGTACTGCCCATCCTGATGGCGGCAATAACAGCCTAATGGGGCATGGCATCCTGCGTCAAATTGCCGAAGTACCTCGCGCTCGACTCCGATTTCCTTTGCAACCTGTTGATCATGGATTTGCTGTAACGTGTCGTATAATTCACCGTCGCTTTCCCGGATCTGAACGGCAAGTACACCTTGTGCGGGGGCGGGTACAATCTCTACCGGAGGTAATTCTTCGATATGGAAGTCGCTTAAATCCAATCCGATACGTGAAATGCCAGCTTTGGCTAGCATGATAGCATCGTAATTTTCCTTGCGGAGTTTTTCCATACGTGTAATCACGTTACCGCGTAGGTCGTCAAATTCCAAATCAGGACGCATGCCTTTCAGTTGGGCTTTGCGTCGGTTGGAAGATGTACCTACCGTGGCATTATGTTTCAACGATAGGCGTTTTTTTAGATCCACGCAATCCTTGTGGATAATAAGCAGTTCGGAGGCATCCTCACGCTCACTTACAGCGGCAATGACTAAGCCTTCGGGGTTTTGCGTCGGTAGGTCTTTATGCGAATGTACGGCTAGGTCAATGGCGCCGGAGAGAAGTTCTTCTTCCAGTTCCTTAGTAAAAAAGCCCTTTCCCTCAAGCTTGTCTAGGCGCAGGTGTTGTACAATATCGCCCTGTGTCTTGATGACTTTCAGTTCGGATTCAACACCGATGGCCGCCAACTTGTCTTTGATGTGATTGGCCTGCCATAGGGCGAGTTCACTACCCCGGGTTCCAATGATTAACGTTCGTTTTGACATATAACCGATTCAAATAGAGCTTAAAAATATAAAAAATCAAACCAAAACCACAAGTATACCGTCAATTCAGCTGATTGTTTTTGGGACAGCCGTTGCAATGTGTATGGAAAAAAATAGTAGAATTGTAGCCTCAGTAGAATCAGTTGATCTCGACTTGGCTGTTCCGGACGAGTATGTCTTTAGCCATAACCATCGGAACCTTGATGTACTTCTTTTCCATATAGTCAATGACTTTTTCTAGTATTTGACGTGAGTTTTCGTCCAACTGGCCTACTTCCGCGGCAAACACCTCGTTAAGTGCAAACGACCGAATTTCCTTTACTTTGTCTGGTACCTCGCGCATAGCTAGCTCAACGCGGCGTTGTTTCAATATGGGAAGGAACTCGCTGATATTATCTTCGACAATAGCCTCTGCGTGTTTTAGCTCATCGTAGCGCTCTTGGAGGTTTTTATTGGCAATTGCTTGCAAGCAACCTACCTCAATGTAGTGGATGGGATTGTTTTCAACAACCTGAGGGTCTACATCGTTCGGGATGGCCAAATCCACGATAACTTTGCGGTCGGTCTCTCCGTTAAGGAGTGAAGTGTACAAACGTTGGTCGATGATCGCTTCAGCCGCTCCCGTACAAGTAATGAGTATATCAAAACCGTTTTTATAGTTCTTCAATTCGGTAAGAGGGAGGGCTTCTCCGTTAAGTTCGACAGCAAAAGACTGTGCCTTTTCCAAGGTGCGGTTAAAAACGACGAAATTGGAAAATTTATGTTTTTGGAGGTATTTTGCCAAATTCTGGTTGGTTTCGCCGGCACCGACAATAAGGATGCGCGGGTTTTCAGCTAATTTGACCTCCTTCAATTTGCGGTATGCTAGCGACACAACCGAGACCGGATTGCGAGCGATACGGGTGTGCGTGTAGACCTCTTTGGATGTTTTTACCAAGCTGTCCATCATGAGACGGAGAAAATCTCCGGTAAAGCCCAATTGCCTACAACGGTCGTATGCCTTGCGTACTTGCGCCAGCACTTCTTTTTCCCCAACGACTAGACTCTCTAACGAGCAAGACATACGGAACAAATGGCGTAGGGCTTCCATACCCTCATATTTGGATACTTGATTTAAAAACGACTCCATTCGCTCGTTGGGCACGCAAAAGTTAAGTTGGTCCAGAAATTCCTTGACAAAAGGGGTAGATAGGTCGTGGGCACCATAAAATACGAATTCTACTCGATTGCACGTCCCCAAGTAGAAAATCTCGGGAATATCAAAATAGTTTTTGACCGTGATCAGACGGCTCTCAAGATCTTCGTGGCCAATAACTAGATTGCCCAAGTCTTTCAAGTCCACAGACTTATGTGTGAATGCTATAACCTTAAGATTCTTCAAAATGATGTATGGTTCGCTAACTTATTATGGGCAAAAATACGACATATCCGTACAGACGTGTGTCAGAACTTTGTCAAACACACATATTTAGAATGGTTATAAATTGGCTTTACGCCCTTATAACTCAAGAAAAGCGACAATTTGCTGGCCGTTTTAAGGAGGCAAAGTGGATGTCGATAGCGGGTTATGCTCGTCAGAAAATCAATTTTCGTCCAGCACAAAAGAGAACTCGTCGTAAGCTTCCGTGCGCCAAGCTAGGTGCTGTGTGCTTGGTGAAATGGCGAAGAGTGGCGAAAAAGTCTTCACATTGACAGTCTTCCCATCAGGCATGAACTCCAATAAGCGAATCCAGCCATCACCTCCGTTTCCAAACCAGCCGCCTCCGAGCGCTTGGCTGTTAAATACCATTTGGTGTACAGTCTTGCCGCCGGCATTCATATCCGTGCGGAAGCCGATATGACCCAGTGGGTCGTCGGGGCGGCCAATATGTCCGGAAAACACCATGCGGATATTATGAGAGGGCTTAACTAGTTTCTCAAATACCGCAGCTCCATAGTTGCCATCAGTAATTGGATACCCCTCGGTCACAATGTGCTCGCTATTCGAATTCAAATACGAATGGATGAGTAAAATGACGGTGTGGTCGCGGTATCGGTCTTGGTTGACAACATTCAGTGCCCAGTTTATGACGGTGTCGCGTGGAGCAAACTCCAGTACCATCACGAGGAAATCCTTGCCGTGGGGAGATTTGAATTCGTAGGTCGCATTCGTGAGGGACGGGTCGCCATTGATATCTTGGCCGACATCGCGAAGCAAGCGTTGAGCGAGTGGATTCTTGTCGACTGGGAAATAGGTGTTGTAGTGGCTTCGCCGATTTTCAATATTCTTCACACCGTAGTCGTGGTTTCCCGTGGCAGCTACGTACGGTACCTTACCGTCGAGGCGTCCAAACGAACGAGCCACAGCCTCCCATTGTTGCTTCCCCGCTTGATTGGCTTCCCGCTCGTTGGGGTTCAGCCAACCGTTGTGTTCTACCAAATCGCCAGTACACAGCACCATCTCGATATTGAGGGGCATGACCTGCTCGCTAATCCACCCGGTCATCAAGTCCAAAATACCTTGATTGCGCTCGTATTTGACGTAGCTTTGGGGGTCGGGAATGAGTACCATTGACCATGAGTCTTCACTACTAAGTGCTGGTGCTTGAT
>CAZXSL010000214.1:0-4437 GCA_964643235.1 uncultured Sphingobacteriaceae bacterium | reverse complement strand
GATAACGATGTACGACAGGCCAATGGCAAGTTGGAAAACCTGGAAAGGGAGCAACAGGCCGTGTTAGTAGCTGAGTACTGGGATGGCGAATTCAACAATAACAAAAGTATACCGTTGACGTTAGACCTTATCCGCCCACTAGCTAAACAAGTGTATAAAGTAAAAATACGATTCAAACCGATTGACTTTACAGAGATTACACGTTTAGACAAGTTAATCATGCCTATCGTACCTGCTAACCCCTAATCGGCTATGGATCAAAAACGAGCACTTGTTATACCCGAGGATTGGACAAAAGAGATTACGAGCCTGAAAACCACAAAGCAGGATAACGACTATTGTTTCGTATCAATTCCTACTGCAAACTTAGGAATACCAAGCAAGGCTCGTTTGACGACAGTCCTAAAACAGACGCTACGGTCTTCCGGATTACTAAGCGCCGTTGTCGTTCTACCGACTGATTTTGCCAAACCAGTTAACGTCAAATATTGGCCTAAAATGATTATCTCCTCGAAAAACGAGGCAATCGTCACATCCGTAATTTTTGCCGACAACTGGCTGGCCTGCAAAGGGATTATCGACACTTGGCAACATGTCGATAATCCTTTTGCTTCAAAGCACCATCTTACCTGCCAGTACCAACCGCCCTATACGGATATGCTGGAACGTTGGCGAGCGTGGGGAGCGCGGAGCTTGCACCCAGGCGATTATTTTAAGACCGAAATTCTGGTTGAGCTAAGCCAGATGCAAGGTCATTGGGTGTATTGGGGACATTCAGACAACGCCAAAATACACGGTTACCAACACATTTCTTCAAAAGAACTGCTACAGCATCGCCCCGCAATACCCTTACAGTCGACACTTTGGTTTAGTTGCTCCACATTAGGTAGCAGAACAAATAACAGCATAGCGTTGGATTGGTTTCTAAACGGCGCCACCCTCTGCCTCCTCGCTAGTACGCAACCTGTAAAAACGACAGACAACCAATTACTGAGTGCAGCATGGTTGGAAGTATGCCAACATTCAACAGCGGTCAATGTTGCCGATATTATCCAACAACTATTGAGACAAGATAGCCAAACATTTACGCCTATCTTAGACAATTATCGCCTGATGGGCTCGCCGTGGATTAAGTTCGCTTAAATCGCTAAAACCGAAACCTCATCTGTACCCTAATATCCGATCGCTTATTTCCCTCAATCAAGTCCAACCCCGAACCGATTTGTTCCAAATCGCGATAAATAAATGTGGCATAGCGCAACCAAAGATCCACTCGACGGGCAATGCGATACCTGAAATTAGTGTAAAACCGTAGCCCCGTGTGCTGGTATACCGGAAACGAATAACCGTATAGAACGTCATTTTCAAATGCATAAACACGTGAATCGTAGCTGGGTATATTAAATATGGCAATTCTTAAGTTGCCATTCCATCGTGCGCTCATCCGGTTGTATATCACATCTTGGTACACCATCCAGCCGCTCTCGCGCTTTTCAAACTCTTTCCGGTAGTTTATCCATTCAATCCGGTTTCGCATAGTTAGGCTCTCCCCTATTTTGTATTCACCATGCAGCCGGATTTGATGCCTTACCACATCGACCACTTGGTTTTGTGGTAGATCTTGTCGTGAATTCTCCTGTTTTAACCGATACCGATAGCGAGCGGTAATCCGAGCGCGTTTGTACCATGTATATGTAAATTGCGAAAGCAGATCAGTACCTTGGGAAGGCGCGTCTACCCGGTATCGTAGCCATGGAAACCGGAATTTATCAGCATATAACGCCCATTCGATACTCCGGTTGGGATGGTAAACGAGCCCGGAAAGAAACCCTTTTTCGTTGGATGCATAGCTACCTTCCGCCACCGCTTGATTAAAGAATGAATGGTAGTCTTTTTGGTAACCCCGGTGGAGCATCATCAAAGAAATCTGTGGTGTGAGTGCCGCGAGCACGCCATTGACATAAGCAAAGCCACGGCCTAACTGATAAGCCCCTTCACCAAAAAAGTGAAAATTTCGCAAACCATAATTATAATATATACTGGTATTAGTTAACGAACTTCCTGAAAAAGCGTATCGATTGCGGAGGAGCGGCTGCGGCACAATATCTCCGCTAAATGAAGTCCGGAAGAGGGTACCTCCCAAAGTAAGGTTCCTTTGTTGATAGGCTACATTTACACCATATACCCACTGTTGTAACGCATGGCGGTTAGCCGCCTCAGTGGGGGTACGATGCAGTCCGGTTTGTCCGAGGCTACCGACTACCAAAGCACTATCCGATGCCGTTTGCACGCTGCCAGTAAGCCGGCGGTACGAGACGAACGGTGTAACTGCTATCCGGCCCAAGTCAATTGTCGCGGCTGCACCTCTCAGAAAAAGAAATTCATTAGCCGAAGTATACGGTCTTAAACCGTGTGATTGGCGAGCCACGCTTTGCATCATGGCACCCTTGCCAAATGCCAGTCCGTTCCACATAGCCAAACCCTGCCCAAACTGCAGGGCATAGTCGCCCAATACTAAACTCCGAATCTTTCCTTGGTTTTTTAACAGCAAGCTAGCCGAGTAAAAATCAAAACCGTACCGCTGTGCACCAGAAAAAAACTGCTCACCGGGATCTTTCTTCATGTTGATCGACAACTGGAAGTCGCGCCCCATGCGATACCGATAGCGTACAAAAAGCCTGTCTGGCGAACCCAAATAATGGGATCGGTTTGGATCGTCGATATCGTAGCCTCGTTGCTTTTCCAAGATCCGCCCGTAGCGCAACATCAAATCATGCTCGCCTTCCCGCAGAAAATCGTTGAATCGAACACCCTGTAAAGAACGCCCTCCTCCCGTCGTCACAAACAGGCTCAAAAACTCGGCCGTACGGATATCAAACCCTTCAATCGTTTGCAACTCCAACAGCGAAATAAAATCGCCGGACTCATCACGATAAGCCAATAATCGCTGAATCAGCAGTGGCGATAGAAAACCCAGTCTGGCCAAATCCTGTCCATCGGTTTGGTTGAGATTAATTGGGTATCGCCTAAAATAGGCCAACTGTTCCGATAGTTCGTTAAAGTCAAAATCCTCAGTAAAGACATCGGCATGCAAATCCACCAATTGCTCAATCAACATCCCTTCTTCCTCAGTCTGCGCATACAATACCCCCATCATACCAAGGTAAGTCCCTAATAAAGATAATATGATCCTAAAACGCATAGGCTACACTTATCTGTGGCGACATCCCCAGCCGCTCGTGGAAAGCGGCAGTCAAATCTACCGCGAGCTGCTCACGCTGTACACCGAAACCGACATATTGTTGCATGGGGTTTATGGATATCCCTCCGCGAAAACAAAACCAATCTCCTAACCGGTATTCTAAGCCCACACGGGTATCAAGGCTATTATCTAGGTAATAAACCACATCGGAACTAACGGATACGACTTCCGCAAAGTCGTATGTTGCTCCTCCACGAACGACCGATGGCACGATTGAAAAAGCATCGGTACCGTAACCCAAATTACCCAGATTAGCATAATGGAACCCTACGATCATTTGCTGGCTTAGCCGATATTGCAATCCGATATCAACAGACAATGCTATACTCCCTCCGTAATTAGGAATACGGAGTTGGTGGTAATTAAACCCTAGTGCTACAGCAAGTTCTTTCCCAAACCGACGTCCGTAAGCAAAGCCTAACTTCGTCTCGGTATACGCGCCCGTTAAAGCATATCGGCTCGCCGCCACACCCAGCACGCCCAATCTTGTCGGTACGCCGAGCATTACAGCTTGGGTATGGATATCCGTATTAAAAAAATGGTTTTGATAAAGCAGTGCAACAGTGGGTCGCTGTAATGCCGATACCCCGGCTTGGTTAACATTTAAGCTATACACGCCCTGCAGGGCGGCTCCGGTATTCCCCATCGCTAAATATCGGCCTCCAACAGCATTTTGGCCATACACGGCAGATACCATTAACATGCACCACATGTAATATCGGAAAAACATAATGGTTAAGGCAATTGGTTCAGTGCCTAAATTACAAAATATTTCACATTAAGATAAAAATAAATAATGAATCTTATTTATTCATTATTAGTTTATTATCGTCGTAAAGGAAAATTAAGCCGCTAACCGACTGATATCATACGTTATTCTAAAAGTAGGGTAATAATGGAATAATGGAAAGCCATCGTGCCCTGGCTAATAAGCACACAGGAAAAGAGCACAAATAAAAATCCCGGAATCGATGTGTAGATCCCGGGATTCTATTGTATTGTTCAGTATATTGAGGTTATACCTTATAATACTGTTCCCAACCCGCACGCGGAGGTGGTCCGGCCAAGAGCCCATTCGCTACCGCATGATTGGTAATTTGCTTTGTTTTGCTATCAAACTCAAGCTTGGCATTCAGTCGCTGTGCAAGAACACCCAGTGAGAATACTTGGCTCAA
>CAZXSL010000213.1:0-4452 GCA_964643235.1 uncultured Sphingobacteriaceae bacterium | reverse complement strand
CTCTGTCTCTGGTTCTCCCATCATTACGTTTTATTCAATGACATAAGGTTCGCCATTCACGTTCATCATCCCTATTAATATAAAGCATTTGTAAGGGGTGCCGTCTTTTTTCAAGCCATCGACGGTAGGGATAATAACACGTTCTTCTACCTTATCCAAGAAAGCAGTGGTGGCAAATGGAACGGGCGATACCGATCCCATCCCACCGGTGTTAAGCCCGGTATCCTGCTCGCCGATGCGCTTGTAGTCCTTGGCGCTAGGTAGTATCTTGTACGTGTCGCCATCGGTCAGCACAAACACGGAAAGCTCGATCCCTTCGAGAAATTCCTCGACTACCACGATGCGGCTGGCTTCGCCAAATTTAGCCTCCGCAATCATCGCCGTTAATTCGTCTTTGGCTTGCTCCAACGTTTCGCAAATCAACACGCCCTTTCCGGCAGCTAGGCCATCGGCTTTGAGGACGATGGGAAGTTTTTGCGTTTCCAGGTATGCCAAGCCCTCTTGCAGGCTGTCTTGGTCGAAGGACCTGGATGCTGCCGTAGGGATGCCATGCCGAACCATGAACTGCTTGGAGAAATCCTTGCTGCCTTCGAGTTGAGCTCCCGCCTGCTGGGGGCCGATAACCGGAATACCAGCAAGATCCGCCCGCCCTAGGAAATAATCATGGATACCTTTTACCAAAGGCTCCTCGGGACCAACAAGTACCATGTCGATGCCGTTTGCGAGGGCAAAATCTGCAATACCCTCAAAATCCGTAACACTTAATGCGACGTTCGTGCCATACTGGCTGGTTCCCGCATTGCCGGGAGCGATGTATAATTGGGAAAGCTGGTTGCTCTGTGCCAGTTTCCATGCAAAGGCACTTTCACGGCCGCCCGAACCGATGATCAGTATATTCATAACGCAAAGATATTTTTTTTGCTTAGAATTTCATTGCTATTGTGTAATACCTTGGTTTTCGTTGATAGTCCCACTAGCGGATTAGCTTGGTATGACTTGAGATGATATGTGCTTACGGAACTTTATCTGCGTGTCATGCTGGCATTCCGGCATTATGTTTTTATATTTAAACCCAGTTATAGGTACGGTTAGCAGAAACGAATAGCGATGTCGATTCCCAATAACGAAAGGCAATTTGTTGGGGCATTATGCGTCGGATGGCGTTTAAGGCCATAGGTTATGATGGGTGTAGTGTGCACAGAAGCCATCGTGAAAGCCGGGTAGACTAAGCGAACGGAACTTTTGTAACCACTATACGGTTAAGGGTAGGGAGGATGATCTCGACGATTCATGTTAACAAAAAATAAGCAGGGAAAATAGATATGGATTTTATC
The DNA here is from genome assembly GCA_964643235.1 of uncultured Sphingobacteriaceae bacterium. Classification (GTDB taxonomy): domain Bacteria; phylum Bacteroidota; class Bacteroidia; order Sphingobacteriales; family Sphingobacteriaceae; genus CAYRGQ01. Next base: position 3,118 of record CAZXSL010000213.1, on the reverse strand, counting down.
AAAATAAATACAGAACAGCGTATCACGAATCTCTTCCTAGATCGTGGCAAATCTAATGCATTTCATGCGGAGATGTTAGCGGAAATGAAAACGGCGGTTGAGGCGGCTGACGCGGATGCGTCGGTTGAAGGGCTGATTTTGCATGGTAAAGAAGGTTTTTTCAGTGCGGGGTTGGATTTGATTACGCTGTATGATTATGATGAGCGGCAGATTCGGGAATTTTGGGGGCTGTTCATGTCTTTTGTACAATCATTGGCTACGTTTCGCAAGCCTGCGGTAGCGGCCATTAACGGCCATGCCCCCGCAGGAGGGTGTGTGCTGGCCCTGTGCTGCGATGCCCGCATCATGGCAGAAGGCAATTTTATTATTGGCTTAAACGAAGTACCCGTTGGTATTGTGGTTCCCGATAGCATTTTCAACTTGTATAGCTTCTGGATAGGTAAAGCCAATGCTTATCGCTATTTACTGCAGGGCAAGTTACTCAATCCACAAGAGGCTTTGTCTGTGGGGCTGGTGGATGAAGTCGTTCCGGCATCGCGTATCCGTACAGCAGCCGAGCGCCACCTTGGAATGTACACCCAATTCGAGCGCAATACTTGGTGGCAAAGTAAGGTTAATCTACGGAGGGAGCTGGCTACACGGATGGAAGCCAGTAGGCAAGAGAGTGTCGAAATGGTGCTTAAACAATGGTGGGCGCCATCAACTCGCGCCATTCTTAATACAATTATCGAAAACCTGACCCAAAAGAAATAGTGGATTCATACACAAAACCGAAATATGATGAGCGGGAATACACAGACAATTCAAGGAGCCCTTCGTGCGGATGCCCTACGGGGTAAAGTCATCGTCGTTACTGGTGGTGGCACCGGGTTGGGCAAGGAGATGACGCGTTATTTTCTCCAGTTGGGAGCGCAGGTCGTTATTACGAGTCGCAAGTTGGATGTGCTAGAAGCATCAGCCGAAGAATTGCGTCAGGAAACGGGCGGAGAAATACTGCCGGTGGCTTGTGATGTACGAGATTACGAGCAAGTGGAGGCTATGCTAGCGGCAACCTTGGAGCGGTTTGGTCACGTTGATGCCCTGCTGAATAATGCGGCGGGAAATTTCATTTCGCCCACGGAGCGTTTGTCTGCCAATGCCTTTTCAACGATTATCGATATAGTGCTTAAGGGAACCAGTAATTGTACCTTGGCTTTTGGTAAGCATTGGATTGCTTCGAAGCGTCCCGCCAGTATCCTGAATATCGTAACGACCTATGCTTTTACCGGGTCGGCTTACGTAGTGCCCTCCGCAGCCGCAAAAGGAGGTGTTCTGGCCATGACCCGATCGCTGGCTGTGGAATGGGGGAGCTATGGCATACGAAACAATGCGATTGCTCCAGGTCCGTTTCCTACCAAAGGAGCTTGGGAACGGCTATTGCCCGGTGATTTGTCGAAACAATTCGATTTCAGGAATCGGGTTCCGCTGAAGCGTGTGGGCGAATACCAAGAGCTGGCCAATTTGGCCGCCTTCCTGCTATCCGATTTTGCAGGGTACATCAACGGCGAAGTCATTACCATTGATGGGGGTGAGTGGTTGCAAGGAGCGGGCCAATTCAGTGGTTTGGAAGCTATCCCTGAGGATATGTGGGATGCGTTGGCGCAAATGACGAAGAAGGCTAGAAGCAAGTGAGGCGGAAACGTTATAAACAACATAAACACTTGCTTCCCCACCTTAGCCTTTTTATTGGTCGCTCCGTCCTGGATTTAGCTTCTTGTACACCACTGTGCGGGAATCTGGTGTGTTTTTGAACTGTTGTAACGGAGGTTTCGTCTTCCTGTCGGTTTTTTGGCTTGCCAGGGGATGTCGTTTTCTTCCGGTTTAAATGGTCTTTTTGTATTTAGTTTGCTTATAATGAGTTGTTTGATTCTTTTTTTTTTAAGCGATTTTTAGTTGATTATAGGTGTTGTTTCATATTATAGATTTTCTCGATAACCTATCAAGAAAAGTGATTGTTTTCCCAGTTTCGGAAACCCTATCTTTGTGGGAAATTAGACGAGTCAGTTACTTTAAATTTTAAGCAAATTACTATGGGTTTTACTGGGAAAAAATTTCCGAACATTGCCGTTGATGCTATTGATTACATGGGCGACAACCTCTCCATTAATATTTTTGAAGAAGCGACCAAAAAAGGAAAGAAGATCCTCTTGTTTTGGTATCCCAAGGACTTCACCTTTGTTTGCCCTACGGAGCTGCATGCGTTCCAAGAAGCCGTGGAGGAATTTGAGAAGCGCAACACCATCGTCATCGGCGCATCTTGCGACACGAACGAGGTGCATTTCGCATGGTTGAATACCGCCAAGGACGATGGAGGTATCGAAGGTGTCGAATACCCCATTTTGGCTGATACTAATCGCAACCTTTCGCGGATTCTGGGTATCCTGGATAGCGAAGAGAAAGAGCACGCTGAGTTTGGTTATGTCGTGGAGGGAGCCAGCATCCCATATCGTGCGACGTATCTGATTGATGAGGAGGGCCGTGTATTCCACGAGAGTGTCAATGACCTACCTTTGGGCCGGAACGTGAAAGAATACCTTCGTCTGATCGATGCGTACGCACACGTACAGAAATTCGGTGAAGTATGTCCTGCCAACTGGGAAGAAGGTAAGGACGCGATGAATGCTACCCGCGACGGCGTAGCAACCTACTTGGCTAGCCAAGTGACGTTGAGCTAAGCGGTTGGTAGTTGCGCAACGGTGCCCTGGCATTATTGGTGTGCCTGTCGGCTATAACGATTATTTTGAGACGAGCAAGGGTGGAGAGCGATAAGTCCACCAAGCTCGTCTATCACCCCAAAACAGTTATTTTTTTATGTTACAGGAACTAGAAAACGATAATCTGGACACGATTGTCCAGGAAAACGAAGTGGTCGTGGTCCAATATTCTGCCACTTGGTGCGGAAACTGCCGGATCATGAAACCTAAATTCAAGAAATTAGCATCTGAAAACAGCAACGTATCGTTTGTTGTCGCGGACGCCGAACGATTCCCGCAGTCTAGGCAGTTGGCCAATGTGAGTAACTTGCCTACGTTTGCCACGTTTAAGAATGGAAAGTTGGTCAACCAAGTCCAGACCAACA
>CAZXSL010000212.1:0-4534 GCA_964643235.1 uncultured Sphingobacteriaceae bacterium | reverse complement strand
GAAAAGTTGTTGCACCTAAGGAATGACCGAAGGCTGGAACTCCCTGCCATAAACCGCAATCGTCGTCATCGTTGGATTCGGGTAAAATTATATGATTGATTTCTTGTTCATATCAGCTCCTGCATGTTGCATGTTGCTGTTTCTGACAACGAAGGTAATCATTGCGACAATAAAAGCAATGGTTAAAGATCGTAAAAGGGCGTGATTGCAGACGAACGCAAGCCGTTTGGATTACATATTGATGTAATTCATCAGTTGCTCATAGCGGTCGCGCGAGGAATCGCTACTGTTATCGTCGTTGAACGTAGCTTTTACGATATAATCGAAACGCAGGAACGTGGCCACAATGGGAGAGACATCGGCTTTATTGACCTTGATGGCGACTTCCATTTGAGACGAATCGGGGAACATCCGTACGGCGGAATTGAGTATTTGGGCATCGTTGGCCTCCACGATATTGGCAATTTGCGACAACGCATTATCACGCTTGCTGATTTCCAAGACGATGATTGCTCCGGGTTCCTGTATAGACATCGACGTGCCTATCGCATTGATCAGCTCGTATTGCGTAATGGCACCAAGGTACGTATGCTGGCTATCCACTACGGGCAAAATATCCAGCCGGTAAAGCTGGAAAAACAAAAGCGCGTCGTACACATGTTGGTAGTCGTAAGCATACACCTGCAGATAAGGCACATCGGCTAAGCCGATTTCCAAACTGCCGTCTTTGAGCCCGGCAAGTGATTCGTATGATACCATGCCTAGGAATACATGCTCTTTTACCACCGGTAAATGAAGCAGGCGATGCTCCGCCATATGGTCCAGGGCAGTAGCTACCGTATCCAATGGATCCACGGCGAAATATGTTTCAGATAGAATTTGTGCCGTATTCATGTCTCCTTATTTGTTTATGGGTTAGACTATCTACAAGGCCAATCGTTTAATATAGCCATTACTCATTCCCTCTCCCCTATCGCTAACCAACGGTAAACTTACTAAATGTCGGAAAAATAACAAGCACCTAACGGGATTATTATTCGGAATGTAGGCGATCGCATAGTTGGGTAACTACACTGTTACGCCGTCTTCCGTCTACAAGGGAACGAAACATGGGCACAACCAAGGGGAACAGCGTAGATTTTTATTACATTTGGACACCCGAAAGAAACCGCGAGGCAGGAACGGTGTTGGGTCAGTCTGAATAAATCATGAATCACGAGGCGGAAAATAAGGAAACAACAAACAACAAACCGAAATACATCGTCATCAGGGAGGTCATTCGCAAAAAGAATGGCCGTTTGTTAAAATGGATACCTGGCTTTGCCCTCCGGTATATTGAACGGGTATTGCATGAAGACCAAATCAATGCGATTATGGCTAAAATTGGCCATTTGCACGGATTGGATTTTGTTGATGCCCTTATCGATGAACTGGGTGTGGAAGTAACCCTGGAAGGTGCAGAACATATTCCGGCGGAAGGTGGAGTCATCTTTGCGTCTAACCATCCCCTAGGCGGATTAGATGGTATCGCATTCATGCACGCGCTGGGCAAACACCGGAAAGACATTAAGTTCATCGTCAACGACATCCTCCTCAACATCAAAAACCTAGGCCCACTTTTCGTGGGTGTTAACAAGCATGGCACCCAAGGTCGGGATGGCATTGCGCAAATCGAACAGGCCTATGCCGATGACCATGCACTACTGGTGTTTCCCGCTGGGTTGGTATCGCGCAAGCGCCAAGGGATAGTGCGGGATCTGGAATGGAAGAAAAGTTTTATCAACAAGGCTAAACGCTACAAAAAGGACGTTATACCCGTATTTATCGATGGGAAAAACTCTAACTTTTTTTATACTTTTGCTAGGCTGCGCGAAAAAGTAGGCATCAAGACCAATATCGAGATGTTCTACCTGCCCGATGAGATGTTTGCCCAACGCGGGAAAAAAGTCACTATCCGTATTGGAAAGCCGATTTCTTACTCGTATTTTGACAGTTCAAAATCTGAGAAGGAATGGGCAGAGGAAGTGAAAAAGATTGTTTACAATATACTCCCTGAGTCATAGTTTTATGCAAGAAATAATAGCACCGATAAGTAAGGACATTATCAAGCGGGAATTGACCCCCGAGACGTTTCTCCGGCACACTAACAATGGAAATAACGAAATCTATTTGGTCAATTATCACTATGCTCCGAATGTGGTCAAGGAAATAGGCCGGCTTCGGGAAGAAACCTTTCGTGGTGCTGGGGGAGGCACGGGATTGCCTTACGATTTGGATGAAAACGACACCAATGCCGAGGCATATGACCAGCTGATAGCTTGGAACCCGGAGACAGAAGAGATTATCGCTGGCTATCGGCTCATCAAATGCGGCAACTTGGATTTCTCGGAACAGAGCGAACCGCCCCTGTCCACATCCCATTATTTTCATTTTTCTGAAAAATTCATCAAAGAGTACCTTCCCTATACCATCGAGTTGGGCCGTTCATTCGTACAGCCTAAGTACCAGCCATCCAAAGATAACCGGAAAGGGCTTTTCTCACTCGACAATCTTTGGGACGGCTTAGGTGCCGTCGTGAAACTCAACCCCGAAGTGAAATACCTCTTTGGTAAGGTAACCATGTACCCCCACTACTCGCCGACGGCCCGTGATATCTTGCTCTATTTCATGCAGCACTATTTCCCCGACCATGAAAATTTGGTGTGGCCAATTAATCCCGTAGGTTATAAAACGGACATTGCGGAATTCAAAGGCATTTTCAACGGGTTGGATTACAAGGAAGGTTATCGGGTCCTAAACGGGCGAATCCGGCGTTTGGGTGAGAATATCCCACCGTTGATCAACACGTATATGAACCTATCGTCAACCATGAAGACCTTCGGTACCGCCGCTAACAACGAATTTGGTGCGGTGGAAGAAACGGGAATCCTGATCAATATCGACGATATCTACGAAACAAAAAAAGACCGGCACATTTCGACCTACGAGCGCGACAAAAACAAGGATAATAGACGCGCGAAAGCTGAGAGCTGAAGCCCATCGTCCGTACCCTCATCCCGAAATCGCGACACTTTTGTGCCACTACCCCAGACTCAGAACGCCGCGGGGCAAGTAGCCCTTCGTTTGCGCTTATCTGGGCAGCGAAAATAAAAACTGGGTTTGTAACTACTATCGATACAACGTAAGTAGCCCTTGAGATAAGATAAGCCGGGATGACGCATTTTTTGGAGATCCGTCATCCCGAAAAGCTTTTTTTTAGAAGCGCTCGAACTGCGAGAAGAAAAAGTTACCTTCTATCTCGGCATTTTCGTCTGAGTCCGATCCGTGTACGGCATTGGCATCAATGGATTTTGCGTATTTGTTACGAATGGTACCAGGCTCAGCTTTAGATGGGTCTGTAGCACCGATCAAGGTACGGAAATCCTCGACAGCATTATCTTTTTCCAAGATAGCGGCCACAATAGGCCCCGAAGTCATAAACTCTACCAATTCCCCATAAAAAGGACGCTCCTTGTGGACTGCATAAAATGCACCTGCGGTTTCTTTCGTCAGGCGGATATATTTCATTGCCACGATCTTAAAACCGCTGGAAATGATATCGTTTAAAATTGCCCCGGTATGGCCATTGCCAACTGCATCGGGCTTAATCATTGTAAATGTTCTGTTTGTAGCCATTTTAGTCTGCTCAAATTTTTTGCAAAAATAGATAAATTATGTGCAAAACGCAATTTGATTAACTTTACTCATCATTATGAAATGAGAAGACAATCACGATTTGAGTGACGACGCGACGGCATGGCGAATGCTGTAGCGGCCCGGATGATGGTATTACATTTTATGATATTGGCACAACAAAAGCTGCTCATCAAGTTTCGATATTAATCCTTAACTTTGTGGTATGATTGAACTACCGGTTATTCCCGTAAACCAGATGCAACGTAAGCCCGACTGGCTTCGTGTGAAGCTGCCTGTCGGCAAGGAGTATAGGCACGTTCGCAATCTGGTGGACGAGCATAGGTTACATACGATATGTGAGAGTGGCAACTGCCCGAATATGGGTGAATGTTGGGGTGCAGGAACGGCAACGTTCATGATATTGGGCAATATCTGTACTCGCTCATGTTCGTTCTGTGCGGTGGCTACCGGCCGTCCTTTGGCGGTCGATTGGGATGAACCTGCACGGGTGGCACGTTCGGTTAAGCTCATGGAGGTTAAGCATTGCGTCATTACTTCGGTAGACCGCGATGACCTGAAAGACGGCGGTTCCATTATCTGGGCTGAGACCGTCAACGCTATACGCCGCGAAAGCCCCGGTACGACGCTCGAAACACTCATCCCGGATTTCAAAGGCCAATGGGAGAACCTCGATCGGGTCATTGCCGTGCGTCCTGAGGTGGTATCGCACAACCTTGAAACCGTGCGCAGGCTGACTCGGGAAGTCCGTATCCAAGCGAAATACGATCGCAGTCTGGAGTGTTTACGCCGGATTTCAGCGGCCGGGTTGCGGACTAAATCAGGGATTATGCTCGGGTTT
>CAZXSL010000211.1:0-4698 GCA_964643235.1 uncultured Sphingobacteriaceae bacterium | reverse complement strand
ACGACGATATCAGCTTCCTTCACGGCATTTGCAAATTTCTTGACTTCATAGCCTTCCATTGCGGCCTGGAGAGCACAGATTGGGTCTATTTCGGTAACAATGACCCGTACGCCTGCGCTACGTAGGGATTCGGCCGAACCTTTTCCTACGTCGCCATAACCCGCAACTACCGCGACCTTACCGGCAAGCATCAAGTCTGTGGCCCTACGGATGGCATCTACCAACGATTCACGGCAGCCGTACTTGTTATCAAATTTGGATTTGGTTACCGAGTCGTTCACATTGATGGCCGGCAGGTGAAGTGTCCCGTTTTTCATGCGCTCATAAAGGCGGTGAACGCCAGTTGTCGTCTCCTCAGAAAGCCCTTTGATAAAGGCGATTAGCTCCGGGTATTTATCAAAAACCATATTGGTCAGGTCGCCACCATCATCCAGAATCATATTGAGTGGCTCGCGCTCCTTGCCGAAAAACAATGTTTGCTCGATACACCAATTGAATTCCTCTTCGGTCATACCTTTCCATGCATACACCGGTATACCTGCGGCAGCAATAGCAGCGGCAGCATGGTCTTGCGTCGAAAAAATATTGCAAGAGGACCAGCTTACTTCGGCTCCCAGCTCGATCAGTGTCTCAATCAACACAGCCGTCTGAATCGTCATGTGCAAACATCCCGCGATGCGCGCACCGGCCAATGGTTTACTTGCACCGAACTCTTCGCGCAGGCTCATCAGGCCCGGCATTTCGGCCTCCGCCAATTCGATTTCTTTACGCCCCCATTCGGCCAGACTTATATCTTTTACCTTGTATGGTACATAGGTGGTTTCTGCTGTAGACATATGTTTGAATTTTAATGTAATGCAAAAATACCACTTTTAGACGACAACAAAAACGGATTTTTATACTTCGCCCCTAGATCAGCAGCCAAAACAAACCACCAAACAGCAGTCCCATACACGTGCCGACCAGCACTTCGTTGATAAAATGGCGTTTGAGATAAAGGCGCGACCAGCCCAACACGGGCAATAAAACAAGGAAAACAACACCGGCTACCAGATTGAAATGAAGGATCAGCAAGCTGACAAACCCATGGAAAGTCATGTGCATGGATGCTTTGATAACTTTATTGATGTATAACGCACAAATGAGTAGTACACAAGCCAGCGTTACCGCCAGCCTCAGGGAGTACTGCTGGTCAGTGAGCCAAATTACCCCTGTGACCACCATCAACAAAATCGTGATTGTGGTAAACCACCGCTGGCGTTGTACCCGGTCAGACACATCGATGTTAGTATATTTGCCCTTACGGACTCCTAAGAACGTCAGGATTGTAACCGGGATGAAAACCCCGCCAATAATCAGGCCGCTCAACATCGCTGCTTTCATAAACGGCTCTTGGGAAAAGAGCAATATAACGACAAACACGGGGATCGTGACGAAAGGATGGCAAGCGAACGATATAAAAGCGGCTAGTGACTTCTTCAACGGCTGTAAATTGACCTGTGGCCTTTTTGTCTATCTATATCCGAGCCCCCAGACAAGCAACTAGCTACTGGCCCGACTCGATTTACTCCAAAGCGAAGGTAAACAATCTTTTGGTAATGTACGGGTTTTACGCCGAGCTGATTATTCATTATCTTTGCGCCAACTAATGCGACACCACGATATGGCTCCAAAGCAAATCAAGCATCTACAGATTACCGTGACAGGAACCGTCCAAGGCGTTTTCTTCCGGGCGTCCACCAAGGCCGTAGCCGATCAGCTCGGGGTTAAGGGTATCGTGATGAACCAATCCGACGGTTCGGTATACTTGGAGGCCGAAGGCGACCATTTTGCATTGGAACAAATCATGGAATGGTGTCACGAGGGCCCCGAAAAAGCACAGGTCGAAAATGTCAGCATCCGTGAAGGCGAAGTAAAAAACTATCGTAACTTTGAGGTCGTCAAGAAACTAAAGTCTTCGACTTAAAATTAGAGCACGCCTTGTCAGTACTCCGGAAATTTGCAAGCCAAACCATGATTTATGGGCTGAGCACCATCGTGTCGCGGCTGATTAATTTCATTCTGACTCCGATATTCGTCCATAAATTCCCGGCCAATATTTACGGTGTTTTTACCCACCTGTACAGTTGGGCAGCTATGCTCAACGCTATTCTAGCCTTCGGGATGGAAACCACTTTTTTCCGGTACCTCCATAAGCACGAAGACAACCGAACGACGGTTTATGCCAATACCTTTACGACCATTCTCATGGTATCCGGACTTTTTCTGCTTACCCTATTGGCATTTTCGTCCGGTATCGCCACCTGGCTCAATAATGGGGTATACCACCCCGACTACGAGACCTATGTCTGGCTTTTCGGTTTCATTTTGGTGGCCGATGCCTTGGCCATTATCCCCTTCGCCAGTTTGCGAGCCGATGAACGCCCAATCCGGTTTTCCATCATCAAGCTCGCCAATATCCTGACGGTACTTGGGGCAAACATTGTTTTCCTCTTTGTCATCCCATACTTCATCGAAACGGATAACGGTTTTGCACGTTTTGCCGAACCATGGTACCGCCAGGGGTGGCTAGGGTATGTCTTTATCGCCAATCTGATTGGTAGTGTGTTTACCTTGCTCCTTTTGATTCCGGAATTGCTGCGGGTGCGCCTACGTTTGGATCGCAAAATGGTCATCGACATGGTTGCCTATAGCTTCCCTGTGTTGGTGGCCAATATATCCTTCATCATCAACGAGCATATCGACAAGATGCTACTGCCGAAACTGATTCCCGGCGAACGGGGACAAACCGATTTGGGCATTTATGGCGCGGTGTCACGAATCGCTGTGTTTTTGAGTGTTTTCGTACAGGCCTTTCGCTTGGGTGCCGAGCCGTTTTTTTTCAGTTATGCAAAGAACGAAAACGCTAGGCGTACCTATTCCCGCATCATGGAAAACTTCATCATCGCGATGGTCGTTGTCATGGTCGGCATTACAGCCAACATCGAATGGCTTAAGCATTTCATACGTGGTGGTTCAGTAGAACAACAGGCTATCTATTGGTCGGGGCTCCAAGTTGTTCCCATTTTACTCATGGGCTATGTCATGCTCGGCGTCTACATGAACCTTTCCATCTGGTATAAACTCTCGGACCAAACCCGTTTTGGCCTGTACATCTCTGGCATGGGAGCCTTGGTTACCTTGCTCCTGAACATCATTTTTATCCCAATGTATAGTTACGTCGCTGCCGCATGGGTTACGGTAGTCGCTTACGGTTTCATGATTACGCTCTCGTACCTATGGGGCCAATCGCGGTACCCTATCCCATACAAAGTGCCCAAAGGGTTAGCCTACTTAATCGTGGCGGGTTTCCTTTCATGGTTCATGTTTGACGTGCTTGAAAGACACGTCATCTACAGTAACATCTTATTTTTCGTTTTTTTGGGCGCTATAGCTTATTTGGAAAGGAAAACCATTTCAGAGGCAATGAAAAGCCTCCGACATAGGGCTTAGGCCAGCACCTCGACATCGTCGAAACGGTGTTCGATTTCATCCAGCATCTCTTCGATATCGTGTATCTGATCCAGGGTTACCAGCTTCATGCGGTATTCCTTAAAATTAGGGATTCCCTTAAAATAATTAGCATAATGGCGGCGCATCTCGAAGATGCCGGTGCGGTCACCTTTCCATTCCAATGATTTTTGCAGGTGTGTACGACACACCTCAACTCGTTCGGTTATTGTCGGACCGGGCAGGTATTCGCCTGTTTCAAAAAAGTGTTTGACTTCGCGGAATATCCAAGGATAACCGATGGATGCGCGCCCAATCATGATACCATCCACTTCATATTCCATGCGCCAGGCCGCAGCCTTTTCAACACTGTTTACGTCTCCATTACCGAATATCGGGATTTTGATACGGGGGTTCCGCTTCACATCGCGAATCATGCTCCAATCGGCTTGGCCTTTGTACATCTGCGAACGGGTTCGCCCGTGAATACTGAGCGCTTGGATTCCGACATCTTGGAGACGTTCGGCTACCTCGTACACGTTTTTAGTATTATCGTCCCAGCCTAATCTCGTCTTGACCGTTACGGGTAGGTGTGTTGCCTCAACGACAGCCTTGGTCATTGCCGTCATCTTGTCAATATCCTGTAGTAAGCTGGCACCGGCGCCCCTGCACGCCACCGCTTTAACCGGACACCCGTAATTGATATCAATCAAATCGGGGTTTACCTGCGATGCAATCTCCGTCGCCTCGCGCATCGTATCGATATCGCTGCCGAATATCTGGATACCGATGGGTCGTTCATATTCAAAAATATCGAGCTTTTGCCGACTTTTCGCCGCGTCACGGATCAAGCCCTCGGATGAGATAAACTCCGTGTACATCATATCTACCCCGTTCTTCTTGCACACATAACGGAAGGGAGGATCACTAACATCTTCCATGGGTGCAAGCAACAATGGGAATTTACCTAAATCGATATTTCCAATACGGATTGACATACTATTATTCTACCCTGCAAAATTACGAAATTATCCAGATATGCCCGACATCGCTTATAAAGAGGATTCTATCAAAAGATATTAAGTTTTGAGTTCATTTATTCAACGGTTCGATACGATTGGAAATCACCAGCAACTATGGGATGAAGTTCTTCTTTAAAACAAGTAAGCCCCGCCAGCTCATCGCTGCGGGGCTTACCGTATAAAATCC
>CAZXSL010000210.1:0-4736 GCA_964643235.1 uncultured Sphingobacteriaceae bacterium | reverse complement strand
TGGTATCCGTCACTTCTGTTGTGATCAGAATATGCTCACTAGTGTGCTGGAAACTTTCAGATGTGTAAGTAAGCGTATCTGCACGTACCGCCGCCGTTCCTTCCGGATTGTCGCTGCCGTTATTCGTAGATTGTTGGCAAGCGATCGCAAAAAAGGTAAAAGCGATTGCACCGAGTACCTTATTGGTATGTTTGTTCATATCTGTGTTGCTGAGAAAATAATTCTTATGTTGTTTCGATTGATACGTTGAGCCATTCTCCATCAAAGGCTGCGCCATATTTTTTATAAAAATTGATGGCTGGTGTATTCCATTCCAATACCTGCCATACCATACCGTTGTAGCCCCGTGTTTTGCACAGTTCGACGGTTTCATCAAATAGGCGCTTGCCGATACCCTTACCCCGCATGGATTCGGTCACTACGATATCTTCCAAATACAGCCTACGTCCTTTCCATGTCGAGTAGCGGGTGTAGTAGAGCGATATGCCCACGATTTGATTCCCAGATTCAGCCACAAAGGCTTCCCAGACCGGGTGTTTTCCGAAACCGGCATCGATGAATTCATCCATACTGACGGTAACGGCGTGCGGTTCCCGTTCGTAGCGGGCCAGTTCCTTGATCAGTTCCAACATTTGTGGGCAGTCGGCAGCTACAGCCTTCCGGAAATTGATTTCTTCCATGGTATAGGATTGTTAATTTAATCGCGAGATCCGAAAATCGTGCTCCCTAACCTAATCATCGTACTGCCTTGCTCAATCGCCAGTTTATAATCGGACGACATTCCCATCGATAGTATGGCAAACGAATCTGAATCGTCGAAAAAACTCTGCTTGATGCCGTCAAACAACATTTTCAGCTCGTAAAACTCTTCCTTTACCACACGTTCGCTTGGTGTATTCGTGGCTATTCCCATCAACCCTACGATACGGACGTTCGTGAGGTCGGATAGCTCGTCGTTCCGTAAAAGGTCGATAATCTCATCATGATCCAATCCGAACTTCGTGTCTTCATCTGCGATGTGGACTTGTAGTAGGCAATCGATAACCCGCTCATGTTTAGCAGCCTGTTTGTTGATTTCCTTCAGCAGTTTCAGGCTGTCCACGCCATGTATTAACGAAATAAAAGGAGCTATATATTTGACCTTGTTTCGCTGGAGGTGGCCCACCATGTGCCACTTTATATCTTTGGGTAGTTGCTCGTATTTTTCGGTCAACTCCTGAACGATATTTTCACCAAAGATACGCTGGCCTGCATCATAGGCCTCTTGGATATCACTGATTGGTTTTGTTTTTGACACGGCTACCAAGGTTATCCCAAGTTGGTCGATTTCATTCTTGATGTTGGCTATATTTGTTGCTAATGACATAATGTATTCAGGGTAAGTAATTTGTTTAAATGGGAATAGACGCACTGTGTCTTTTTTCAATCCATTCCAAGCCTATGTTTTGCACAAAACATATCAATTAATTTGGCTAATTTTGCACAAAATTACAAAACTTTGGGCATCCACAAAGTGTTACGGAGCAATCCATTCATTTGCTTCTGCCATTTGGGCTGAGAAGGGCATCTAATTGATGAAAAGCACTAGTAAGGTATAATTCGGGATAAAAGCTAATTCGTGGTTCAATTATCAATATTCGGTCGTTTTAATCGCCAGTTCGGTTTGCTCCTCGGGCTTCTGTTCTTGTTGTTCTCCTGTCGTGAGCGCTTACCTGAAGGCATCATCAACCAGGAAAAGATGGTCGAAGTTTTGTTTGATGTACATTTAGCTGATGGCTTGTTATCAACTCGGCCGGTCGACTCTGCTCGGAGGGAAATGCCCAGTCTTTACGAAGCTATTTTCAAAAGGCATGATATTGACTCGACCGTGCTACGCCAAAGCGTGGAGTATTACGCAAGCCACCCCGATGTGATGAAAGTAATGTATGCCGAAATTGAAGCGAGGATGGAACATGTCCTTCAAATCGAGCAGGATGCCATCAGCGAGCGATATAATCTGCAACGTATAGCAGACTCAATTCGGATGGTTCATGTCAATGACAGCCTGAAACGTGCGGAGCGGCAGCTACGTGATGTGGCGCGCAAGCGGCATTTGCTATTCCTACCTGCTGCGGATACAGCTTACGATGCTTCTGTACCTGTAACGATTGAAACGCTACGCGAACGAATGTACGAAGAGATACAGTTGGACAAAAACTATATCCGCGCTTTGCATGGCACGGCAATTTCGACCGACACGGTGCTGACACCGGAACCCACGACACCTGGGCCTATACGGCCTGATCGGCCACAACACGACCCTACAGTGCCTAGGAAATTACAGCTAGAAGAAGTAATCCGACAATGATATACCCGGCAAACGCATTAGATAAATTAGGTTTTTCAGATATTAAGGAGCTGGTCAAAACCCGGTGCTTAAGTGAGCCTGGTCGTCAGTTGGTGGACAAGATACAGCCACAAACACGGTTCGACCAAATCAATCGTTTCCTCCAGCAGACCAATGAATTCCGTTCACTACTCGTAAATGATGCGCCTCTGCCCATTGACCACCTCTACCCGATAGGGCCGTTAGCACAAAAGGCTAAGGTAGAAGGGGGCTTCCTAGACGAATCTGATTTTTTCCAGCTTATGTTGTCGGTTAATACGGTGCTTGCCGTAATCCGCTATTTCAAGACCCGACATGGGCAGTACCCGCATGTGGAAATGCTCTTTGAGACCTTGCATGAAGAAAAGGAAATCGTACGGTCAATATCGGCCATCATTGATGCCAAGGGTAAATTGAAAGACAATGCCTCACCACTTTTACTGGACATAACGCTTGACATGGCCAAAGCTGAGCAAGAAGCCCGGAAGCGAATCGATCAAGTCTTCAAACATGCCCAGCTACAGGGTTGGACGGCCGATGGTAACTTAACAGTGCGCGAAGGCCGACTATGTATTCCCATATTGGCAGAGAACAAACGCAAGGTCAAAGGCTTTGTGCATGACGAGTCTGCCACCGGCCAAACGGTATATGTCGAACCTGAGGAAGTATTCCAACTGAATAACAAACTTCGTGATTTATCTTTTGAACGCCGGCGAGAGATCGTACGTATCCTTATCGGATTGACGGATAGTATCCGCCCGCAAGTACCACTTTTGGAAGCATACCATAGTTTTCTAGCCAAGCTGGATTTTGTACGTGCCAAGGCACTTTTTGCGATTGATTTGGAAGCCACAATGCCCATCTTATCCAAGGATGCAACAGTCAAGTTGGTTAATGCCCGTCATCCGTTGTTGTTGCTCAACTTCAGAAAGGAAGGGCAGACCGTCGTGCCGCTGAACATCTCGATTGACGACGGTCAACGCATTATCGTGGTGTCCGGTCCAAATGCTGGGGGAAAATCGGTTTGCATGAAAACCGTTGGTCTACTGCAGATGATGGTGCAGGCGGGCTTGTTGATTCCAGCAGATGAGACGTCGACGGTTGGCATTTTCACCCAGTTTCTCGTGGATATCGGTGACGATCAGTCTATCGAGAGCGACTTGAGTACCTACAGCGCCCACTTGTCTAAGATGAGATACTTTACTGAACATGCACACGCGCGATCCATTATTTTCATCGATGAATTCGGTACGGGTACGGATCCACTTTTTGGTGGACCAATGGCTGAGGCGGTTTTAGAAGTGCTCAACCGAAAAAAAGTTCGTGGCGTGATTACGACACATTACTCGAATCTGAAGGTATTTGCCAGTAATACGGATGGTTTGGATAATGCATCCATGCTGTTTGATAACGAAGCGATGCGCCCGTTGTATATTTTGCAGACAGGCAAGCCCGGAAGCTCATACGCTTTTGAGATAGCTGAAAAAATAGGGTTACAAGCGGATGTTTTGAGGCTGGCCAGACAAAAAATTGGAAAGCAACAGAAGCGGGTTGACACGCTACTCGTCGACTTGGAACGTGACAAGAAAGAGGTGGTTGAATCCAAAGCGCTACTTGCCCGTCAGGAAAAAAAACTGGACCAGCTAAGAGCGGAAAACGAACAATTACAGGCTTATCTAGCAGAAAACCGAAAATCCATTCTAGCTGAAGCAAAGCAGGAAGCCCAACGCATCATCCGTGACGCCAACAAGCTGATTGAAAACACGGTGTCGGAAATCAAGGCGAGCCAAGCCGACAAAGAAAAAACCCGGGCGTTGCGCCAGAAGCTGCAAGCCGAATCGCAAAAACATAAGGAATCCAAAACCCATAAAAAGCCGGAAACCAAGCCGGAAGTGAAGGCCTTGGAATACCAGGCCGGCGACTGGGTGCGAATTGACGCGACGGGTACGGAAGCCGAGATCCTCGAAGTTGCCAAAAACAACCTAATTTTAGCTATCGGCGATTTACGAACCGTACAAAAGAAATCCCAAGTAACGCCATTACCAAGGAAAAACAAGCAGACCCGTCGATTGGGTAGGGGCTTCACTAATGACTTAGGAGGTGTTTCTGAATTTTCGTCAGAGATCGATGTGCGAGGTATGCGGACGGAAGTCGCACTGTACGAAATCGAGAAACAATTGGATAAGGCCCTGATGACAGGATACCCTTCCATGCGTATCGTACACGGCCGGGGTGATGGTATTCTTCGTAAGTTTATCCGCGAGTACTTGCGGAAATATAGCCAAGTTACGCGTATCGAGGATGAACATCCGGACAGGGGAGGAGATGGCGTGACCTACGCGTATTTGGATTAGTACAGTCCAAATAAATT
>CAZXSL010000209.1:0-4825 GCA_964643235.1 uncultured Sphingobacteriaceae bacterium | reverse complement strand
TCCGTCGGCGGGATGTATTACATATCCATCACGTTTGATGAGTTATTGAACTAAACCCCGATTCCTTATTAGGAATCTAGTCTAAACCAAAAAGGGTTGTCTCGGATACATGACCGGGCAACCCTTTTTCATTCGGGGACCAGTCTAAAATCCATTCTCAGGAAAGCACAGGGATTGGCTTTTTGTTTTCGTCGATTGCCACGAAGGTAAAGGTGCCATTGATGGCCAGCTCGCGCACGTCCTCATACATCTGCTCCACGTAGATGTCCACCTGTACTTTGAGGCTTGTTCGACCGACATGTACGACCGTACCCACCAATTCGATTATCGTGCCGGCCGGGATAGGCCGGTTAAAATCAATGCGATCGGAGGATACCGTGACCAAGCGCTTGCGGCAAAAACGTGTACCGGCGATAAAGGCCACCTCATCCATCAGGGCCATGGCCGTACCACCGTACAGCGTATCGTAATGGTTCGTCGTATTCGGGAAAACGGCTTTGAAAATGCGCGTTTGGGATTGTTCGATGCGTGCTTCTAATGTCATATTTAATGTGTTTGCGGGCAAAATTACATTTATTTAAGGGGAATATTTTGTTTATTCGTTGGAGGAAAATAATTGAAAATGGAAAAAACAGAGGTCATCCGCCTATTCGAACCCACGTTCGGCAAAACCATGATTGCCGAATTAACTGCTCTGGCACGCAATGCGGAAGTTCCCGTCGAACGGTTGCATGACTTATGCTACGATCGGTCCAACGATCAAATTGCTTTCCGATCCGCATGGGTACTGGAATACATCGCCACCCACGACGAAAAGCGATTCTCTCCCCTTCTACCTACCTTTATGTACGGATTACCGCAATTGCAAAACCGGAGTTGCCAACGCCATTTTACCAAAATACTCATGTGGATTACAAATCCCAAATCGCCCGAAACGTATCGCAACTTCCTATTACAAGCAGATAAAGATAATCTCGTCGAAGTGGTTTTCGGTTGGTTGATTGACCCGGACACGCCAGTAGCTGTGCAGGTCAACTGCTTAGACATCGTTCTCCAGCTAGCCGGCCATGCGGACTGGATTCCGGAGGAGTTGGAAAAACAAACGCATTACCTGCTACGCACTGGTTCACCAGCCATGCAAAGCCGTGGAAAACGGGTATTGGAAAAATTGAAAAGGATTAAAAACGCAGATTGACACCGACGCTGACAACACCGAACACATCTTTGCTTGTGTTCCCTTGATATGTTCCACTATAACCGTCCACTTCGTCGTCAAACGCAAAATTGGCTTGCCCATTGACGACAACAGACCAAATATAAGAGTCCAACAAATTGGGTTTAAGGCTATGTAGCGGTAGTTCAAACCCCAGGTTAGTTGTCAAAAAATAACCTAGGCCCCTATCTTTGCCTTGATGCTCGGCAGTCGGCTCCCCTGTCGCGGGATCGATCACCCTATTCCTGTTCCATTGCAGATTGTAAATCACGCCCCCACCCACACCGGCATACACGCTATTCAACACCCGATTGCCGTAAGACTGTCGGTATTCCGTACGCCTGACATGGTCATCCTGCATATACTTCAGTGGTTGGAACCGAACATCCAACATCGCGGCATGATACAGGTTCCGTGTTCGTCGGGTTACACCTCCAACCGCCGCCTCATCATCTGCCCAAAGAAATCCTTCCTGTATCTCCAACCCCACACTCAGACCATGCATAAGGAAATAATTCCCCCGGAGGAACAGCGTCGGACCAATCCCTTTCTTATCCAAATCACCGTACAACTGATTGGCACCCACTCCACCCGTCACGGCGTATCTGAAATAAGGAATAGGCGAATTATCAGCAAACTGAGCCAAGGAGAAAAACGGAACAGCCAGCAATAGTAGGAATGGGGTAAAAAATCTCATATATAATATGTCAATCGTTTTGCCAATACACGTCAAACAGCAATACTTATACCATTTTTCACAATAAAGTTTATTAGTTAAACTTAAAACAACGTATTTCCTTTCGGGTAATTATTCTTACCCAAGTGTTTATAGGCCGCTTCGGTACATTCCCTCCCTCTTGAAGTCCTCATGAGGAAACCTTCTTGTATCAGGAAGGGCTCGTAAACTTCTTCGATCGGTCCCTCGTCCTCCCCCACGGCCGTAGCAATGGTTTTCAGGCCCACAGGCCCACCCTTGAACTTATCAATGATGGTCAGCAAGATTTTATTATCCATCTCGTCCAGGCCATGTTCGTCCACGTTCAATGCATTCAGTGCGTATTTCGCTATTTTCGTATCGATGTTTCCATCACCTTTGATTTGGGCGAAGTCGCGCGTGCGTCGCAGCAAGGCATTGGCAATACGCGGCGTACCCCGGCTTCGTCGGGCTATCTCGTATGCCCCTTCGTCGGTAATAGGCGAACGGAGGATATTGGCCGAACGTAGCACAATAGTTGTCAGTAATTTCGCATCGTAATATTGCAGCCGGGCGTTAATTCCGAAACGTGCCCGCAGAGGTGCGGTGAGCAATCCCGAGCGGGTTGTAGCGCCGATGAGTGTAAACGGATTGAGGGTAATCTGTACCGAACGGGCGTTAGGCCCGGACTCGATCATGATATCAATTTTGAAGTCCTCCATGGCCGAGTACAGGTACTCCTCCACAAGCGGACTGAGGCGATGTATTTCGTCGATAAACAGGATATCGCCTTCCTCCAGGTTGGTCAACAAACCAGCCAAATCTCCAGGCTTGTCGAGCACGGGGCCTGAGGTAATTTTGATACCCACGCCCATCTCATTGGCTATGATGTGCGACAAGGTGGTCTTACCCAATCCCGGAGGGCCGTGCAGCAGGACATGGTCCAGCGCCTCGCCCCGCAATTTGGCTGCTTGCACGAAAATCTTAATGTTTTCCAGTATCTTCTCCTGTCCGGTAAAATCCTCAAATGCCTGCGGGCGCAAGACCTTTTCAAGCTCGCGCTCGACATTGCTCATCCTCTCCGGATCAGGATCCAAATGCTCATTCATCTTTTTCCCCCTGTAATTGTGCTTCCTTTCGATAGTTCCTGAACCAGCTGCTTACTTTCATCTGGATAACCCCAAAAAACGCCTCGCGGAAGATGTGCGTGCTCATCTTCGAAGTTCCCTGTGTACGGTCGGTAAACACGATGGGTATCTCCACAACCTTGAATCCGTATTGCAAAGCCGTGAATTTCATCTCGATCTGGAACGCGTACCCCACAAACCGGACACGGTCTAAGGGTATGGTTTCCAGTACGACTCGCTTGTAGCACACGAAACCGGCCGTTGCATCGCGAACACGGATGCCGGTAATCAGTCGCACATAAGCAGACGCAAAGTAAGACATCAAAACCCGGCTCATAGGCCAGTTGACCACATTAACCCCTTTGATATAACGCGATCCGATAGCCATGTCTGCGCCTTCGATGCAAGCCTTACGCAACCGGATCAGGTCTTCGGGCTTATGCGAAAAATCAGCATCCATTTCGTACACATACGCGTACGGACGGGCAATCGACCATTTGAAACCGTGGATATAAGCGGTTCCCAAACCTAGCTTACCTTTCCGCTCTTCCAAAAACAACTGCTCCGGAAACTCCGTTTGCAGGCGTTTGACGATCGCGGCTGTACCATCAGGCGACCCATCGTCCACCACCAACACATGGAATGGAACGTCTAGGGAAAACACCGTGCGGATGATGCTCTCGATATTTTCCTTTTCGTTATATGTTGGAATGATGACAATACTGTCTGACACGGCTTATTTATTTTTTTGATGCGTAAAGGTACGGAATAATGCGTACATACTTAAAACAAAAAAACCGTTGCTTATCATACCATAAGCAACGGTTTATATTTCCAAACGGTTATATGACCTAACGGATACCGTGCATCATCCGCTTCAGGAATGGAGATATCAACAATAAGATAATGCCTGCTACAACGGGTAGCACAGCAAAAATGCCGAAGAAATGGCTCATCGAGTACTCGGTACTAATCTTGTCAATAAGTCCGCCCAACTGGCCTCCCACGATATTGGCTATAGCCGAAGATGCAAACCAGAGCCCGAAAATCAGGCCGAGGAATTTTTTAGGCGAAAGCTTGCTCACATACGATAGCCCAACTGGCGACAAGCACAGTTCGCCGGTGGTATGGAAGAAGTAAGCTAAAATCAACCAAACCATGCTAACGGAGGCCGTAGCAGCACCTTGAGGTATATCCTTACTACCGTATGCCAGCACCACGAAGCCCATACCTAACAGCATAAGGCCCAAGGCAAACTTGACTGGTCCGGAAGGGTTCCAAACGCGCTCCCATATCCTGCTAAACAACGTAGCTAGGGTAATGATGAAAAACGAATTGAGGATTTGGAACCACGATGCAGCTACCTCGGTTTCCAATGCGGTAAACTCACGTTGGATTTTCCAAATACCCAAATACCAAATAATGGCAAAACTGATAAACGTACAGATAATGGTGGCTGGGTATTTTGCGAACAGCTGCTTGGCGAGCCCAAACAGCACCCACGTGACAATGACTAAAGGAAACAGGGTCAGGATGGCATCGACCCATTTAAACGTCGTAGCGGCATTGCCTGCAAGCACTCGCTGGGTATAATCAGCTGCGAAGATATTCATCGACCCGCCTGCCTGCTCAAATGCCAACCAAAAGAAAATACTGAAGAAAATCAGTACACATATTACGATCAACCTATCTCGTATTACTTTCGGACTTAGCTTCTTCTCCTCTTCTTCTTCGTCTTCCTGTTGGGATTGAACTTTTGCTTCTTCTTCGGCTTTCAGCTCTTTCGGGTCT
>CAZXSL010000208.1:0-4847 GCA_964643235.1 uncultured Sphingobacteriaceae bacterium | reverse complement strand
AGCTTGCGCCCCCATATCGCTTCATACAACTGCTGCAATTGGGTCAGCGTAAATTTCTCAGGAAGCAGCTCGAATGCAATTGGGTTATAACTGATTTGCTGCCTTACCTTGGTAATACTTTTGTCGACGATATGTTGATGGTCGAACGCCAAGTCGGGCAGGTTCTCCAACGAATGCCATGCTGCATCCCGCGCATAGTCGGTTACCGGAGCGGGTGTGGCTTTCAACTCGTCTATCCGCAGGAGCGCATAATACGCCACTGTAATGATGCGTTCGTAGAGAATCCGCTGCACGGCTTCGTCAATGGTTTCGGTATGCTCGACAAAGAAACCAGGCAAAGCCCAATACCCCCGGAAAGGGTCTTCGTTTCGTTCGATCAGCAATACTTTCAACTCTCCCTCTTGGAAACCGAATATCACGCAGTCGGTAGTAAAGTTGGATTGGATGTGTGGTAAGTTGGATTGCAAAATAAGTATGTATTAGTCTATTTCGATATAAAATTTTTATATTTAGGCACCTTTTGGCGCAGCAAGTAATAAATAATATGCGAAAAATTTAATAGTGTAACAAATACACACTATCTTCGTACTACAAATTTACGAAAGTTTGGCCAAAAAGCACACGAAGGGTTACAAATCTAATTGTGGCTTCTTGTTATGCCGAGCCCAGCGAGGCACTTTTGTTTGTTTCAAAAAAATGCATTGCTTAATTTTTAATTGTGGGATGCATGACAAATAGGAAGGACGAAAATTGAATTTCGTGGCTGAAGTCATTTGTATGTATCAGTCTTTTTCGTTAATTTGTAAGTCAGAGGCTAGGTGAAGGTACCGGATCCTTTTTTGAGATGTCGACCTTTGTAATTAGCTATCCACCCCGCATACCACGGGTTTTTATGGGATAGACCGGCTATTTTGGCAAAATGAATTTGTTTAGTTTATGATTGCAGTAGTTTTTAGTGGATCTCGTTATGCAGACTGGCGATTAGCCGAGAAAGGCAAGATCGTTACCGGTTTCAGGACCATGGGTATCAACCCATACTTGCATGACGAACGCTTTATCCTCCAATTACTAAACAAAAGCACCAATCTGATCAATTTTGCCGAGCGGATCAGACGAATTTATTTTTACGGTGCGGGCTCCTCTTCAGACGAACGTAAGGAAAAAATATCCGGTTTGCTGAAGAAGTTTTTTAAAAATGCCCGGGTCATTGCAGACCACGATATCAAAGCCTCCGCTTTGTCTACGCTAGGCGATTCGAAGGGACTAATCGGAATTTTGGGAAGCGGTGCTAATGCAGCATACTTCAACGGCAGGCGCGTTTTGCCTAACAACTATGGCATGGGCTATATCCTAGCGGATGAAGGATCGGCAAACTGGATTGGTAGGCAGCTGCTCAAGGGCTTTTTGACGGAAACCATGCCAAACGACCTGCGCGAACCCTTCTTGGAGCGACACCCCTTAGATCGCAAGCAAATATTAGAAAAAATTTACAACAACCCCTACCCGACACTCTTCCTTACGTCTTTTGCAGATTTCGTCCAGGAAAACCATAAACACAAGTTCGTTAAGCGGATTATCAACGAGGGTATCGGATTGTATTTAGACACCTACGTGCTGCCATTGAGCCAAGCACACAAAAACGACACGATTCATTTTACCGGAAGCGTGGCTGCCATGTGCGAAGTGCCCCTGCGCGAGGCTGCGGCCAAGCACGGCTTAGAAGTGGGGAAAATTGTCAAAGAACCCATACACAACCTGTTAAAGTATCATATCAATAAAAATTAACAACAAACGAATATGAAAATTGGAATCAATGGATTCGGTCGGATTGGCCGATTAGCTTTTAGAGCCGCAGTAAACCGTGATGACGTGGAAATCGTAGGCATCAACGACTTAGTTGAGCCAGATTACCTCGCTTATATGCTACAATACGACTCTACCCATGGTCGATTTGATGGCACGGTAGCGGTAAAAGACGGCAATTTGGTCGTCAATGGCAAAACCATTCGGGTAACCGCCGAGCGCGACCCGGCAAACCTGAAATGGGGCGATTTGGACACAGACGTGGTTTTGGAATGTACAGGCTTATTCCTGACACAAGAAGCGGGACAAAAGCACCTGGACGCCGGAGCCAAAAAAGTCATTTTCTCAGCACCGGCCAAAGACGATACGCCAACATTCGTCCGTGGTGTAAACTGCCACACCCTTCGTGCCGACCAAAAAATCATTTCCAATGCATCGTGTACCACCAACTGTGTGGCTCCCCTTGCGAAAGTATTGAATGACAAATTCGGGATTGTAGAAGGCTTGATGAGTACTATCCACGCCGTTACTGCAACGCAAAAAACCGTGGATGGCCCATCCGTGAAAGACTGGCGTGGTGGCCGCGGTGCTTACCAAAACATCATTCCTTCATCTACCGGAGCAGCGAAAGCCGTGGGATTGGTGTTACCCGAACTGAAAGGGAAACTCACAGGCATGTCATTCCGTGTGCCCGTACCTAACGTATCGGTCGTGGACTTGACCGTACGCTTGGACAAACCAGCCACGTATGAAGAAATCAAAGCCGCATTCAAAGCAGCGTCTGAAGGCGAGTTGGCGGGTATCGTCGGCTACACAGAAGACGACGTGGTATCCGAAGATTTCCGCTCGGACCCACGGACATCTATATTCGATGCCAAAGCTGGGATCGCATTGAACGACAACTTCGTCAAGGTTGTATCTTGGTACGACAACGAATGGGGCTACTCCAACAAATTGGTAGACCTAGCCCAACTTGCCGGAAGCCTCAAATAAGGGTTTCGGACAAAAACAAAGAATCCCCGTGGGTACTATTTATCCTCTCACGGGGATTTTTCATACCCAAACCTTCCCATCTTGCCCTGATTACCCCCAACAAAAAAGCAAAAACGCTATTTTTTAGATTAGGTTATAGATTGAGGTAAATTTTTGACACATTTGCAGTAAGCCACACATGAGGCTTAAACGATATCCAAACAACTCACGAATAAAACAACAATATGAAACTACTTGAAGGAAAGACCGCTTTGGTAACTGGAGCTTCAAAAGGAATTGGCCGGAAAATCGCGGAGAAATTTGCGGAAGCTGGTGCCAATGTTGCATTTACCTATTTATCATCCGTAGAAAAGGGCCAGGCGCTGGAAAAGGAACTACAGGCAGCAGGTACCAAAGTGAAGGGCTACCGGTCTGACGCATCAAAATTTGACCAAGCAGAAGAACTGATCAACACTATTGTCGCCGACTTTGGCACTGTGGACATCGTGGTCAACAATGCCGGTATAACCCAAGACAACCTCTTGCTTAGGATGAACGAAGAAAACTGGGATGATGTGCTTAACATCAACCTTAAGTCCGTATTTAACGTAACCAAAGCTGCGTCCAAAATCATGATGAAAAACCGAAAAGGTGCGTTTATCAACATGAGTTCAGTAGTAGGCGTACAAGGCAACGCCGGGCAATCCAACTACGCTGCATCTAAAGCAGGTATTATCGGATTTTCCAAGTCAATTGCTAAGGAACTGGGTTCGCGGAATATTCGTACTAACGTGGTAGCCCCTGGCTTTATCCGCACCGAAATGACGGATGTACTCGACCCGAAAGTTGTCGAAGGCTGGGAAAAAAACATCCCGTTGAAACGAGCTGGTGAAACCGAAGACGTGGCTAACGTATGTGTGTTCCTGGCGTCAGATCTTTCAGCTTATGTCAATGGACAAGTAATCTCCGTTTGCGGTGGTATGCTGTAAACATAGAAACAACCGGAAAGGGATTGGCCCGGTGTGGGCCAGCCCCTCCCAAAAGCAAGCTGTTATTATTTCTTCCGGCCTACAAGCAGCAGGATAACACCGGCCGCCAGTACTCCTCCGCCTATATAGGGCGACCAATTCACCGACTCTTCCTTGTCTGCCGAAATCTCAACCGATCCGATTTCAACTAGGGTTTCTTTCTTCGTAAATGAAAAGCCTGTCCAGACCAACATCACAATACCCACCACAACCAAAATAATACCAATAGTACGTGCCATAAGGAAATGATTTACGTATATCAGGACAACAACAAAGCACGGCAATAGTTTTCGGTATCCCTGTCGCCCTTACTATGACAGCATACCAAGGAATAGCGTATCTTTGCACGATACCGGTACTCTCATGGATTTACGACAACGTATTCTTGCAATCGATAGTGAGGAAGACTTCCTCCAAACGTGTCTAGCAGTTTTTCGCTACCAATCTGAAAGATCACCCATATACCGCCAATACCTAAATCTTCTGGGTATTCACCCGGACACCGTTACTGGGCTGGATCAAATTCCGTTCTTGCCGATTGACTTTTTCAAGCGACATTCGGTTATTGTGGAGGATCAGGATCCACAAATTGTATTTTTCCAAGCCGCCATCCCGTAGCCGACTTAGCCTTATACGAGGAGAGTTTCATACGTGCCTTTACCGAATTCTACGGCAATCCACGGGACATCGCCATCCTTGCACTCCTGCCCTCTTACTTGGAACGCGAAGGGTCTTCCTTGGTTTATATGGTCGATCACCTAATCCGTAGCAGCTCCATTTCCCAATCCGGGTATTTTCTCTATAATCACGACGAACTTCATCAAACATTAACTACATTAGAAAGAGACCAGACACCGACATTGTTAATCGGTGTTACCTACGCTTTGCTGGATTTTGCGGAAGCATACCGCTTGGATTTTCCTTCGCTCATGGTCATGGAAACCGGCGGTATGAAGGGCCGTCGAGCCGAACTGATACGCGTAGAGGTGCACGAGGTATTGAAAAGACAGTTCGGTGTTCCTTCCATCCACTCCGAATATGGCA
>CAZXSL010000207.1:0-4847 GCA_964643235.1 uncultured Sphingobacteriaceae bacterium | reverse complement strand
AACTCGTCGGCTTGGCGGATGGATCCAAGCAAAAAGCTGATAGTCCCAGAAGTCAATGGTGACGTGCTGGAGGCTTCGGACAAGATTATTGCTAACCCGAATTGCTCAACCATACAGATGGTGGTTGTCTTGAAGCCCTTACATGAGCGTTATAAAATCAAGCGTGTAGTCGTATCCACCTATCAGTCCGTTACCGGAACTGGAGTCAAAGCCGTTACCCAATTAAACGACGAGCGTGCCGGTGTGGATGGGGAAAAGGCCTATCCCTATCCGATCGACTTGAATGTCATTCCCCATATCGATGTGTTCGAGGACAACGGGTACACCAAAGAGGAGATGAAAATGATCAACGAGACAAATAAGATCATGGGCGACGATTCCATCCGGGTTACGGCCACTACGGTGCGGATTCCTGTCATCGGTGGGCACTCGGAGTCGATCAATATCGAGTTTGATCAAGATTTCGACCTGGCAGAACTACGCCAGATTCTGGAAAAACAGCCGGGAGTCGTCGTTGTGGATAACCCCGAAAAACTGGAATACCCCATGCCTAAGGATGCGCATGGTAAAGATGAGGTATTCGTGGGTCGTATCCGGCGTGATGAAAGCCAGCCCAATACGGTAAACTTGTGGGTGGTGGCAGATAACCTGCGCAAAGGTGCAGCCACCAACACCGTGCAAATCGCGGAGTACTTGCACAGCAAGGGTCTGTTATAGAAACTTCTACACCCACAGCATTCATAAAGGAAGGGACCGCAAACGGTTCCTTCCTTTTTGCTTTATCTCCTTATGTCTATAACCTTTCGTAATGAAGAGTTTTCTGGCAATAGCTGTCTTTTCCCTATCTTTGCCATGACTGACACAGTATATACCAAAGCAAACGAGTATGAACATCTTCAAAAAAATACTGCTGCCGCTGCCTTACTTTCTGGGTTTATCCCTTGCATTCTTCATGTTTTCTTGTGGACCTTCGACGCAAGAAGAACATCATGAGCAGGGCGACACCGAAGCGAAGGAGGACACCGAATGGATTTCCCTGTTCGACGGCGTCAGCCTCAACGGCTGGCATGGGTTTAACAAAACCGAACCCGTCGACAACTGGGTCATCGAAGACCATGTACTTACCTGTTTGGGCGCAACCGGAGGCTCCGATATCGGTGGTGATATCGTGACTGCACGCGAGTTTGCCAACTTCGAGCTGGAATGGGAGTGGAAGATTTCCGCTGGAGGCAACTCGGGATTAATGTACCACGTTATCGAAGATCCGAAATATAAAGCGCCGTACGAAACCGGTCCAGAATACCAATTAATCGATGATATTGGGTTTCCCGAAACCTTGGAAGATTGGCAACAGGCGGGCGCAAACTACGCCATGACCCCTGCTGACGAAAGCAAAAAGGAATTGAAGCCAGTCGGCGAATGGAACCACAGCAAGATTGTATATGACAACGGAAATGTACAACATTGGCTTAACGGGGAAAAAATTGTGGATTTTGAGGAAGAGACACCCGCTTGGGAAAGGGAGCGGAGTGAGGGCAAATGGAAGGATTTTCCGGATTACAAAATTGCGAATAGGGGAAAGATAGCACTACAAGACCACGGCGACCAAGCTTGGTTTCGGAATATACGTATCAGGGAACTTTAATTTCTATGGAATATGAACGCATTAATTATTGTCGACATACAGCATGATTTTCTTCCAGGTGGTGCCCTAGCGGTATCACAGGGCGACGGGGTTATCGAGCCCATCAACCGAATCCAAGTAGACTACGATCTGGTCCTGGCTACTCAGGATTGGCATCCCGAAGGGCACAAGAGCTTCGCCTCCGTCCACAAAGGGAAACAACCTTATGATATCATCGACTTAGATGGCTTGCAGCAAACATTATGGCCTGACCATTGCGTCCAAGGTACGCAGGGTGCGCAACTTAGCGAGCTACTGGACACCCGCCGTATAGAAGCAGTCTTCCGCAAGGGCATGGATCCAAACATCGACAGCTATAGTGGGTTTTTCGACAATGGAAGGCGTAAAAACACCGGATTGGCCGGTTACCTCCGCGACCGTCAGATCACATCCGTTGCGGTGGCGGGTTTGGCTGCCGACTTCTGTGTTTTTTTTACCGCCATGGATGCCCTTGATGAAGGGTTCCAAGTGACCATCCTTACCCATGCCTCACGTGCGATCGATCCGATCGCATACGAAACCAAGAAGAAAGAGTTCGTTGGCAAAGGCGGACATCTTATTTAATCCTTTCTTAAGAAAAACATTATCTGCAGCCGACGAGGAAGCGCATACTGAAAACGCAACGACGTGGGTATGCCACGCGGTTTAAAAAAGCCGCAAAAGGACCATTTGGCTGAGGTTTGCAACGAACCAGCCGCCCCTAGCCAACAGCAAACTTTTTTGGCGACAACCTTGTCATAATACAACCATAAAGCCCGCACTCGGTAAGCTTGCACCGATTCGATCATTGCTAATAGCCGGAGGGAAGATGTATATTTGTAACGAAAGTTTTCAACGGGGTTCCATGAAGCAGAGAAACACAAGCCGAAAAGACAAAATAATCCGGGAGGCCCTGATCCTGTTTGGCGAGAAAGGATATGTGGACACCTCCACCAAGGAAATCGCAGTGCAAGCTGGGGTATCCGAAGCACTAATTTTCAAACATTTTGGAAATAAAGATAACCTATTGTCCTACCTTATCAAGTCGGGTTACCGCCGAGTACTTGTACGGCACCGGGGCATGATGACCTATCGCGATGGCAAAACGTTCCTGCGCAACATGATCAACTTGCCACGAGAGTTGGTACATGAGGACATGCTCTTCTGGAAAATGCAAGAGCGCCTATCGCACCACGAGTTTTCCAAACAGCAACACGACTTGTTTATGAAACCGGTATATCCCATTATTAGCAAGGCATTTGCCGAACTGGGATACGAAGATCCGGAAATAGAGACCCAGCTTCTTCTTCTTATCATTGAGATATTGTGGAAAAAGAAGGCAGCGGGCGAACTCCAAAACATCGAGGAAATCACAAAGACATTGGAAAAAAGATATAACCTTTAGCCCCGATTCCTACTGCGGAATCTGGATTTAACGGAGTGAAACCATCTTGTAAAAGAACGGCTTCGCCTTAAAGGACCAAGGTATAAACAAGTATATGGAAATTTTTCAA
Organism: uncultured Sphingobacteriaceae bacterium; assembly: GCA_964643235.1. Classification (GTDB taxonomy): domain Bacteria; phylum Bacteroidota; class Bacteroidia; order Sphingobacteriales; family Sphingobacteriaceae; genus CAYRGQ01. The sequence goes on along the minus strand of CAZXSL010000207.1, from coordinate 1,670 downwards.
ACGATTATATTTGCCGTATCGGCCATCGTTCTTTTTGTCCACGGACTGCAAAACTTCAGTAAGGAGATCGAGCGTCTGGGTGCCGATGGTCTAAAGCAATGGATACAGCGGGTTACGTCCTCGCGAGTCGGCGGATTCCTACTCGGCGGCATTGTTACGGCCATCATCCAGTCTAGCACCACCGTGTCAACACTGACTGTTTCGCTTGTCGACGCCGGTATCATCAACTTCAAGAACAGCTTACTAATCCTCCTCGGCACCAACGTAGGAACTACGTCGACGGGTTGGATTGTCACTTTCCAATCGGTATTATTAGGCCCGATATTCATCGTACTCGGCACCTTGATCAGCGTTATCCCGACCCGGATTTCAACCATCGGGAAGTCGATCTTCTATTTCGGTTTTATTTTCTTTTCCCTTAGCCTCATTAGTGAAGCATTGGAACCTATTCGCGATGACCCCCGAGTCGTCGATATACTACTGGCTGCGACAAACCCCTTCATCGGGGTACTGGCCGGCATCATTATAACTGTTATCATCCAGTCTAGCTCGGTGGTTGTTGGCCTTGTTATTGTCTTAGTTGCCCAAGGGTTGATGTCCTTGGACGCAGCCATACCCATTATCGTAGGGGCCAATGTCGGCACTACGTCTACCGCATTTATCGTCAGCCTACGCATGTCAGGAAGTGCGAAGTTGACAGCTTTGACCAATTTCATGTTCAATTTCTGTGGGATGTTGATGATTTTGCCATTCATGTCGCAACTTGGGAAGTTGGTACAGTTGATATCACCAACGCCAACTATCCAAGTGGCACTGGCACTCACGCTTTCGAACATGGTTACTTCCGTAGTCTTTCTCTTATTGCTCAACCCAGTATATCGCTTGCTGTCAAAGCATAAGTGGTATCCAAACAATAACCCGGTAGTCGAAGTGACGCCAGACTAACGTGACTGCTCTTGCGACAACACGCAGATTCAGGCCGCCAACTTGCACAAACATGCAGAAACATTCGTATTAGTCGAATAATTTACGTTATTTCGGATAGCATTTGTGCCCTGACCGACATATTGCGTTTAAGCGGTGCAAGAGTTCCAAAATCCAATACGTATGCACAAAAAGCTTGTATTCATCCTCGGGTTTCTACTGTCCCTATCAATGGGAACAATGGCTCAGCAACGCCCTGATTTCGTGCCATTTATTAATGAACAACACGCTTGGGTCGATTCTGTATTCCAAGAACTAAGTCAGAAAGAGCGGATAGCCCAGCTTTTCATGGTACGTGCTCACAGCAACCTCGGACAGCGATATATCGATTCAGTGGCAGGCGTCATCCAACGCGAACAACTTGGCGGTATCGTACTATTCCAAGGCGGGCCAAAGCGCCATGCCGAGGTTATCAACCGGTACCAGCAGCTCTCCAAGGTGCCGCTACTTGTTGCCTTTGACGGGGAGTGGGGCTTGGGTATGCGATTGCCTGACTCAACGGTATCGTATCCGTACCAAATGACTCTCGGTGCCGTACAGAACGAAGCGCTCATTTACCAAATGGGCCGTGAGGTAGCCGCCGACTTCAAGCGTTTGGGTATGAACATCAATTTCGCTCCAGTCATTGATATCAACAATAACCCTCGGAATCCAGTTATCAATTTCAGGTCATTTGGTGAGAACAA
>CAZXSL010000206.1:0-5126 GCA_964643235.1 uncultured Sphingobacteriaceae bacterium | reverse complement strand
CCATTCCCGACGTAGCTACCCAGCAGTACACCTGGCGGCATAACTGGTTCACCAGCGGTCAGTCCATCCCGGTCCTCTCGTACTAAGGACAGCCCCATACGTTGCTGGCAGTACAAAACCAGTAGTTGCACCGTTACCACTGTTTACCACCCTTATCGTCCGCTGAATGGTCGTTCCGATAATACCGCTGGAGATAGCGGGCTCAACCTCAACGTTCAACACAGCATAGTTCAAGTTAATCGTATTACTCGATGCTGACTGTAATTCGCCACATCCCGAAAATACATATTGCACTTCCCTATCATCCTCGCTTAGTTCCAATGCTTCACAGCGTGCTTGAACCTCAAACGTGATGACCATTTCCTCGGTTGATGAACCCGCTGGTATCTGGGGTAAACTAAGTGTCGCTCATGCTGGTGTGACTTCTGCTTCTTCTACTGTTATGCCGTCCACCTTGGCAGAGGTCGCTATATACTCAACCCCTGCTGGCAACGCAATAGTTAACGAACCGTTGTCACAGGCCGTGTTTCCTCGAGCAATCTTTACGGTAAATACTTGTGGTGCCCCACAGGCATCAAGCGTGGGCATTTCGACGTCCGTGTTCAGAGTCTGCCCAAACAAGCTGGTGCTGCTGAGTGATACCACCATAAAAACCAGCATCATTTTCATGATCAGATTGACCAAATTCCTCGCGGGTTTGCGCGATAGGTTGGGGTGTATGTAAGTTTTTACTTCCATGGAGTTACGTGCTATATTTTACCGGTATGTCCAACCTCAGCTACCCTTATCGTTGTGCTCGTAGGTCTAGGCCATGCCCGGCGTTGGGATGTTATTCGTTGATTATGGTGTAAATGTTTAATCGATTGTTTAATCGATATGGTAAACTTCTAGTTAAGTAGACCTGTTTTTCATTCTCAATTGCAGCTGCTACCGGTAGAAACCTGCGTTAATTCTTGTTCACGAGTGTGTCCGAATCCTAGCGTCGTCATCAAACCGTCCCTTCGTTAAATCGCCCGCAAACTTACGAGACGCCACAGGAGATTAAAAGCAGATGACTTGCCAAATGACGGAAAACGGCAAGCACAACTCATTAGCAAAACACTAACAATCAAAGCCTTAAGCCCTTACGCAATTAATAAGCGGCAAACATAGGAATTATCACAACTATTTGCCAACCGCACGCGTTGATATCACTTATTTATGCTATCATTATGACAATAATGGCATGTTTATGCGATGTCGGTTTTCCATGTTCATCAACACACCTATTCTACTGGTAAGTCTACATCTCCTTCCTTCGGATTTGAGTAATATGGATTCTGAAATAAAGTTGATAGTTGTCAACACCCGCGATGTACCGTCCTGTCTCCTGTAATTGAGGGGTTATTCATTGGTATTTGCAGAGCAAAGCCCTATATTTGCGAGTATGCGGTAGGTTGTAGTCGGTTTTTACCATGACCGCTAAATAGGTTTAGACCCTACCCTTCAAGACCATCTATGCGCAACGATAATAAAAACAGTATCGCCCTCGTCGTCGACGATCACCCCCTCTTCCGGGATTCGTTTTCGCTGTTGCTGGAGCGAATGGATCTGTTTTCGGAGGTACGTACGGTCGCAACAAGCAAGGAGCTGATCCAAATATTGGTTTCCAACCCCTATACCAAGTATACCGTCTTTTTGGATTTTTACCTCGGCGAGCGCACTTCGCTCTCCTTAATCAGCCAAATCAAACAGCTAAATCGGCATGCCAAAATTATCGTCGTCAGCAGCATCACCTCGCCCGTCATGGCCCTTTCCATCATGATGCAAAAACCCAACGGTTTTATTAGTAAGTCATCTGATGTGGGCATCATTATCCAATGCCTGCACATGATCCAACGGGATAAATTATACGTATGCCCTGTCATTGCGCAGTTCCTCGATGAAGCGGAAGAGATTGGCCATACGCATTTCACGGATAGGGAACTGGAAATATTGTCCTATTTTGCCGAGGGTTTGTCGGTCATTGAAACGGCCGAAGCCATCTACCTCAGTAAACATACGGTCGTATCCCATCGCCGCAACATGATGGCCAAATCGGGCACCAACTCCATCACGGAATTGCTGGCCTACGCGCATCGGATGGGCCTCATCCAGTAGGTGGAGCCAGTAACTCGATGGCACAATGATATGCCCGGGCAATGCCTAACTCCAAATAAAATCTGCAAATTAGCAGCAACAGCTAAGAAAAGCCTAACATACAGCACTTAAATCAGACAGAACACCAAACTTATGCCGTATATCGACAACATATACCTCAAAGCCAGCAGTTACCTACTTTTCTTCCTATTCGCAGTCATTTCCTGCCTATCCGTGGCTAGTGCCCAGCAAGAGCACACGCTTGCCCAGCTGGACGAGCAGCTCGAACAGGGGGAGTTAGAAAATATTGAATACCTCAATGCCGTAGAGCAGTGGATAAACAAAGCATTTGCTGAGGGCACCAATTTCAACAAAGACTCGCTCATAGCCTTACTGTCCACTTTCCGTGATATCGCTTTTGGGGACGATATGCTACCTGGATATCGCATCAATTACTACATCCACCTGAGCAATAATGCCAACTACGGCAAGCGTGAAGGCGAAAGTATCTATTTCTTGGAAAAAGCCGAACAGGAGATCACCAAGTCTTACGGACAAGTCCCCCTCTTGGTAGCCGGGCACAAATGCAACACCTATATCGACAGGATGCACTATGCCAATGTCGTGGCTACTTACGAAAGCGTACGGGATTACCTCTACCGCTTTCCGAGCCTCATCCGCGACAAGGAAATCAACCTCAACATTGCTGCCAGTTTCATTAATGTGCTCCATCCTACTGCCATGGCGTATGCCAATTTAGGTGACGCAGAAAAAGTCCGGGAAGTTGTTGAGTTAGCCACCAACATCCACGACGAATTGTCTGAGCGGATACCTTCCGACTCCTACATTCACTTTACCGTCAATTTCTACATGGCCTCCATGCGCCAATACCGGGATTTTAAACTGCTCGATAACCGCGAGCTGTCGCACCGGGGAATACAGGCCATGGCGTCGATTTTAACGGGCGACACCACCCAGTCCATTTCACTTATCGAGCAGCTGCAGCCGGTATTACTCTACCGTTCCATCTGGCATTTTCTCCATTACCAGGAAAACGATAGCGCAGCCTATTACCTGGACCAGCTCAAATCGGGACCCGCCGTACTCGCTGACCACCACTACAACACGCATCGGTTTGAGAGCACCTTATATGCTAATCAGGGGCGGTACGAGCAAGCTTATGCGCAACTGGAACTCGCCATCCACCAATACGATTCGATACAAGCGGTCTTAGTCAATGACATCGACGAGCTCCTCTACGCCCATACGGAGGCAGAATATAACCGCGACGCACTAATCGCATCCGAAAAGGTAAAACGCCAGCAGTTGGTAGCCATATTCGGCATCTTGCTTATTTCGACAATCGCTATCGCAACTATTGTCGTGATTGCCCGTCGGCGAAACCTGGCGGCCCGTGCGCGGATCGAAAAGCTCAACGCCATGGCGGCCTTCCATATCCAAGCGATGGAAGAAATCAGGGAACAAGCGGCACTCGACGAACAGAAACGATTGGGGCGCGACTTGCACGACGGCCTTTCCTCCGTACTGGCGGGCATCAAGCACCAGGTCGCATCCTTGATTGTTGACCACCCCCAGACCGAGCTTGCCTCCCAACTAAACGTTATCCACAACCAGATCGGCGAGGCCTACCGGGTTTCACGCGATAAAAGCCATGCATGGTACCATGGGGACAACCACTCGCCCGAGTTTTCCTTCCAAGAGCGAGTCAAAGCCATAATGGACGTATCCCTGCCTGATTCGGAATTCGAAAAGGAGATTTATATCGATGAACAGGCACTCAACGACACGCCCATCGAAATGCGAATCGAACTGCTCCGGATCGTACACGAAGCCATCACCAACATCATTAAACACGCACGGGCCACCTGGGTTTCGGTGCTGCTGTATCGTGAGGACAATTCCCTGCTATTGATTATTTCAGATGATGGCAAAGGCCTGAAAGGTACTCAGTCAGAAGGAATGGGTATCCGATCAATGCGCGACCGAGCGGTAGCGCTGGGAGGAACCCTCCAGTTGACGCCACGCAACCCCGGTTCGGAGGTCGTGGCTACCATTCCTTTAACGGGTTAATTGGACTTTTGGAGTGACAGCGCCTGTCCCGCAGGGTAGGACGTACCTGCCTGCCGAAGGCAGGTAACTTGGAAGCATAAGTAAAGTAAGTTTTCAACTTGCTAAGTTGATGTGAGGTTGTGATTTATGGTTACGCGAAGGGATTCGTGCACCAACAGGCCACCATAGTCATGATTTGACTCCAGGGGTATCATACTGCACTTTCAGTTGTTCTTTTTTCAAGTGTTCGATAAACATGGAAGGCGATAGTCCGGTGATATTTTTAAATACGGTCGTGAATTTGCCATGCGACGAAAACCCAGCATCTTCGGCCATGTAACTAATTTTGTATTTCAAATATTGGGGGTCGGTATTCATCCGACTGATCACGTAATTGACACGAAGGCTATTGATGTAGGTGTTGAAATCTTTCTGCTTGTCGTTGTTGATAACGTGCGACAAGTATTTGGTATTTGTTTTCATACGAGCCGCCAACATCGCAATGGAGATGCTTCGATCCGTAAAATCCGTACTCGCTTCAAACTGCTTAAGCTTGTCCAACAGCTCCAAACGTGTGGCCTCCGGCATCAGCTCACGTTCACTATCCATGGGTTGATTCGTGATGGGAACGGGATCCTTTGGGGTCCGGTTAATGCTTTCTTCAAGCCGTTCAATGGTTGTGCGAAAGCGTCGGTGTTTTTTCCGTTGCTTACGAAAGTGGATAACCATACCACCCCCCACCAGTAACAACACGCCCCCTACCAATAAGGCGATCTGTTTGCGCGTAGCCATTTCCCGTTCCAATTGAGCCTGAGCCTTAGCCATTTCCATATCCGTATAGACGCGATGGTTGGCTTGGTTAACACGGGTTACCTCCAGAAATTGCTCGTTATATTCGACATAGGCCTCCATATCCCCTACCGCACGATAGTAATCGG
>CAZXSL010000205.1:0-5178 GCA_964643235.1 uncultured Sphingobacteriaceae bacterium | reverse complement strand
GGTCAAAGCGACCAGCCGCTATGGAGCGAAATTACGGTTGATACGTCAGATTTTTTTCGCCCGCAGCCCGGGGCAGGGGGGAACCTCAACCGTCCCAACAATCCAGCAGGACCCGGCCGAATCGAACGAACAACGCCCGCACCTACGCCTCAACGAAGAGGCTGGGGGCCTTCTTACCTATATTTAACCTACACATCAAAGCTAGAACAGGCTGCAGTATTGAAAGTGCGTGGAAATAGCGCCGTGGTAGTCAATGGTCAGCTCCATGCAGGAGATCCCTACCGTCTGGGCTGGATGGACATACCCGTGAAACTAAAAGAAGGACTCAATGAGTTTTATGTACGGGGGGCGTTTGTGGCTGCGGAACTCCGCTTTCCGAATCAGCCAGTGTACGTGGAAACCGAAGATCCAACCCTCCCGGATATTGTCTTAGGAAAAGATAATAGCACCTTGATAGCCGGGCTGGTGATCGTCAATACATCGTCCGAAACGTTAGATGGACTCACTATCCGAACCGCAGTCCGTGATCAAGTTGAGCAAACAACCGTACCTCGACTTCCGCCCTACAGCAGTCGTAAAGTGCCAGTGCCTTTAAATGCATCATCAGTACAGCATATGGGCGATGTAGAAGTAGACGTTCGGCTAATCCAAAACAATGCAACCGTAGACCAGCAGCAAATTACACTTCAAAGTCAAGCTAGCAATCAACCTTATCGGGTCACGTTTATCAGCGATATCGACGGCAGTGTGCAATATTACGCGGTCAACCCGGCAAGTGGTGGAGAAAAGTCAGGCGATGCCCTGTTTTTATCGGTACACGGTGCCGGTGTGGAAGCCATTGGTCAAGCCCGCGCCTATGCACCTAAGGATTGGGGTTCCCTGGTGGCGCCCACTAACCGCCGCCCTCGAGGTTTTAACTGGGAAGATTGGGGGCGTATCGATGCCCTGGAAGTTTTGGCACTTGCAAAGGAACACTTACAGCCAGACACGCAACGCATCTACCTCACCGGCCACTCGATGGGTGGGCATGGGACTTGGTTCCTGGGTGCCACCTTCCCAGATAAATGGGCGGCGATTGCGCCGGCAGCGGGATACCCGTCGCTTAAAGGGTACGGTTCTGCAGATGGCTTAATTCCGGAAAAAGGAAGAAACCCACTCGAAAACATCCTGCTTCGGTCGAGTAACCAAAGCGATGTGGTGGCGTATGCGTCTAACTATAAACCCTTAGGCATATATGTGTTGCATGGCGATGCGGACCGAACCGTTTCCGTTGAATATGCACGGCAAATGCGTCGCGTCTTGGGCGAATTTCACCCTAACTTTAGCTATTACGAATACCCAGGAGGCTCGCACTGGTACAGTAATGAAAGTGTGGATTGGAAGCCCCTATTCGATTATTTTCAATGGCATACCCGAAAGAAGAGAGACGAAGTACACCAGATCGATTTCACAACTGCTAATCCCGGAATTTCAGACGCCTATCATTGGGTGTCCATACATCAGCAACAGGTGCCGTTGGAATATTCGCGAGTTAAGTTGTTCCGGGATATCGATGGCCGCAGTATTAGAGGGGTAACGGAGAATGTTAACGTGCTCCAGATAGACCTTGATGGTTTTGAGAAGGGTACATCGGTAAGCGTCCAGTTAGATAGCCTCAATGACCTGTCGGTTATCATTAAGGACGGTAAAGCCAATGTGTTTCTTGCGAGAGACGACAAAGGATGGAAGCTCGTAGAGCCACCCGGAAAGGACCAAAAAGGACCACACCGCAATGGAGGGTTCAAAGAGGCTTTTAACCATCGGATGCTGTATGTGTACGGAACGGGAGGAGATACCGATGAAAACGCTTGGGCAGTCGAAAAAGCGAGATACGACGCCGAATCATGGTATTACCGGGGTAATGGCGCGTTTGATATCATCGCTGACCACGAATACGACCAGAAATTGCACCAAGATCGAAATGTCATCCTCATTGGCAACGCAAAAACCAACAGCCTGTGGAACCAGTTGTTGTCTGAGTGCCCTATCGTGGTTGCCGACGGCTACGTCGAAGTGGGTGAACAACGATATGTTGGCAAGGACATCGGCGGTTATTTTACTTGGAAGAAGCCCGGTACGGATGCACATACCATAGGCGTGATAACAGGGACGGGCGTAAGCGGAATGCAGGCGGCTACGGCAAACCAATATTTTGCAGGCGCTAGCGGATTTCCGGACTATTTGTTCTTCAAACTAGATATGCTAAAAAATGGCCCTGCTGGTATCGTCGAAGCCGGATTCTATACAAATGATTGGAATATTGAGCCATAATCAAAAAACCAATGTGATTTTAATGTGTCGCCCGTGCGTAAACAAGAAAAAGTGACTTGGTTGCGGGCGAACCGATTGAATAACCGAAAATTATACGAAAATGAAAAAATACACTTGCTTAGTAATCCTTGCGTGTTTCTTGTTGCTGTTTAGCGCATGTACACAGACAAACCAACAATCACAAAAACCCCGGATAGCCATTGCCGGGCTTGCCATTGAATCGGGTACATTTTCACCCGCGCGCTCCGGATTGGATGCGTTTCACGCGCGGCGTGGGCAGGAGATAATGGATAATTATCCTTTTTTTGCTGAGGGTTCCGATTTATTGGAGTCTGCAGAATGGTTGCCAGCCTTTACTGCTCGGTCCTTGCCGGGCGGAACCGTAACCCGGGAGGCGTATGAAACACTAGTAGCCGAGTTGCTGGATTCACTGCGGGCAAACCTGCCATACGACGGGTTGTTCTTTGATATCCATGGGGCCATGAGTGTAGAGGGGCTCGAAGACGCCGAAGGTGATCTCATTACCCGGGTGCGTGAAGTCATTGGAGTGGAAACCATGATCTCGACCAGTATGGATCTCCATGGCAATGTGACCGAAACACTTACCGCTTTGTCGGACTTGATTACCTGTTACCGCATGGCGCCCCACGAGGATGCAATGGAGTCGCGCGAACGTGCTGCACGCAACCTCGTCGAGCGGCTGCATAGTGGCAAAGGTAAGCCGGCGTACAAAGCCATGGTATCCGTGCCCGTATTATTAGCAGGCGAGCAAACGAGCACGCGCATCGAACCAGGCAAAAGCCTCTATGCCGCTGTAGCGCCAGCAGCAGAGCAAGAAGGCGTTATCGATGCCGCGATATGGGTAGGATACGCATGGGCCGACGAAGCACGTGCGCGGGCCAATGTTATCGTAGTGGGCGATGATGAACAAAACGTGACGAAAGCTGCTGAAGACCTAGCCCAACGGTTTTGGGATGTGCGCGAGGAGTTTGACTTCGTAGCACCAACAACGACCTTGGAAAACGCCTTGTCGCAAGCACTCAACAGTGATAAAAAGCCGTTTATTATAAGCGATACGGGCGATAATCCCACAGCTGGGGGAGCTGGTGACGTGACGAAGACCTTAACGGATGTATTGGCCCATCCCGCATTCCGCGCGCCAGATGGACCGACGTTTATTTATGCTTCCATTCCCGGTCCCGACTTAATCGAGAAAGCCTTAAAGGTAGGGGTAGGGCAGCCAGTCGAAGGTATGGTCGGGGCCATCGTAGACGACCGCTATGCGCCTCCATTGAAGTTGAGTGGCACAGTGCATTCCATTCGCGAAGGCGACCGGAATGCGGACGTTGAAGTCGTGGTTAAGAGCGGTAACAACTACATCATCGTTACCAAGAGGAGAAAACCTTACCATAACGAATCGGATTTTACAAACCTGGACCTTAATCCGCGTGAAGCAGATATCCTCATGGTTAAAATAGGTTACCTCGTCCCCGACCTGTACAATATGCGTGGTGATTGGGTCATGGCACTCACAGCAGGAGGTGTCGACCAAAATCTGATCGGCTTGCCATATCAGAACATACAGCGTCCGATGTTCCCCTTTGATAAGGACATGCCAGAACCGGATCTTTCCGCTCGATTGATACCACTTTCCCACGAATATGAGGGACACAATTAACGAACGCTAAATTCGAAACTCATGAAAAACCTGTTTTATCCACTAATCCTGTCAGCTGGGATGCTCGTAATGCAGGGGTGTGCGCAGCAGGGTGAAAATGATACTGAAACCGCGAGAGACGACTTTTCGGTCATCGCATACTATGTGGGCGATGACCAAACGATTGACCGTTATGAGGTTGACAGGCTAACCCATATTATTTTTAGTTTCAGCCATTTGAAGGATGGCCTTTTGCATGTTCGTAATCAGCGGGACTCCACGGCCATAAAGCACTTGGTGTCCTTAAAAGAAAAGCACCCACATCTAAAAATTATGCTCTCCCTAGGGGGTTGGGGTGGGTGCGAGCCTTGTTCGGAAGCGTTTTCAACGGATGAAGGCAGACTTCGTTTTGCCCAATCTGTAAAGGAAACCAACGATTATTTTGGCACGGATGGGATCGATTTGGACTGGGAGTATCCAGCGATCCCCGGTCATCCAGGCCACCCGTACATGCCTGAGGATCGGGAGAATTTTACAGAACTCGTGGTAGCACTCCGCGACGTATTGGGTAGCAATAACGAGTTGAGTTTTGCCGCTGGCGGATTCCAGACGTTTCTTGACGAGTCGATCGAATGGGATAAAGTCATGCCGCTGATGGATCGGGTCAATATCATGAGTTATGATTTGGTACACGGTTATTCCACAGTCACCGGACACCATACCCCCTTGTATAGTGTTCGGCCGGACGAGGAATCCGCCGATAGAGCCGTGCAGTACTTGCTCGATATCGGTGTGCCAGCGAATAAGCTAGTCATCGGAGCGGCTTTTTACGCTAGGGTATGGCAAGATGTCGATTCGACCAAAAACGGGCGGTATAATCCGGGCGAACATACCAGAGGGTTTAATTTTAAGCAGCATGGCGAAGAACTGACCGTTGAAAAAGGTTGGCAATATTATTATGATGAAGATGCCCAAGCACCTTATTGGTACAACGCAAAGGAACGTAAATACGCAACCGGCGACGATGCCCGTTCGGTATCTGCCAAAGCCCAGTATGCCATTGACCATGGTCTGGGAGGCATCATGTTCTGGGAATTGACTTTGGATAAGGAACGCGAAGGGTTGTTGCAAGCAATTAGTGAGGTGGTCCGTGCACGCTAAGTGGTGTGCAATAAGTATGATCCTGTTTAAAAAGTTCGTTAAAGTTTCAT
>CAZXSL010000204.1:3820-5314 GCA_964643235.1 uncultured Sphingobacteriaceae bacterium | reverse complement strand
GAGGATAAGAAGTATCTTTATCCCATCCCGCAAACGGACTATGAGCGAAACCCTTCATTAGGTCAGAACCCCGGGTGGTAATTGTATTATTGAATTTAAAAAGTAGTAAATGGAAAGATTATTTGTTTTATTAAGTGCTCTTCTCTTTTCGGTCGTGTCTGGATGTGTGTCGGCACCTGTGGATGAGCCTATCCGGGTAGTAAGCTATAACCTGCGAATGGATACGCCACGGGATAGTTTGAACGCCTGGCCCCATCGAAAAGACCACGTTAAGGCACTGATTCAGTTTCACGATTTTGATATCGTGGGAACACAAGAGGGTTTTAGCCACCAGCTTAACGACTTGTTGGAAATGGAAGGTTACGCTTATTTTGGGGCAGGTCGCGATGATGGCTTAGATAAAGGGGAACATTCCGCTATCTTGTACAAGACGGAGCGGTTTAGCGTACTGGATTCTGGTAACTTCTGGTTGAGTGAAACTCCGGATGTGCCTGGGCTGGGCTGGGATGCGACGTGCTGTAATCGCATTGCTTCATGGGTAAAATTCGAAGATGCTCGTACGCAGAAGGAATTTTATTTCTTTAATGTGCACTTTGATCACCAAGGGGTGGTAGCTCGTGAGGAATCTGCTAAACTGATGCTGGCCAAAATTGAGGAGATTGCTGGGGATAGTCCTGTGATTTGTACAGGCGACTTTAATGCGACTCCGGAATCAGTACCTATACAAACGCTCTCCGCGAGTTTGAATGACGCATATACCGCGACCATCACTCCACCGTACGGACCTGTGGGTACTTTCAATTCTTTTGTATTCACGGCTCCCATGAAAAATAGAATTGATTATGTTTTCGTTAGCGATGACGTTGAAGTAAGAAAATATGGTGTGCTAACGGATGCAAAAGACCAACGATACCCGTCTGACCACATGCCTGTAGTGGCTGATGTAAGCTTTTAGTAAGGATTAATACCTTAGTGAAACCATACCATGAGGCTGTATCAAAAGTGTCATTTCGAACGCAACGAAGTGCAGTGAGAAATCTGAAACATCGACAATCAGAGATTTCTCGTGTCCTCGAAATGACAAAATCATGGATTTTGAGCTTTTGATACAGTTTCATTTTTTTAATGATTTACAAGCCACAAAAAAACCTCTACACGCATGAGCATATAGAGGTTTTTAACCGTTTTAAACCTACGGAATCGGAATAAGCTTTTGGCTTACTTGCCTGCTGCTTTGGCGTGGTCTGCTAAGAACTGCTCCAAGCCTATATCCGTTAATGGGTGCTTAAGCAAAGCTAAAATAGCTGAAAGCGGGCCAGTCATGACATCTGCACCAATTCTGGCACATTCCAAGACGTGCATAACGTGGCGTACCGAAGCAGCCAAAATTTGCGTTTCAAAGCCATAGTTGTCATATATTAATCGGATGTCTTCGATTAAGCTTAAACCATCGGTTGAAACATCGTCTAAACGCCCGATGAACGGGGACATATA
>CAZXSL010000204.1:0-3808 GCA_964643235.1 uncultured Sphingobacteriaceae bacterium | reverse complement strand
GCTCCTGCTTTTGCCGCCAATAGTGCCTGGCCGGCTGAAAACACCAAGGTACAGTTGGTTTTAATCCCTTCACTGCTAAAATGTTTCAAGGCTTTGACACCGTCCTTGATCATCGGTACCTTGACGACGATTTTATCGTCAAGCTTGGCCAAAGCTTTGCCTTCTTTGATGATGCCGTCATAGTCGGTACTAATGACTTCAGCACTGACGTCACCATCTACGATATCGCATATCGCCTTGTAATGGTTGATGATATTCTCTTCCCCCGTGATACCTTCCTTGGCCATCAGGCTGGGATTGGTGGTCACACCGTCCAATACACCTAAGTCCTGTGCCTCCTTAATTTGTGCTAGATTTGCCGTGTCGATGAAAAACTTCATGTCTTGTTTTATGATAAATTGATAGAAATGATTCGCTGTTTATTATTTTCGTAAAAATAAGGATATTTGTTTGGATATTGCTAATCATTTTAAATTCCGCTTTTCTTTTTCTATCTAAATTTGTAGTGAGCGCTTCGTCATAAGACCCTTTTTGCATTTGGAAAAGGGGACTGTGTGGTGGGCGATATTTATTTTGGATTGTTGTTTTTCTGTTTTTTGTGGTTGATTTATAGTGTGATATGTTCTTTTTTAAAATTAGTTAGCTCTTGGTTTTTCATTTTTTAATTAAGTTTTATAGGTTTGCAGTACCTATTGCGTGATCAAGTTACATGTTGTTCAGCTTATGTTTTATTAATGAATTATAATTATTTATTAATCCTATGTATGCTCAATTTTATGTTACCCAGCCTCGTAAACGGTGGGCTGTATCTCTATTAGCCGTTTGCCTTACTTTTATCTCATTATTCTTAGCTTCTATTGCCCATTCCCGACAGGGAGGGGATAGCAGGTCGACTTTTACCGTGCGGTTGGTCAATGTGGAAGCGGAAGCCAAGGAGACTTTTCGTTACAATGCGTCGCTTCATAATGGCGGGAGTGAAACTCAGCTTTATGAGTTGAAAGCTATGGTTCCTGATGGATGGAACGTATTGTTTCGAGTAGATGGCAGCCAAGTGGCCGGACTGCAGTTAGATGCGGGGGGAACCAAGGATATTTCCGTCGAAATAACTGCCGCCCCATTGGCCCAACCCGGGAAATACAATATCCCGGTTACGGCAATAGCCGCAGGTGATACCTTGCGGTTGGAGCTGGAGGCGGTTTTAAGAGGGAAATACGATGTTGAAATTTCAACGCCTTCGGGTCGACTGAGTGATAATATTACCGAAGGAAAAAGTAAACGTATTGTACTGACGGTACGTAATACCGGGACGCTGCCGCTCGACGGTATCGAACTTTCTGCTCAATCTCCGAGTCAATGGAATGCCACCTTTGAGCCGGCTGTCATCCAACGTTTGGAGCCGGGGCAGAGCCAAGAGCTGGCAGCTACGGTAGGCGTGCCGGACAAGACTATTGCTGGCGATTATTTGACCACTTTTACCGCTCGCAACAACCATGTCAATGCTAATGCAACCTTTAGGATGACTGTGAAAACCTCATTGCTGTCGGGCTGGATTGGTATACTGGTTATTCTCTTGGCACTTGGAATGGTCGTTTACCTCATTCGAAAATACGGAAGGAGATAATCGTAGCTATGGGAGAGACCATCATTGAACTGGAAGGATTGACAAAATACTACGGTTCCGTGAAGGCCGTAGACAACCTTTCCTTGCGTATAGGGAAAGGAGAAGTTTTTGGTTTGCTAGGCCCTAACGGGGCTGGTAAAACCACGACAATCCTGATGATGCTTGGCCTGTCGGAGCCTTCGGTAGGCACCGCCATGGTGTGCGGCATCAATGCCACTAAAAACCCCATTGCCGTAAAACGGAAGGTCGGTTACATGCCGGATAGCCTTGGGTTTTACGATGGGATGACCGCGCTCGAAAATTTGATGTACATCGGCCGTCTTAATGGAATCGCGGAGGAAGATGTAGAAGAAAGAGCCCGAAAAACTTTGCAGGTAGTGGGTTTGGGAAATGAAATGCACAAGAAAGCGGGCGCCTATTCCCGAGGTATGAAGCAGCGTTTGGGGCTGGCCGAAGTGTTGATACGCGAGCCAGCGGTCATTATTCTAGACGAACCTACCCTGGGTATCGACCCCAATGGCATCCGAGAGTTTCTTTCGCTGATTAGCCGCTTGAGCCAAGAACAGGGCTTGACGGTCTTGCTCTCGTCGCACCACTTGCACCAAGTACAGCAAGTTTGTGACCGTGTGGGGATTTTCGTCGATGGGAAGTTGCTTGTTGAGGGCAATATCCAATCCCTAGCCAAAGAGCTTTTCAAAGAGAAGCCTTACGAGGTGTCCGTCCTTCTTAAAAATCCTTTGCCTGAAGAATGGGAAGCGAAACAGGAACTCCAGCAGTTGCCCGGAGTTAGGGGAGTGACCGTCTATGGCAACCAAGTTGAAGTATCTTGCGACAATGAGATGACACCCGATATTGTGCGCTTTTTTGTGCGTCATGAACTTGATGTATTAGGTGTGCAGCAAAAGGAGTTCGGGCTTGATGAAATATACCAGCGTTATTTTGAAAACAACGACATAATAACACATGTTTCCGATGAAAAATCCAATAAAACATTTAAACGATCTTTTTTCAAAAGAAGCAAGGAGTAACCGTACCCGTGCATTATCGGTGCCAAGCCCTTTTTGGGTCATGGTGCACAAGGAAGTTGGCGATCAAGTGCGGAGCTGGCGCTTTATCGTTATGTTATCATTGATTGTACTGACATTTCTGGGTACGATGTATATCTCTGTTGCCAATATCAAGAGCGCGGTTGGTAATATACACGACCCCGATCGCATGTTTGTCTATTTAAAACTGCTGACCGTATCAGATGGTACATTGCCTACTTTCCATACCTTTATTAGTTTTTTGGGGCCGCTTTTGGGTATTGCTTTGGGTTTTGATGCTATTAATTCGGAGTATAACAACGGGACGTTAATACGTCTTATGGCTCAACCGGTTTATCGAGACAATATTCTACATGCCAAGTTTACGGCTGCACTCATTGTTGTCAGTGTGCTGTTCCTCAGCCTTTCCTTATTGATGGTAGGAGGGGGGCTGCTATTTACAGGCGTACCTGTCGAGCCCGTGGAGATGCTGCGCATTCTCGGATTTGTTGTCATGAGCATTCTTTACATCGGGTTTTGGCTTAGCTTGTCGATTTGCTTTTCCGTTCGCTTTCGGAACGCTGCGACCTCGGCTTTGGCCGCGATCGGCACTTGGTTGTTCTTTACGGTGTTTTACCAAATCGTGGTTAACTTAATCATCAGTTCGATGTTGCCAAAATCCGGATACATCGCACCAGACCAGATGTTATCCTATAATAACCTCTTGTTGTCGCTGTTGCGGCTTGCCCCGAGCCAGTTATATACGGATGCGGCTACAACTTTGTTGATGCCCTCCGTGCGTAGCTTGGGAGCACTCAGCATGGAACGGATGGCAGGAGCCATACCGGCTCCTTTGCCCCTTAAAGAGAGCTTGATGATTGTTTGGCCTCAAGTAACGGGACTACTCGCCGCCACGATGGTATGTTTTGCTTTGGCTTATTACCTATTCATGCGTAAGGAAATCCGGACCTGATAACTTTGCGACAAAACGCCCATTAAGACAGGTAAGACTGGATTACGCATTATCCATAATTTATACGTTCTTTCTTTCCTGTCCGAACAGCCCTGTATATGGCATCGACCAAAACCATGTCTTTCACGGCATCGGCACCGTCGACGGGCAAAATGGGCTGTTTCCCGTCGAGGATAATGGCGGCCATTT
>CAZXSL010000203.1:0-5464 GCA_964643235.1 uncultured Sphingobacteriaceae bacterium | reverse complement strand
CTTCGCGGGCTTCTCGGAGTTTTGACAAAAGGCGGATGCAGTATCTTATGAAAGAACACTGAATAAGACGAAAAAAAACAGAGCTTTACATGCATAGGCGCAACGGCACAATTGAAAACAAAAACTCGTATGAGAACGCCCCATTCCCGCCAAAAGATAAAATCAGGGAAAGATTATAATACGTATTTCCATTAATTGGAGGATAACGATATGGCAATGTACAGTCCAGCACACCCTGGAGAATTGATTCGGGAAACGATTGAAGGAATACGAGAGGAAACAGGCGAACGACTTCCTTTGGAGGAAGTTGCCACGGGGTTAGGTACGACACGGAAGACCTTGTCTTCTATCATTAACGGCAAACAGGGCGTTACGCCCGAGATGGCTATAAAATTGGCTGCAGGCTTAGGTTCTACTCCTGAATTTTGGTTGCGCGCACAGGAGAACTACGACTTGTTTAAAGCGAGGATGAAGGTAGACACAAGTCATATCCGCGTATTTTGGAAAAGTGCTGTCGCAGCTTTGTAAGGTTAGTCTTCTGCCTCAATTAACCCTGTTGGCGCGCGAATCCCTTTAACGTGCCCATCTAGCGTATCATGCGTGTAACGTCGGTCCAACGAAGGTGGGTGTCTTAAGCGTTGAAATAAGCCGATTTTTCAACTGGGCATAGGCCTAGCAAGTTGAAAACTTGCTTTACTTGTGCTTCCAAGTTACCTGCCTTCGGCAGGCAGGTACGTCCTGCCCTGCGGGACAGTCCGTTAAACTTGAAAGAGTTGGTGAGCAACCTGCTTAAACGCCCCATAAACCCCTCTTTCGCAGGTTTGGCGCAGTATTCCGTTTTGTCATGTTGAACGAAGTGAAACATCTACCTAATGTGATTTTGGAGTAAAAGCTTCTGCCCGCCCGGCCTAACTTGCTTCCAGCTGACAGGCTGGCTACTGCTTTCTAGCAGCAGATTCCGAATCGCTTGCTCGCACACTCGCAACCGTCCGGAATGACGGCGTGGAATAACGGACGCTGCCGTGCTTAACAAGACAGGCAGAACTTGATGAGGGCTACTACCACGCATAGCCTACTCCCACGCCAAACCAACGCGCATCAATATCATCGGTTGTATTGAACATCGGCGACCAGGTAACCTGAAATGCAAGTCCACTTTCCATGGGACGAAAGCGATAGCCCACCTCCGGACCGTACATAAACGGGCGGTAATACCAAACATCCTCATCTTTAGACATGAAGGTAAACGTTGTGTTAAAACCGACGAGCAGGCCACTCCGTTGTTTACCGTAAACATAATTAATACTTAGTGGAACGACAGATGCTGCTTGATCATGAAAGATACCCACATTGGTATACCCTACTCGAGCTCCCAGCCCCTCTCGCGCGCCCTGCTTAAAACGCATATCAAAGTTGGCCGTCACGAGTAGTCCACTACCCATGCCTTCGGCAAATACAAATTTCTGACCCTGTGCTTGGTTCTCCTGAGGATCCATCATCACCAAGAGTAATGGCAATAACGCTGTCCATATTTTTCCGTTCATCAGCATAATATAGATTTTTGACCTGCTGTCTATCAAAAAAATTAGGTCTACAAAAAACACGCACCTTACACGCAAAAACAATCACCTCAGTCTATTGTTTATAGAAAACCGATAAAAAGCATATTGTCCTTTGTTAACGGGGTGTCACAATAGCGTTATAGTCAGCTAGAAACTGACCAATTATGAGGCGTCCTGATTTGATTAACATTAAGTTTACATGCTTACCTTATTTTTGTGAACCCGGATTGGTTCGGGGGCTCTTTTTAACGGAGACGATGGGTATTATGCAAACCGCGGAAAAACATCTACATGCTACCTACTGGAAGCGATTCGTTGATGGCGACGATGATGCTTTCGAGCGCTTATACACGGCTTACGTCGACAGGCTATTCGATTGGGGGATGGGATATTGTGGCGATAGGGACTTGGTCAAAGACTGCATCCAGGATTTATTTACCGACTTATACCTATATCGCGAGCGATTAAGCCCTGACGCCAATGTGTGGTCTTACTTACTGGTTTCATTCCGCCGTTTGCTCAATAAATCCCTTAAAAACCTCCCTATCCACTGCCAGATTGCGGAGACACTTTCCACCCAGGAGCTTATTGAAATCAGTGATGAGGAGCGCTTAATATCGCGCGAGGAGGAGGCGCGCCTACACGCTAAATTAAAAAAGGAAATTGTATCCCTGCCCTCCCGGCAACAAGAAGTACTTCTGTTGCGATATGCATCCCAGCTAAGCTACGACGCCGTTTCAAAAGTGATGAACATCTCGGTTCCTACGTGCCGGACGTTGCTCAGCCGGGCGATTAAGCACTTGCGCATGAAAATGAATACCAAAGGGTCTTTCAACTCCTTAACCACCTTTTATATTGCACTGATAGCCAGCTACCTAAAAAATAGTTGTTTTTTTTAGTCGACATTTCTCCCAAACCTTCCTTCTGTATAGTATAAAACAAACTATACCGTATGGATCCGTTCGGCGACGAACCTCACGAGGAAGAATTTCAAGATCACACCAATAAGCACGGCGACGAGCTCACTTCAGGAGAGAAGTCGGCACTTTGGTCGGGCATTCAAATGGGCATTGCCCAAAAACTGCGAAAGCAAAAGCGGCGGGTGATGTTCCGCAGGCTATCGTCCGTAGCGGCGGGTGTCCTGCTCGTCATCGGCTTAGGCTGGTGGTGGATCGATCGTTCTTCCCAGCCCGGGCAAGGCACTCCATTCGACCAGTTTGCCAAATCCATCGAAGGCACCTTCGCACCGGGGTCGCTCGAGCGTGTGGAACTGACCTTAGACGACGGGCAGATCGTTCGCATTGATAATGAATCGAAGATTACCTATGCAGACAGCACACTCCTTATCGTCGACGGGAGCGGCAATAGCCGGACGGAAAGGGTATCCATAGCGCCTGAGACCCGTTACCACACCGTCCGTGTTCCGTATGGCCAGCGTGTAGACATCCAATTGCCAGACGGAAGCTGGGTATGGCTCAACGCCGGATCAGTATTAAGTTACCCATCCACCTATACCCATCTACGACGGGATATTTTCTTGCAGGGCGAGGGTTATTTTGATGTCAAGCATATGCCCGACCAACCCTTTACGGTGCATACGCGCGACCTTCGGATTAACGTTTTAGGCACAACATTCAACGTCAGTGCCTATGAAGATGATGCATACACGGCCACCGTCCTGCACGAGGGCAGTATCGCTTTACAGGGTAATGACGTCGACTCATTTAGCGAGACGCGGATAAGCCCCGGCACCCGTGCGGTTTTTGACCGGGCACAACAGCAGTTGGCGCTGGAGGAGGGAAACTTTTCCGATGACATCTCATGGACAAAAAAGCAATTGATACTCAACCAAAAGTCCATGGCTGAGATTCTAAAGAATATAGAACGCGTGTACAATGCCGAGATAGCATTTATCGGCACAATCGATCAGTCCACCACTTTTTCAGGCAGTCTGGATGTCAGCAAGCCCCTGGTAGACGTGCTATCTTATTTGTATGACCCAAATAAGTACTCATTGACGCAAAAAGAAAGGAGGGTTTTTATCCAGCGAAAATAAAGACTTAACAAAAAAATGCGGACTAGGTGCTCCAACACCTAATCCGCGGTTTCATTCAATTAAATCAGTATATCATTTAATGAACTTAACGAAAGTATGAATTATTCCAATGCCCGACAACTGCTACGTTGTCCTAATGGGCGTATACCTCAGTCCCTTCTTATGATCCGGATGATAATCTTTTTGATTGGGGTAAGTGTGATGGGAGCCCAGGCTCGCTCCTATTCCCAAACCCTCGATGTATCCATCAAGCAACAAAACATTGCTCATCTTTTTAAGGAAATCCAGCGCCAGACAGACTTCGCCGTGCTGTATAGCGACCAACTGGTATCGGACCAGGTGATTTCCCTATCGACTCATGGGGCGCAGCTCCAGTCGGTACTGGATGAAGCATTCAAGCAGACGAATCTGACCTACCGAATCGCTGGGAAACAAATCATTGTATCCGCTGGCGCTAACCCTGGGCTTGTTGTGCAAGACAACCAGCTCACCGTGACGGGTACGGTAAGGACCGCAGATTTGCAGGCGTCCCCCTTGGCCGGCGTTACTGTCCGTAATGTAAGCACCAACCAAGTCGTACTGACGGACGATAACGGGCAGTTTTCCATTCGTGCCGACCGTGATGGTCGGTTACTGTTCACCTCCATCGGATACGTTTCGCAGGAGGTTGCCGTCAACGGCATGACCTCATTGAGTGTACAGCTTGCCCAGGACATGGCTGATTTGGATGAAGTGGTCGTTGTTGGCTACGGCACCCAGAAGAAAATAAACCTGACCGGTGCGGTAAGTGCTGTCTCTGGCGAAGATTTGGAAAATCGCCCCATTACGAATGTGGGCCGCGGTTTGCAAGGTCTTATGCCGGGTGTAACCGTCCGTAACATAAACACCGCCCCGGGCAATCAAGCGCCGCAAATCCGTATCCGCGGAGTCGGCACCTGGGGCGACGCCAATCCGCTTATTGTCGTTGATGGTATCCCGGGAGGAAACTTAAATATCCTTAACCCCGACGATATCGAAAGTATTTCGGTGCTGAAGGACGCCGCTTCATCGTCTATTTACGGGGTGCGGGGCGCAAACGGAGTCATTCTCGTCACCACGAAGCAAGGCAAAGCCGGACGCCCCAACATCTCGCTTAACAGTTACTACGGTCTGCAAAAACCCACCGCCTTGCCCGAGCTACTTGGTTCGGCCGACTACATGACTTTGCAAAACGAAGCGAATATCAATGCGGGCCAAACACCAACCTACAGCGAGGATCAAATCCGTATCGCCCGAGAAGGTACCGACCCCAACTATTTTGCCAACACCGACTGGATCGGCGAAGTGTATAAGTCGCACGCACCGCAACAAAGCCACAACCTAAGCATCAACGGCGGTGCTGAGAATATCAATTATTACCTATCCTACGGATATTTAGGCGAAGGGGGTATGGTTATAGGCGACAATTTCAAGGCTAACCGGCATAACGTACGATTGCGGGTTAACACCACCCTGCTCGACCGCTTGAAGGTAGACGCTAACATCGGTTATATCGACCGCGACTACATGGGTTCAGCATCTGGCACAGGCCCGTTGTCGTCTGCCATCACTATCCGTCCGCTGGTTCCGGTACGCTTTACAAACGGCAGCTGGGGGTACCATGGCGGGCAAAGCAACCCGGTAGCCGTAGCCACCGATGGCGGAAGTAACGAATTTGGTTCACAAGAGATAACAGCTAATGTGAGCGCTACCCTGAACCTATTCGATGGGTTGGATTTGCGCGGCCAATACGGTTTGGTCAAATACAGCTCGAGAAGAGCCACCTTGCTGCGAACCATCGATTATTTCAGCCCGGACGACAATCAGC
>CAZXSL010000202.1:0-5472 GCA_964643235.1 uncultured Sphingobacteriaceae bacterium | reverse complement strand
CGCTAACAGCGTGACTACAACCCGATTCGAAATCTCAAACATACAAATTCACCCCACATCCAGCAAAAATCTTTTCGCTCCACGTTTTTTGATCCGAAATTCAAGCTGGAGAGCCGAAGTTCGGTCCGGCACCTCGAAAAGTTTCACAAGAATCCATGGCACACCAGACTTCGTAAAACGACTAAGGCCAGCGTTATGTTCAGCTAAACGCTTGGGAAAATCCGCACAGCTACCCGTATAATATTTGGACAGGGAGGAGCTGTATAAGATATAAACGTAATACATAAATAGCAAAACCCCAAAAGAGAACCCACGACCTTGGCGCCAAAGCGCCACGCGATACCTGGCGGAGTTTATCACGCTAACAGCGTGACTACAACCCGATTCGAAATCTCAAACATACAAATTCACCCCGCATCCAGTGAAAATCTTTTTGCTCTAAGTTTTTTGAGATAAATATCACGACAAATCGTGATCATTCGTCTTTCATTCCAAGATTTCAATCGCCCCCACTTAGCAAAAAAGCCCCTGTTTTGACAAACAAAGGCTTTTCTTCTTTCAATATACTTTAATCTTTTACTCCCGATAACTCACTCCCGTGTTTTGGAACAGAAACGCCCATTTATCGGCAGCCTCGGCAATAATCATCGCAGTTGGCTTACCGGCACCATGCCCTGCGTTGGTTTCGATTCGAATCAGCACCGGATTATCGCCCGTGTGGTATTCTTGCAAGCGCGCGGCAAACTTAAAGGAGTGTGCCGGCACCACGCGGTCGTCGTGGTCGGCCGTGGTCACCATCGTGGCGGGATATGCCGTGCCAGCCTTCAAGGCATGGTAAGGCGAGTAGGTATGCAAGTAGTTAAACATCTCGGCATTGTCATCGGCGGTGCCGTAGTCAAAAGCCCAGCCCGCGCCCGCCGTAAACTGGTGGTAACGCAGCATATCCAACACGCCCACCGCCGGGAACGCCACTTGGTATAACTCGGGACGCTGCGTCATGACCGCACCCACCAACAGCCCACCATTAGAACCACCGGCAATACCCAGTTTCTCCGAGGAGGTATATCCCTCAGCAATCAAGTATTCTGCTGCGGCAATGAAGTCGTCAAACACGTTTTGCTTCTGCATCTTCGTACCGGCCACATGCCACTGCTCGCCATATTCGCCACCACCACGGATATTGGGCACGGCATACACGCCGCCCTGCTCTAGCAAGATGATGTTTGACGTGCTGAACGAAGGCGTCAAGCTGATGTTAAAACCACCGTAGGCATACAAGAGTGTCGGATTTGTACCGTCCAGTTCGATATCTTTGCGGTGCGTGATAATCATCGGCACTTTCGTTCCGTCCTTCGACGTGTAGAAAACCTGATTGGACACATAGTTAGACGGGTCGAAGTCCACACCCGATTCCTTGTATATCGTTGATTCGCCAGAGGCGATATCATACTTAAAAATCGTGGGTGGGTATACATACGAAGTGAATGAATAATACAAGTGTTCGTCATCTTGCTTGGCGCCAAAACCACCGGCAGAACCCACCGCCGGCAATTCGATAGTACGTTCAAGTTCGCCAGCACGATTGTATTGCTGCACCATGGAGGTGGCGTCTTTGAGGTAATTGGCGAAGATTTTACCCCCGCCCGCACCGGCGCTCAACACGTTTTCGGTCTGCGGGATAAGGTCAACCCAATGCTGCGGCGCCGGGTTATCGGCATCTACCACCACCAATCTTCCGTTCGGCGCATCCAAATCTGTTTGGATGAAGAGCTTATCGCCGTCGTTGTCAATCACCCAATGATTATTGGTAA
Organism: uncultured Sphingobacteriaceae bacterium; assembly: GCA_964643235.1. Classification (GTDB taxonomy): domain Bacteria; phylum Bacteroidota; class Bacteroidia; order Sphingobacteriales; family Sphingobacteriaceae; genus CAYRGQ01. The sequence goes on along the minus strand of CAZXSL010000202.1, from coordinate 3,661 downwards.
AATTATCGACCACACGCACAATACTGCTACCCGCTTCGGTCAAATCCTGTAAATACAATTCATTGCCGTTGGTTGTAACCGCCGCGGTAATGATCAGGTAGCGCTCATCTTCGGTCAGATATGCACTGATATACCGGCGGGGAAGCGTAGCTCCGCCAAACACGAGCTCATCCTCGGTTTGAGGCGTACCTAAGCGATGGAAATACAATTTATGTTGGTCTGTCATGCCCGACAGTGCGCTGCCTTCCTCGGGCTTGTCGTAGCTGCTGTAGTAGAAGCCATCGTTGCCTCGCCATGCCAATCCGCTGAACTTGACATCTACGAGTGTGTCGCCCACAATGGATTTGTCTTCTGCTCGGATCACGACCACCTTGCGCCAGTCGGAACCGCCTTCCGAAATCTGGTAGGCTACCAAGCTGCCGTCCTTGCTGAAACTGATCCCGGCCAAGGAAGTCGTGCCGTCGGCCGAAAACGTGTTAGGGTCCAAGAAAACCTCAACTTCGCCGTCTTCGCCTTTGTGGCGGTATAGCACACTCTGGTTCTGCAAACCATCGTTCTTATAGAAATAGGTATAATCCCCTTCGACAAAGGGCGCTGAAAACTTCTCGTAATTCCATAGCTTTTCCAAGCGATCATAAATCGCATCCCGATAGGGAATCTGGTCCAAATAATGTTGGGTAACCTCGTTTTGCGCATCGACCCAGGCCTTGGTTTCCGCAGCCATGTCATCCTCCAACCAACGGTACGGGTCGGGCACTTCAACGCCAAAGTAGGTATCTACGACATCGCCTTTTGCGGTCTCAGGATAAGGAAGCAGGTCAACTTGAGCTGCGGGATCGATGGTTTTGGGGTTGCTGCAGGCACCTACCACGGCTGCCAACAGAATAATTCCGATATTTCTATTCATCTATCTACGTGTTAGTTGCGTACAAAGCTAATAAGATAACGAAACATTGCCAAACCGACAGGTAGTCTACAAAGATTGATGGGGATAGTTGGGTTGTTTTATTGTCCAAGACAACATTTTTGGGTAATTTTGCCCCCCATGGCTGTTCGCGACAAGATCTATTTCGCTTCTGATTTCCACTTGGGCACATTTCCAAGGGAGGAGTCGCGCCAACGCGAACGGCGAATCGTCGCTTGGCTGGGCCATATCCAACACGATGCTGCCGAGCTCTACCTGATGGGCGACATATTCGATTTCTGGTTTGAGTATGCAACGGTTGTACCGAAAGGATACATCCGTTTTTTGGGCAAGTTGGCCGAACTCGCTGATACTGGCGTCAAAATCACGCTATTTAAAGGCAATCACGACATGTGGATGTTCGGCTACCTACAGGACGAATTGGGTGCTACCATCATCAGCAACGAGTTGGTCATCGAACGTGGTGGCAAGTCGCTTTACCTGCATCACGGCGACGGATTAGGGCCGGGCGATCACCGCTACAAACGCTTAAAAAAAATATTCCGTAGCCGGGCCTGCCAATGGCTGTTTGCGCGCCTGCACCCTAACTTGGGTATCGGTATCGCTCAACGTTGGTCGGCCAATAGCAGATTGGCCAACGGACGCAAAGAACAGCTTGTAGACAAGGAACGCGAATGGCTGGTTACTTATGCTAACGAGGTTCTGGAAACACAGCATTACGATTACTTCGTGTTCGGCCATCGACACCTGCCGCTCGATATCGAGCTTGCCGACGGCAGCCGATACATCAACTTGGGCGAGTGGGTTAATTTTGATTCATATGCCGTATTTGACGGAAATGACCTCCATTTACGCTACTGGAAGACCGATGACCAGAATCATGTTGACATGACCTCAGAAAATAAAGAAGGGGAATCCAATTCCCAAAATCACAGCTATTAGACTATTAATATGCCACATACCCCACCTCCGACCCAAGACACACCAACAACAGCATTTAACCGTTTGCTGACCGTACTCAACACACTACGAACGGAATGCCCCTGGGACAAAAAGCAGACCATGCAGACACTCCGCCATTTGACAATCGAAGAAATGTACGAACTGGCAGACGCAATCCTAGAAAATGACTTGGACGAGGTAAAGAAAGAATTGGGCGATCTGATGATGCACTTGGTTTTCTACGCCCGGATTGCCGAAGAGCAAAAAGCTTTCGACATTACGGATGTGCTCAATGGGGTGTGTGACAAACTGATATCAAGACACCCGCACATCTACTCGGACACCCAAGTATCCAATGAAGACGATGTGAAACGCAACTGGGAGCAAATCAAACTCAAGGAAGGCCGCAAGGGTGTACTTTCGGGTGTACCCGGTTCCTTGCCTGCATTGGTAAAGGCATACCGCATCCAAGACAAAGTCCGGGGTGTAGGTTTTGACTGGGAAGAAAAGGCCCAAGTGTGGCAGAAAGTAGAAGAGGAACTAGAGGAATTCAAAGCCGAGTTCAATGTAGAAACCACAGCGGCCATAGACCTAGAAAAGGCAGAAGCTGAGTTTGGGGATGTTCTTTTTTCTTTAGTCAATTATGCGCGGTTTATCGGCATCAACCCCGAAAATGCCCTCGAACGTACCAACAAGAAGTTCATCAAACGGTTTAACCACCTTGAGAAACGGGCTGCTGATGCCGGCAGGGAACTCCACGACATGACACTCGCCGAAATGGACGTCTACTGGGAAGAAGCAAAGAAACTATAGCTCCTGCATTCTATATATCGTCCTCGTTTGCAACGAGGATGAACGAGAAGTGCGATTGTATCGCACATAAATCACGAAAGCACATCAATATTTACCAGCCCTTGTCCTCCGGCATAATCGATGGCACTGCTATAGCAATAATGTTCGGGTTGCTCAACTAATCCGGCCCTTACCGGATTATCGTGGATATAATTGATTTTCTGCCAAACATCGATTTGATCATCTATCACGATGGCATGGTTGTCATCCCGCCATACCTTGTGGTTTTCCGCTCTCCCCGTCCTTCTGGCTTCAAAACTAAATTTATCCAACAACCATTCGCGACGGCTTTCAGCTGTTGTTCCAATTTCCCTGATAATCGCCTTCGATGTAAATTTTTTAAAATCTCGCAGAAAATCGGAGAAACGAAAAGGAGGTCCCACTTGGGTTACTAAGCGGATATGGTTAGACATGATAACCCAACTAAAAACCGTTACGCCTTTGTTGTCCACGCAATAATTAAGTGATTCGACGACGATATCCCGATAGGAAGAGCGTGTAAAAATGTCAATCCAATGGATAACGGTCAACGTACAGAAGTAGGTTGCATGCTGATTGATTATTTTATAACGATCTCCTGACATGCAGACTAATATCGTGTTTTTTTATTTAGCGTTGCAAACGCCATCCTCAAGCATCCTCGTTGCAAACGAGGACGATTGGTAAGGTTTAATCATTTGGAAAAACGGGCTGCTGCTGATGCCGGCAGGGAACTCCACGACATGACACGCGCCGAAATGGACGTCTACTGGGAAGAAGCAAAGAAACTATAGCTCTCCGTGCTGCAGTATATTCTCTTGCACTCCATGTTTTTTCAACAGGTTAAAATGCGATTTTATGGCTTTCAAAGCCGGATAACAGGTATAAGGCAAATCGTATTCGGCGGCATAGCGTCGTATAATCGGGGTCATATAGGGGTAATATGTATGAGCCACATGCGGA
>CAZXSL010000201.1:0-5478 GCA_964643235.1 uncultured Sphingobacteriaceae bacterium | reverse complement strand
ATCAACAAAGCCAGCGAACTTTACCAAGCATCGATAGCCAATCAAGAAATCTTGCAAACTATGCCGGTAGAACAATACGCTCCAATTCTCGTCGAGGGCCAAAACACGCGGCAACTACGTCCTACATTGTACGATTTCCTAGCATTCCGGGCAATTGGTTTTTTTGAAAACGACCAGAAGGACATCATCAAACCTGCATACCACTTCCAGATCGACGGAAAGACGTGGTTCCAACCGGCTATCGATTTCTCGCAAGCTAAGTTTGAATCCGAAGACGAGGAATCCCTCCATTTCCAGGCGCTGCTGGTTTATCAGCAACTACTTACATTCCACCTTAGCGATGAGCAGCCTGACGCTCTTATCGATGCTGATTTACAACGTTTGGCATTCGTACACGAATACTCAACACATCCGGACAAAGACCGTCTATATCAGGATGCCCTGCACGAATTAGCTGCACGCTATCCAAACCAACCTGCGGTAGCACAGGTATACTACAAGATATTCCAATTCCAATACAACAATGCCTCGACAGAGTCGTCGAGCGACTCCTTGGATTTAGTTGACTTAAAGGAACAATTGGACGCATTAATCGCTCGCTTTCCCAATACGGAAGGTGCCGTGAATGCGATGGGCCTGCGCCATACACTACTTAACAAATCCCTAGACCTGAAAGCCGAGTCTGTCGTACTTCCGGAAGTCAACAGCAAAGTTTTGATAACCTACCGCAACCTCGATCGGGTTTTCCTCTCGCTTTATCGGGTTTCGAATGCAGAACACCGTGACCGTATCGGCTCCACCAGTCGCCATCAAGACAGAATACTCGACCAGGCACCCCTTAAAACATGGGATATCGCCTTACCCGGAACCGAAGACTACCGAGAGCATCGCACTGAAATAAAAATTGACCCGTTGCAAACAGGTAACTATGTGCTCGTGGCCTCAGCTTTCCCCAACACACAACGCGATCGAAACGTGGTACATGCCACATCGTTCCAAGTGTCATCACTCAGCGTATTGTTCCAACATACCGCGGAAAACCAGCAATTGGTCGCCTTGCATCGGCTATCGGGCATGCCTATCCGGGGTGCCCACGTTGTCTTTTGGGAAAACAATTGGAACCATACAACCAACGACTACGAACTGGTAGAACGAGGGCAATCACGCACCGATGAGGACGGCCGCGCGCAAATCGACGTTAGCGGCAATCGCATTACGATTGCCCAGGGCGCAGACACCTTGGTTACGGACACTTATTATTATGTCAAACAACGGGATCAAATTCCCGAAACTACACAAACGCGCACGTTTTTCTTTACCGACCGAGCCATCTACCGTCCCGGACAAACCATCCATTTCAAAGGCATTATGGTAAGCCAAGACACCGAAAACAATGAAAACAAGGTGCTCGCCAATGAAAAAAATAAAATAACCCTCTACGATGCCAACTACCAAGCCGTGGCGGAGCTCGATGTAGTGACCAACGAATACGGTTCATTTGCCGGAACGTTCAATGCGCCTACTACTGGCTTGACAGGACAAATGCGAATATCCGACCCCCATGGCAATGCGTACTTCTCGGTTGAGGAATACAAAAGGCCGAAGTTCCGCGTTGAATTTGATATCGTTCAGACGACCGTCGGACTCAACGAGGAGGTAACCCTGACCGGGCGTGCTACGGCCTATGCAGGAAACAATATTGATGGTGCACAGGTAAACTATCGCGTCGTTCGCAGAGCGCGTTTCCCGTTTTACTGGACATTCTTCCGGTGGGGACAGCCTCACTCACCCGAAATGGAAATCGCAAACGGAACCTTACAAACGGCATCAGACGGTTCGTTCAACGTGACGGTCACTACCATCCCCGACAAGCAAATAGCTCCCGAATCGCTACCTGTATTTACCTATCATGTTTATGCCGACGTGACCGACCTAAACGGTGAAACCCAGAGCGGCAGCGGACGGTTCGTTCAACGTAACAGTCTCCACCATACCCGACAAGCAGGTCGCTCCCGAATCCCTACCGGTATTTACCTACTACGTATATGCTGATGTAACTGATCAGAACGGCGAGACTCAGAGCGGCAGCACATACCTCAACGCCGGATACCGTTCGCTACAGCTCCACACGGTAGTACCGGAACAATTGGATGCCCGCAAAGCGGACAACACATTATCGGTGATCGCCCAAAACCTGAATGGTACTGGTGTTTCCACTGATTTGAGCATCACCGTCACTCCTCTACAATTCCCGGGCAAACTGTACCGGGAGCGGCTTTGGGAAAAACCGGATCGTCCGATGATGGACGAAGATTCATTCCGATTGGCATTTCCTGATGACGAATTCGAAAACGAATCGGATTACAGGTATTGGGCTCAAAAAGACCCGACATGGCATACCCAAATCAATACGGGTGAACAAACCGATATCACACTACCATCCGACGCTTGGCAACAAACGGGGTGGTATGTCATCGAATTGAAAGCTACCGACGCCCAAGGGCAGGAAATAATCGAAAAGAAATATACGTACGTCCATGTGCCCACCCGGGATGAAGTACACCAAAAAGCCCTGTCCGTACTCCCTAAGCAAGTAGCATTACAACCGGGGGACACCTTGCACATCGACATCAACACGGGATTTGAAAACACCTACGTTTTGGAAAACAGTACGGATGTCGAGGATGGTTTCGTGACCTTCTCAACCCACAAAACCATAGCCCGTCCCATCGCCGAACAAGACCGTGGTGGCCATGCCTACCAATGGTTGTATGTATACAACAACCGAGTTTACACAGCTACACAACAGATTGATGTCGCTTGGTCCAACCGTGAATTACAAATCGAATGGGCGACCCACCGGGACAAATTGCTGCCCGGCGAATCGGAACAGTGGTTGATGACCATCAAAGGGGAAAAGAAAGAGGCCGTCGCTGCCGAACTGCTTGCTGGGCTTTATGACGCTTCTTTGGATGCGCTACGTCCCCACAACTGGGTTTGGGATAAGCTCTCCCCCATACGCTACGTCAATACGTGGAATACACGTGAAGGATTCGACATCAACTACGGAAGCAATTGGAACGCATCCATCAATACACCTAGACCCTTGAGATACGAAAAACGATACGACTATCTCTACAACTATAGCCGGGTGTTGGGTATGTTCAATAAAGTAATGCCATTGGCGAGAATGGCAAATGGTGATGGCATGGCGGACATGGCTTTCGAGAGTGCCAGCATCGTGGAGGAGGCTGCCCTAGCTGGCTATGACATGCAAACCGCGCCGGTATCCGAGGAAGATTCACAAACCATCTTACCCAGAGAAGAAATGGCAGATGTTTCCGTACGCACCAACTTACAGGAAACCGCGTTTTTCTTCCCGCAGCTCAAAACGGATGCTAAAGGTAACGTGACATTGGCCTTTACCATGCCCGAAGCATTGACTGAATGGAAACTGATGGCATTTGCCCATACCCCCGACTGGAAAACAGGCTTCCTGCAAGGGCAGGTAAAGACACAAAAAGACCTGATGGTCATGCCCAACCTGCCGCGCTTCCTGCGCCAGGGCGATGCTATCCAACTGAGCAGTAAAATCAGCAATATCAGCACCGAGACACTTAATGGGTTCGCGCATTTGGAAATCCTCGATGCAGCGACATTGGAGCCCATTACCGGCTTTGGCGATCAGGAACAAACCGTTCCATTCCAAGCTAACCCGGGCCTAAGCACGTCGGTGTCATGGATAGTTCAGGTACCGGAGAGTCTTTTTCAGCCGGTAGTCGTTCGCATCCGGGCCAAGGCAGGTAATTTTACCGATGGCGAGGAACATACCTTACCTGTCATTTCCAATCGCATGTTGGTAACCGAAACCTTACCCCTACCTGTCCGAGGCAACGAACCCAAGACGTTTACCTTGGAAAAACTGGCCAACACCACGAGTACGACACGGGTAGACCATGCACTAACTGTCGAGTTTACTGGCAATCCGGCGTGGTATGCCGTGCAAGCTCTGCCTTATCTGATGGAAAATCCACACAATAGTTCCGAGCAGGTATTCAGCCGATTTTACGCCAACGCACTGGCCGCTCATATCGTCGCCCAATCGCCCAAAGTAAAGGCAATATTCGACCAATGGTTGGAAGCGGATACCTCTGCTTTATTGTCCAATCTAGAGAAAAATCAAGAACTGAAGTCAGCCCTACTGGAAGAAACGCCCTGGGTGATGGAAGCCCAAAACGAAAGCGAGCAGAAACGACGGATTGCCCTGTTGTTCGACAACCACAAACTAGCACAGGGGCTTAGCCAAAACCTCGACAAACTGGCCGAACTCCAACTATCGGATGGCAGCTTTTCCTGGTTTACGGGCATGATTCACAACCGGTACATCACCCAACACATCGCCACAGGTATCGCCAAGCTCCAAGCACTTGGCGTGGCGGCGGCTAGCGAGTCCACGGCCATACAAATATTGGAAGAAGCCGTTGCTTTTCTCGACCGCCAAGTGGCGGAAGACTACGAGCGAATCGTGAAGGACAAGACGGAGCTCAACAAGCGCCAATTAAGCCCTATCCATATCCACTACCTGTATATGCGCAGCTTCCTTAACGAGCTGCCCATACAGGACGAACACCTCAAAGCATACGACTTCTATTTGAGGCAAGCGGCACGTTTCTGGGTGGAATCTACGCCTTATTTACAAGGACAAACGGCATTAGCCTTACATCGCAGCAATCGTCAAGAAATTGCCACAGCCATCATGGCTTCCCTGCGCGAAACAGCTATACATCATCCTGAACTGGGCATGTATTGGAAAAACATGCCTCGCGGTTACTGGTGGTATGAAGCGCCCATCGAAGCCCAGTCATTACTTATCGAAGCCTTTGCCGAAATCACCAACGACAACCAAGTGGTCGACGATCTGAAAGTATGGTTAATCAAGCAAAAACAGACCCAGCATTGGAACAGCACCAAGGCCACGGCAGATGCCATCTATGCCTTGCTGCTGCGCGGCAGCGACTGGCTCATAGCCCAACCGACCGTTACCATTACGCTAGGCGAGGAGACCATCCGCTCTACGGACGAGAAAACCGAGGCCGGAACGGGGTACTTCAAAAAACGCTATGAAGGTGAGGCCATCACCCCTGCGATGGGTAACATCACCGTAGAGGTAGACCAAAGCGCTAACGAAGGTGTAGCTTGGGGGGCGGTATATTGGCAATATTTCGAACAACTGGATAATATTACCCCGGCTGAAACTCCACTCAGCCTGCGTAGGCAACTCTTTATCGAACGCAATACAGACCGCGGGCCGGTTTTAACGGAAATCACAGAGGGGAATACATTGAAAGTAGGCGACAAAGTCATCATGCGCATCGAAGTGCGGGCAGACCGTGATATGGAGTACGTGCACCTCAAGGATATGCGCGCGGCCTGCTTCGAACCCATAAACGTGCTGAGTGGCTACCGTTACCAAGGAGG
>CAZXSL010000200.1:0-5482 GCA_964643235.1 uncultured Sphingobacteriaceae bacterium | reverse complement strand
GCGATCGGATGTCGGCGACACCACCACCTCCACGCCAGTGCCGTCCTCAGCAGGCGCTTGGTATCCCGGGTCTTCAACGTCAAAGCCTTTTTCCGGAAGCTCATCGCCCTGTGGGGCTTCAAGCTTAACCAACTCGCCTTTGTCGTTGACAAGGGTATCGGTAATTGGGTTGAAGGAAAGGTCGCCGGCAATCGCAATAGCCGCTACCATTTCCGGAGAGGCCACAAATGCAAAGGTATTCGGGTTACCATCGGCACGCTTGGCAAAGTTTCGGTTAAACGAGTGGACAATGGTGTTTTTCTCGGCACGCTCTGCCCCTACCCGGTCCCACATACCGATACACGGTCCACAGGCATTGGTAAAGATGGTGGCGTCGAGGTCGGTAAACGTATCGATCAAGCCATCACGATCAGCCGTATAGCGCACCTGCTCGGATCCGGGGTTAATTCCGAACTCCGCTTTGGTTGCCAAACCTTTTTCTACGGCTTGCCGTGCGATGGATGCTGCACGCGACAAGTCCTCATAGGAGGAGTTAGTACATGATCCGATCAGCCCCCACTCTACTTTCAATGGCCAACCATTTTTGGCAGCTTGCTCCTTCATTTGTGATACCGGTGTAGCCAAGTCTGGCGTAAACGGTCCATTCAAGTGTGGCTCCAGCTCAGACAAGTTGATTTCGATAACCTGATCAAAGTATTTTTCGGGCTCGGCATACACTTCAGCATCCGCCGTGAGGTGCTCCTTGATACTGTTGGCAGCGTCGGCCACATCGGCTCGGCCGGTAGCACGCAGGTAGCGCTCCATGGACTCATCGTACCCGAATGTCGAGGTCGTCGCACCGATCTCAGCACCCATGTTACAGATGGTACCTTTACCGGTACAGGACATGGCTTTGGCACCCTCGCCAAAGTACTCGACGATACAGCCTGTACCACCTTTTACCGTCAGAATCCCGGCCACTTTCAGGATGACGTCTTTCGGTGCGGTCCAGCCATTCAGCTTGCCCGTTAGCTTCACACCAATCAGTTTGGGGAATTTGAGTTCCCATGGCAAACCGGCCATCACGTCGCAGGCGTCAGCGCCGCCTACCCCGATAGCCAGCATACCCAGACCACCGGCATTAACCGTATGCGAGTCTGTACCGATCATCATCCCACCGGGGAAAGCGTAGTTTTCCAATACCACTTGGTGGATGATTCCGGCTCCGGGCTTCCAGAACCCGATTCCGTATTTGTTGGACACCGACCCCAGGAAGTCAAACACTTCCTTGCTCTCGTCGTTTGCACGAGCCAAGTCAGCTTGGGCGCCTACTTTGGCCTGGATGAGGTGGTCGCAGTGTACGGTCGATGGTACAGCTACTTTTGACCGGCCTGCTTGCATAAACTGCAACAACGCCATCTGGGCGGTCGCATCTTGCATAGCCACACGATCAGGTGCGAAATCTACATAGGATTCGCCACGTTGGTAGGCCTCCGTTGCAGCTCCGTCCCACAGGTGGGCGTATAGTATTTTCTCAGTAAGGGTAAGGGGTTTGTCTATGACCTTGCGAGCCGCTGCTATGCGATCGCTATATTGGCTATAGACCTTCTTAATCATATCAATATCGAATGCCATGTGCAATATTATTTTGTTACGTATTCTATTCAGACTTTCGCCAAGCAAAAGGATTTGTCCGGGATAATCGGACGGATGCGAAATTTGCTGCGAAGATACGAAAAATCGACGTCTAAAACGAATACACAGCGGCTTATGTTAATTTGGAGGTGTTCTAAACTAAGGGGTTGTCGGCTGGTCAATGGAATTACCCTATCGCTGAATAGTAGCCTTGTTTACGCCATTGAACCTCCCTCCTCAACCCTCTCCCCAGCCAAACACCGGCACAAAAAACCATACTAAAGCAAAAGCTCCCCGATACAGGCCACCACCCATACCAAGGAGCTATCAAAACGATGGGAAAAATCCCAATCGTTAATCAATCCGAACGAAATCGCCCGCCAAATTAAATTCCAAATCCAATCCGTTTGTCAGCTCAATATCGTACCTATTTCGTTCTTTATCGATGCTGTTAATACCTGTATTCGGATAATGTTCGGCCACATAGGCCACGATATTATCTAGGATGAAGGAAGTCGGGATGGCGATGTTGTCCGGAGCTTCCACTTCTTCCCAATTTCCACTTTTATCAAATTTGACCCGGATACCGTTTTCCAGATACACCGTGTATTCGGTACCGTTCAAGCCTTCTTTTTCTTTCTTGACGTTGCTGACCTTCACGCCAGTAAAATGTTGCTCCAAGAACGTGACACCTGTGCCCGGCAAGCCATCGACACCAATCATTTCTTCTTTCTCACAGGAGGCGAACAGGACTACTACCAACGCCATTACGCTATACATTACATTTTTCATTGCTTTCAATATTTTATAGGTGTAAAACTTACTTAATCATCAATTCTCAAAAACTGACCTCTCTTGTTGAATTCCAAATCCAAGCCATTGGATAGTTCGATTTCGTACTCACGGCTGGATTTCTTGATGTACACGATGCCGTTGTTCGGAAAACTCTTGCTGACATATTCCTGGATTGCCGTCAGCACAATATCATTTGGCACCGCATCTCGCTTGCCATCAACCTCCGTCCAGTTTCCTTTGGAGTCAAACTCGATTTCCTTGCCATCCGCCAAACGCACTTCATATTCCTTTGATAGGAAGCCCGAATCCTCGGTAATGTAGGTAACCTTGTCCTGATCGTAATAGGTGTTAATAAAATCCTGCGCTGCTTTTGGAAGCTGGCTAAAATCAATCACTTTGTCTTGCGCTTGGGCGCTGCTAGCCGCCATAACCATGACAGCGACTACGATACTGTTCATTATTGTTCTCATTTTTTCCATTTTTTGTTACACCAAAGGTCGGCACCGAATTAGGAAACATTTGGGAAAAAACAGGATGTATCGAAAATTTATTGCTTTTTTATCCGGAACTCGTGCAGGCCGTCCACATACACATATTCCAGTCCCAGGGCTGGATATTGCTGCAGAATGGATTGGACGATAGACAGCCCCAACCCGTTGGATTGGCTACTTTGCTGACCTTTATGAAAGCGTTCGAAGATGTATTGGGGGTTCAACACATCGGCCGCACTGCTGTTTGCGATGCGAATTTCCTGTGCCGTTACCTGTATTTTGATGATTCCATCCCGCTCCAAGTTGTACCGGATGGCGTTTCGCAACAGGTTTGACACCAAGACCACGGCCAATTCGCGATTGTAACTGACTGAAAAAACCGCTTCCTCCTGATAATCCAAACCGATCGCCTTTTGTTCAATAAGGTAACCCAATTCGTCCAGCAACTCACGGATTAGGTCATTGAAATGGATATCCTCGACATCCATAAACTGCTTGTTTTCGATTCGGGATAGCATGAGCAGGGATTTGTTCAGGTTAGCCATCCTCAGCAAGGATTGTTTTGCTTCGGCTATCTTAATCAATTGCTGTTCACTGAGCTCCCCGTCTTCCATCAGCAGTTCCAATTTGCTGACCATAATGGTCAGCGGGGTCTGCAATTCGTGCGATGCATGTTCTATAAAACGCTTTTGGCTATGGAAAACAGCTTCATTGCGTTCAATCATAACCTGGATTTGCTGGTTCAACTCCTCAAACTCCCTGACCTTCGTCGGCACCCGTTCAAAACTATCGGCTTCACCAAACCGATACCGGCTTAAGTTTCCCAAAATCCGATGGAACGGCTTCCAAGCGCGAGTCAGCACCAGGTGGTTGATAACCACGATGCTCAACACGATGACCAAGTACAACACTGTTAAGGAAATTCCCAAATCAAACAGAAAATCATCTTCCTCGACCGTCGATGTGCGGATTTCCAGTTTGAAGGGGTTGCCCTCCCGATCATGGAATCCTGTTCTTAGCACGCGATAGGGCTCTTCGTCCTCATCGTAAGGCATGTAGATGAGCTCCTTCGAAAACCGGTTATTATCGGTAAATTCCTGCTCTGCTACCGGCGATATACGAAACTGGTTGATTCCGAACTCTTTGGCATTTTTGATGATGTCCGGGTTGACATAAGCTTCGCGAATAATCAGGATTTTTTGGTTTTTCAGTCCGTCGTCGATGTTGTCATAAACCTCGTCCATGATAACCGCATAAAACAACAAGGCCCATATCGCCATGATAATTAAAATGGCTATAACCAGGAATCTATTGGTGAAATTTTTAACCGACGTATGCATCTACACGAGTTTATAGCCAATTCCGTATACGGCCTGCAGGTCGATTTCGGCCCCGGCATCTTTCATCTTCTTGCGGATATTCTTGATCTGGGAATAAATAAAGTCGAGGTTATCCGCTTGGTCGGCATGATCGCCCCAAACGGTCTCGGCAATAACGGTTTTCTCGAACAACTTGTTGGGTCGCAACATGAAATAATATAGCATATCATACTCTTTGCGGTTAAGCTGCACGAGCTTGCCGTCAACCAGCACCTCCCGACTATCCGGGTTCAGGCTGACGTTCTTATATTGAATGGACTTATCTCCCTGTTGGTTGTTGCGGCGAATAATGGATTTGATGCGTGCAAGCAACTCAGACAGATGGAAAGGTTTAGCCAAATAATCGTCGGCGCCGATTTCCAAACCCAGAACCTTATCGTCTACCGAATCCTTAGCCGACAGAATCAAGACGGGCTGCTGGGCTCCCTGCGCGGACATTTCAGCCAATATATCCAAGCCACTGCCCCCTGGCAACATGAGATCCAGCAGCACGCAGTCATAGCGATAGAGTAATACCTTCTCCAAAGCCTCATGATAGTCACCTGCCGTCTCAATCAAGTACTGTTCCCGCTCCAAAAACTCCTTAATGGCATTGGAAATATCTATTTCGTCTTCGACAATTAAAATTTTCATACTTGCTAAAAGTACAATTATCCCCAACAATTTTGGAAAGATTTGGGAATATTCCACAGGAAGCCCGCTAACTTCTTTGCATCCTAACGTTCCGTTTAGGATCGTCGACACGACGAGTTCGGTGATTTCGTATAGCTTATGGCCTCTTCCGTCTTCGCTCCCCCGTCTTCGGTCTCAAAAAATTCTTTTTCCCCGTAATCCGAAAAAACCCCTATCTTTGTACCCCGTACATACACGTGCTGGCCGGACTATTTTTACCGAAAACACGTGCACAAAATCCTTCGTTTTAGCTATGACTAAATACATTTTTGTTACGGGCGGCGTTACCTCGTCGTTAGGAAAAGGCATTATTTCGGCTTCACTGGCCAAGCTCCTTCAGGCACGCGGCTACCGAGTAACCATCCAAAAATTTGATCCGTATATCAACATTGATCCCGGCACCCTCAATCCGTATGAACACGGCGAGTGCTACGTCACCGAAGACGGGGCTGAAACGGACCTCGACTTGGGCCATTACGAGCGTTTTCTCAACTACCCGACCTCACAGGCCAACAACGTGACCACCGGCCG
>CAZXSL010000199.1:0-5558 GCA_964643235.1 uncultured Sphingobacteriaceae bacterium | reverse complement strand
CAGTAGATTATTAACTCAATTAACAAATTTAAAAAAGGAGTATTTATTATGGCAAGTATTGAAAAATTCAACGAGCTAAAAAGTTTAATCGAAGGTTTGGACGGGGATGCTGATAAATTTTTTAACAAAGGTAACAACGCTGCTGGTACGCGTGTAAGAAAAGGCCTTCAAGACGTGAAAAACTTGGCTCAGACAATCCGTTTGGAAATCCAAGAAGCAAAGAACGCAAAATAAGTCGTTCTTTTAAACATGATAGTTTAAGGAAGCCTCGCATTTGCGGGGCTTTTTTTATACCCGATGGTTTTCGACCATTTCGGGCTGTCGTCCAATTATTATAGGGAGGGGAGCGAAGTAGGTATGCCGCAGGCTAGTTAGGATGTCAGTAGATGAAAAGAGCGACAATTTAAAGTCTATCCATAGGTATTTTACAAGTAATTATGTAATTTTCAACTTTGACTTTAGGCATGATTAACAAGTTATGAATAATAAATGGAATAACCCGATATGGGTAATGAGTTCGGCTTTTGATAAGCAGACACGTGAAGAATTGATGGTCCATACTCAGCAGATAGGTGTCCAAGGGATTGATTTGTGCGTATTCCGAAAAGATGGGACTAGGCAGGACCATACCGCAACCCACTTAGCGTACGACGGCTTTACAACCGATATGGCCAAGGAGTTAATTGCAGAGTTCAACCAATATGGGTTGGAAATATCGCTTGGTGCATTTGAGAATATGATTGGTGGGGATCCTCAGGAACGGCTTAAAAATCAGAATCACCTGTTGAAATTAATCCGTATAGCCTACTTGTTAGGAGGCGACCAAAACAATGTGAAAGTAGGTACATTCGTTGGGTATAACCATGAGTTGGGCAACCAAGATGGAGGCTTTGAAAAGAATTTATACGAATACAAACGTGTATTTGAACCTATCGTTCGCTATGCAGAAGATTTGGGGGTTACCATCCTCTATGAAAATTGTCCGATGGAAGGATGGCGATCGGCCTCTCATGCTACGACGTATAATAACCTGCCGGGTGTTCTTGCCGCCCGAAAGCTCATGTACGCCCTTATTCCCAGTAAGGCACACGGCGAGATATATGATCCTTCGCACGATGTGTGGCAACATACCGATCCAGTCGAAGTGATTCGACATAGCGACATCGAACGTATCCATCGCATCCATGTCAAAACCACGCGGATGCTGAATACGGAGGGACGGATTGCTTGGGGCGGTATGTACCCTATGCAGCAGGTTGATGCCGCGTTGGCGGATCGTGCGGGTGTGCCTATACCAGCCCATGATTGGGATCGGCACCATTACGAGGCGATGCTGCCAGGCTTCGGTGGGTCGGATAGTATGGATTGGCGTGCGTTTGTCGATGTGCTGAATGAGCTAGGCTTTTCAGGTCCTTACGAAATTGAAAACGAGGCAAAAAACTCGAAAGATACGGGTAATCTGGGTGCGACGATACAAGGGTACCAAGCCGCGATTTCTTTTTTGAGTCCCATGCTATGGACATTGGATAGCGAGCGAGGCTATGTTCCTCCTACCTTTGCAGCCCTGCGTGACATATCCGCGGCCGACGTGCCAGTCATGACCATGGACAAGCTTATGTCGTAGGGTAGAGCGTTAAGAATCTGAATGCAGTCTGAATTTGTCAATGAAGTCAATGATGTTGTCGACTTGTAGTTTTTCGAAAATACGGGTTTTGTAAGTGCTCACGGTTGAGGTACTGAGGTCCATTTCCTTGGATACTTCAATCACACTCATTCCCTGGGCTAGGTGGCGAGCTACATCCACCTCCCGGTTAGATAACTTGTTGATGGGATTTTCAGATTTGAGTGCTGATTTCCCCTTCGTGATGCTTTGGAGGTATTGGTCGCGTACGTCATCAGTCATGTATTTTCCGCGCTCCAGTACTGAGGTAATAGCTTCGGTCAGCTGTGTTTTACTTGAGTTTTTGCTCAGGTAGCCATGGGCCCCCGCTTGCATATAGCGGAGCGCATACAATGTTTCTTCGTATGACGAGTATATCAGTATTTTAATGGTAGGTTGGATTTCCAATATACGTGGCACCATCTTGATGTTGTTGCCGCCAGGCATGTTGATGTCCAGAAATAACAGGTCATATTGTTTTTCTTCCAACAGCGCAATCAATCCCTCGTAATCCTCCACTTGGGTAATATTGGCTTTTGGCAGTACCTCCTTCACGACGATAGAGGTACCCAATCGGACTATGCCGTGATCATCTGCAAGTAAAACTTCGATCATAAACAGGTGTCATATTGAGAACCAGCTTTTGGGATTTTGGCCGTAAGCCAAATGGACCACGCTTAGTTCTTGGTTGCTGATAATAACAAAGGACATTTCGTAGACTATCCAAATATAATTCTTAAGAGTGATAAATCAAAAAGCTTGCCTGCGTAATAAGACGATACCTGCTGCTCATTCCACGAACTGCAACCAATTCTTCAACCCTATAATTCATATTTGGAAATATAAAAATCAAGACTAGGTAAATAAATGCAGTACAAATATTCAAAAAAAATGTCAAAAAATTTGAATAACAATTAGAAATGTCCATTTTAGCGTTGAAAATTTACCTTATTTTTACTGATTAATCATTTTATATGGGGGTTTTAAAGGAATTTAAGGAGTTCGCCATGCGCGGAAACGTGGTGGATCTCGCAGTAGGTGTGGTCATTGGTGCTGCTTTCGGCAGTATTGTTAGTTCATTGGTCGATGACGTGATTATGCCTCCTATTGGCTATGTAACCGGAGGTGTCGACTTCTCCAACATGAAATATGTTTTACAGGAGGCTAACGAAGCCGCAGGTGTGACCGAAGTAGCCATTAGCTACGGGAACTTTATCAATGCGATTATACAGTTCTTGATTGTCGCGTTCTGTATCTTCATAGTGATTAAAGGGATCAACTCCTTGAAACGTGAGGAGCCTGCCGCAGAGGAGGCACCAGCAGCTCCGAGCAATGAGGAGGTTCTGTTGACTGAAATCCGGGATTTGTTGAAGAACAAATAAGAAAAACACTTTCGAAGCGGACATACGACTTTGATAAGGCATCTGCCCCGGCAGATGCCTTTTTTTGTGGCACTACGATTTCGTCAGAAATTGTTGTGAATCGTACTGGTCCTATACCTTAGAATGTTCGAGGTATATTCGGATTGGTTATGATGATAAAATCGCCAAGGTGTTCGAACGCAGCCCAGTCCGGATTATTAAACGACTCATGTGAGAAACACGAGATGTTGGATATGGATAAGTGTGGAGCATATTTCTCCAATTGAGCGATCGTGCCCAGCTTTTCGTCGGTATGGAATTTACCGACTAGGTGCAAGATTTTTGTGCCGGGAAAATTACCCAAATACGTATGTATACTATAAGCCATGGTAGCATCCCATAGGTTTTGGCTTTGGTATATTTTCATGTTGCCCATATTTTCGTGTCCGCCCATTATGTTAGCGAATTTCTCAAAATAGCGTCCTGTTAGCGTGTCGATAGGTAAAGGAGCGAGCAAGGCGCGCGATTGATGGCTCAGTTCGACTAAACTTTCCAATCCTTCCCGGGTTACCCGGTTGGTATATCGTCTTGGGGCATTGGCCGCTATTACACGTATTCCTTTTTCCTTGGCATACTCTACCATCGGGCGGTAATCGTCGTAGTTATTCCACAAGTTGGCATCAGTAGCAAGGTTTTTGTCGGTAATCAGGCCAGCAAGGTATTCATCCAAGACCAATTGTTCGCCGGTCGTAAACATCTCCAGGGATAGGGCTATGGAAGGATGCAGGGAGTCCATCTGGCGAAGCACGTGGTGCTGTAGGATGTGAGCTACTGAGTCGTTATGCTCTTCGCCGAAAAATACGACGTCGGCCGTGGACGCACGGCGAGCCAGTTCATCGGCATCAATCTCCTGTTGGGCCGATACGTCAAATATCCGATACAGCGGGGTGTCAATAGCCAAAGCCAAGGATGGTACGATGATTGCCAGTAAGACAAGGAGATAGGAGGTTTTCATGATGCAAATATAGTTGATTTGCATAAACTATATCGCATAGACAGGGTAAATACGATAAAAAAACGCATAAAAATGAAAATAGGTTTGCGGGTATGGATAATAAGCCTTATTTTTGCATTCCAAATTAATCCTATGCGGAAGTGGCGTAATTGGTAGCCGCACCAGACTTAGGATCTGGCGCCGCAAGGCGTGGGGGTTCGAGTCCCTTCTTCCGCACTTGAATCCTCCCGAAAAAACATCGGGAGGATTTTTTGTGTAACGCGTAACGACAAAATATAGATACAATTAAACGAACGTATGAATATTTCACACGAGAACATTGACGAAGTCAATGCGGTAATCACGGTAAATATCACTCCTGATGACTATAATCCCAAAGTAGATCAAGCTATAAAAGACCAAGCTAAAAAAGCTAAGCTGCCTGGCTTCCGTCCGGGAATGGTGCCTGTATCCCACATCCGTAGGACGTACGGGAAAGCCATTTTGTTTGACGAAGTCAATGGTATGGTTAACGAGCAAATCGGCCAGTACATCGAAAATAACAAGCTGGAAGTATTGGGACAGCCGCTTCCTAAGGAAGACGATCGTTCGGACTACAATTGGGATTTCAAGGATGAATTTGCATTCAATTATGAAATTGGGCTAACACCAAAATTTGAAACCCCTTTTACTGCGTCCACAAAGTTTACGGAATATACCATCAAGGCGGATAAGAAGACCTTGGAAGAGCGTATGAAAAACCTACGCCGGAGTTATGGTAAAATGACGAATCCAGAAGTCTCTGAAGAAGGAGACGTGTTGTATGGTCAGCTTGACCAAGTAGATGGCAAGGGTGAGCCTGTAACGGAAGGTATATCCCTTACTGCATCTGTGCGTACGGATATTATCGAAGACAAGAAAATCAAGAAATCACTGGTCGGATTGAAGAAAGAGGATGTGGTAACTGTTGATTTCAAAAAAGCGTTTAAACCGGCCGACGCCGCCCGGATACTGAACATTAGTGAAGAGGAACTGGACGGATTGGCTGAGCCTGCTTTCAAACTGTCGGTAAAAAATATCAACAGGCTGGAAGAAGCCGACCTTAACGCCGAGTTTTTCGATAAGTTGTTTGGCGAAGGGGTGGTTACAAACGAAGAGGAGTTTAAGGAAAAAGTAAGGGAGGAAGTTGAAGGGATGTTTGTACAAAGTGCCAACCAGAAATTGCAGAACGATCTGTATACCTATGGTATGGAGACCTTGAAAGTTGATTTGCCTGAGGCGTTCCTCAAACGTTGGATTGTCGCTACGAACCCCGACGTGAAAGAGGAAGAACTGGAAGAAGGGTTTTCCGATTTCCTGAAAAACCTGAAATGGACGATTATTGAAAATCGCATTATTCGAGATAACGACCTGGAAGTGAAGTATGACGAGGTGTTGGCTTTGGCTGAGGAGCGTATCTCCGCACAGCTTCGGATGTATGGACAAGGTGTCGAACCAGGCGAAGATGAGCTTAAGCAGTATGCAATACAGCTTTTACAAGATC
>CAZXSL010000198.1:1111-5582 GCA_964643235.1 uncultured Sphingobacteriaceae bacterium | reverse complement strand
AAACTACATTAATAATCGTAGCTGTTTTAAGGGAAGATTACAATTCCTAAAGGAGAATATAAAGGTAAAGAGGGGGTACGTAAATTCTTTACCAGCATTCTTAACGGGACAGAAGTACTCAAATTTGAAGCGGAGCAATTCATTATCCAGGACAATGTGGTTGTCATTCTCGGAAACGAACACCAACGCGTAAAACGAAGCGGTAAGGAATTAAAACAAAAATGGGTGCAAATCTATACCGTGGAAAACAACCTCATAAGCCGAATGGAAGAGTTTGCAACATCGGAAGTCGTGGCTTGACCACAGCGGTAACAGCGGCTTTGCACGGGAAGGTATGAAAAGACAATAAAGTGCTTGTGCCTTTAGTTAAAAAAACCATATACTATTTGCTTTTAAAATGTATTTTAGTAAATGGTTTTTTAAAGCTGTATCAAAAGTCGAAAATCCATAACTTTTGCCATTGGTGGGACAAGAGAAACCTCGAATTGTCGATGTTCTAGATTTCTCACTTCACGTCGTGGCTTTCGAAATGACTCTTTTGATACCGTGTCGATAACTGATACTTACCCGATGAACAATTAAAATAAACCATGTGGTACCAACAATTTACTTTTTTTGACAAACAAGAGGGATTAACGTACGATATCCCGAACGATTTCTTCACACACCCGGCTACCGACAACGAGTTTGGGTATATTTCAGCGTATGCTAATGGAAAACCTAAAGAAGATTTTTCTATACCTACGCACTTGAAACTCCCATCGGATTTCATTCAACTTCTACATTATTCAAATGGTGGAGGAATTAGCAATGGCGCAAGAGAGTTTGGATATTTTGACCTTAAAACGATTAGGGAAATGTACATGAGGTATGGTTTCTTAATCTGGGCACCACATATTTTACCTATTGCATTTGATGGTGGTGGAAACTTTTATGCATATAACTTCGATAATAAAACAAATATACCCGCGGTTTACCTTGTGCCATCCGGAAGTATTGGAGATGATGAAAACTGTGTGTTTTTAGGCAATACACTTGAGAAAGTATTGACCAAAACAAGCACCGTTGGAGACGAACTGGATATTCTATATCCAATAAATGAACCGTCTGAACGTCAAAAAAACACCAGGAACTAAAAGTCAAGCTTACCCAATTACAAGACGATAAAAATAAGGGGAAGATAAACCTAAAAGAGTTTTTAATCGCTAAACGGCAAATCGAAGAGCAAATAAAAGTATTAGAAGCCAAAAACTAACGAAACATGGTTAAGGCTCCCAAAGCCTACATCAGAGACCTCTCATAGCCCCCAAAAGGCATCTCATCCTTTTTTCGTAAATTTGTGTAAACAGGTTGGTAATCCACCATTGGATTTCCACATACAAAAACGAGACAATTATGGAAAACACCATAAAAGACGTGATGACACTCAAGCCTGCGCCGGCAGACACTTCATATCTACCTGTTCCGTGGGAATACCGGGAAGTCATTGACGAACAAATCGAAAAGGGAACCCGGGGCAAAGTGTTTTTTTTCAGTGCAAAGGAAGGCATTGACGAAGCGGAAGGACGGGTCGTACGGATGGAGGAGATAGAGAAGCAAGGGCTGTTTGTCGTATTAGACAATGACGTAGCTATCCGCGTAGATCGGATTATCACACTATTTGGTAAACCTGGAGCAGCTTATGACGAATACAATGCTTACGGAAATGCTTGCATGGACTGTACCGGCGGATACGATCCAGAAGAACTAAAATAGCCAATTAAAGCTTATTATTTTAAATTAGCACCGATTCGAATTAAACCTTTGACTTTTGGCTTTGTCTAAAATACGTAGAGTAATCTCTTTTTTACGGCATAAGAATTCGGATTAAAAAACGATATAATATGAAAAGGTTTTGGTTATATATTGTTCCGATAGTGGTACTTGCGGCAGCTTGTTCGCCCTATCGCTATCATACCACACGGGTGCAAAGTATCGATTTTTCACAATACCGCACTTATGGCTGGTTACCGCAAGTCGATTCGCTTTCCAAATCGTATTTCAACAACGATATCGCGCAATATAACATTATGGAAACCGTCAACGACGAACTTGAGTTGCGCGGATTGACGTACGACAGCGAAAACCCAGACTTGCTATTCCGCTACATCGCTATCGTGAATAACAAAAAGAAACCCATCTACGCGCCTGGAGGCTACGGTCCTTGGGGCTACTACGGCATGTGGGGCCATCCTTGGATGTGGGGGCCGGGCTGGAGTTATGGCTACGGGGCATGGGGCCGTCCGGTGGGCGAAGAGCGTTACCGTGCTGGACATATTATCCTGGAAGCCCGGGATCGCCGTACCAATACCGTCATCTGGCAAGCTCGGGGTAGTGGTTCAATCCGCAATCCGGAACGTGCGATCAACGACCTACCAGAGATTGTATCCGGGGTTATGGATGAATTTCCCGTGGCTCCGCCACGCCATAAGTAACTAAATAGAAGGGCGGAGTGTTAGATAAAACGGCACTTCTTCGTGGCGTTTTTCGTTGCCCAAAATTAATTGGGCGGCCATCTCGCCCATTTTCCGAAAATCAGTAGAAATCGTCGTAATACCGTTGAGAATGAATTTTTTCAACGGGGTTTCATTGTAGGAGATGATGCCTACCTGCTTGCCAATCTCCAGTTTCATTGAAATTACCCGGTCGAGCAGTTTGACCAAGTCATCTTCCATCAGGTTGATATAGGCCTCGCCTTCGGAAATGGGCTCGTCGTCGATATCACTAACCAAGAGATGGTTGAAAGCGTATTGCTGGCAAAAGTGATAAAATCCTTTGATAATCCCTTTTGGGAAATAGCTTTTGTCCGGAAAGATCAACTTCAACGTATGGTATTTACTAAGTCGCTCACGTGCTTGTTCTAAGGCTAGATAGATATCTTTCTCGAAATTTTCGTACACCGCGGCATATTCGCCCTCCACTTCCGGGACAAGTTTATCCAACAACAACAACCTATCTTTCGGTATCGTATTGATTATCGAGCCAGCATTTTCCCGGCCCTCGATAAAATGGGGAATAATGACATAATGCGTGTATTCCTTACTCAGGTTTTGCAGTAACTTCCTAAATAGGGAGAGATCGTTGTTATATACGTAAAAATCCACCAACACATCTGATCCGATTGCACGTACAAACGAATCATACACGATTTTTTTATGTGCACTCAGCTTATTGAAAAACAAGACGATATGCATCTTTTGCCTAAACTCCCCGTTGGTAATATAGTATCCCTTTCCGGGTACCGAACCCAATACACCCAGTTGCTTAAGATGCCGATAGCCTTTCTCCGCCGTATCCCGTGATATCTCCAACACATAACTCAGCTCATTGATCGACGGCAACATATCATCTTTATGAATCTTGCCTTCCTCGATAGCGTTAATTACGGCATTAGCTAACTGCAAATATTTCGGGGTAGCCGAATACTCATTGATATGGATGTGTTCCAAAAGTGATACATGTTTCATTGCAAAAGACACCAAGTGTTTAAATAAATGAAGTACCCCCCCCGCTTGGCACGAATCGACCATAAACCCAAGAGAACCTTTCGGTCCTCTTGAGTTCAAAATCCAACTACCAAAACAAAGTTTTCAGAGGCTTCTACTATAGTTTATCTGACTTAGGCAAAGCCATTGACGGCACCAGCTAATTCAGCACCTGAAGCTTGACGCTTCTAAATTCGATTTTCATGGGTGGACCTGTGTGAAGTTGAAGTCCAATAAGCCCTTCCATCTTGCGGTTTTTCGTGTCGTCATCCACGACTTCACTCATGAGCACACCATTGATGTAATGCGACAATCGGTTGTCCTTGGCTACGATATGGATTTCGTTCCAATCATTTTGCTTAATGTTCGTCTTCAAATCTTCCCTATCGCCTAAGCTTTTGATTTCCTCCCCGGCTGTCCACACGTTACCTTGTGCATAGTCACTGATTTGACCATCAACCGGTGGTAGACGCATTTGTTGCCCTGGGAATGCCAGTATTGTACGGCCACGCTCTTCGTAGTTTTGTCCGGTATACGTATTGGCGGCATCGATATCTGCTTGGTATCCGCGAAGAGCAAACGGCAAGTCTTCCAGTTCCTCGCTTCGGTAATTAACCCCACTATTCCCTGTGGCAGACATCCGGTACTCCGCTACGAACTCGAAGTTAGCCGGCCTACCCCCACCCCATATCAAGAACGAGTTGTGACGCATGTCGGTTTCCGGGGTTATTTCTCCAACGATAGCCCCGTTCTCAACACGCCAAAGGTTGGTATCCCCCCGCCATCCAGTCAGATTCTCACCGTTGAATATGTCGACCAGCCCAAGACTCTCCTCCTGCGTATTAGCCTGGTTTCCACACGAAAGAAAGACGAACACGCCGAGTAGACATGCAATGTATTCCCGATAATTACGGCAATGTCGCTTATTGCTTTTTGACTTCATTTCG
>CAZXSL010000198.1:0-1101 GCA_964643235.1 uncultured Sphingobacteriaceae bacterium | reverse complement strand
TCCAATTCCACACCCGTATCCGCCCATGCGCGCGAGTTAGCCGATTGGATGACTGCTTCACAGACTTTTTGGGTTTCGTATGCATTTTTGAAATCAGGCTGGCAGGGCTTACCATCTTCAAGACTTTTCAAGAAGTCGGCAGCTTGATGGATAAAGCTATGCTCGTATCCTAGCCCAAGGCCTGGTACCCACCATTTCTCCATATAAGGGTGATCGCCGTTAGTAACGTGTATCGAACTCCAGCCCTTCACGTCTGAATCGACGCTATTATCGAAATACTCCAAACGGTTCAAGTCGTGTAAATCCCAACGGATGGAAGCGTGCTCTCCGTTAATCTCAAAGGTATATAATGCTTTGTGTCCTCGGGCATAGCGAGTTGATTCAAACAACCCTAACGAACCGTTGTCAAACCGGCAATGGAAGATACAGGCGTCATCAATTCCGACATCTTGCATCTTTCCGGTATCTAAGTGCACTCGCTGTTTCACAAACGTTTCGGTAACGGCGGAAACCTCCTTGATGCCACCATTCAGCCACATGGCAGTATCAATACAGTGGGCCAACAAATCGCCTGTAACCCCCGATCCGGCCACATCGACATCCATCCGCCAAGCTGCATCGCCACCCTGTGGAAGATCCTCACTAATAGTCCAATCCTGAAGAAAATTAGCACGGTAATGGAAAATTTTGCCCAACTTGCCCGAAGCAATGATCTTCTTGGCTAGGGTAACGGCCGGCAGTCTACGATAGTTGTACCATACCGTGTTTGCCACACCGGCCTTTTCGACCGCATCCACCATTTTTTTCGATTCTTCGAGGTTTCGGGCCAGTGGTTTCTCAGTCAGGACCATCTTACCTGCCTCTGCTGCGGCGATGGCTATTTCGGCATGTAAATGGTTAGGCGTACAAATATCGACCGCATCGATATCATCACGTGCAATCAGCTTTCGCCAATCGGTCTCATACGATGCAAAACCCCATTGTTCGGCAAATGCTTTTACCTTTTCCTCACGACGTGAGCAAACAGCCTGTAAAACGGGCTGATAGGCTAAATCAGGAAAAAAGTTAGGCACACGATTATATCCATTGGCATGGGTGCGG
>CAZXSL010000197.1:0-5653 GCA_964643235.1 uncultured Sphingobacteriaceae bacterium | reverse complement strand
GCCTGCGGTTCCTTCCGACAACCCAGACACTCCGCAGCCAAACGACCCGACGGTCGTGGAGTTGGCACAATTGCCCAAACTATCCCTCACCAAACGGATAACAAGTGAGGGACCGTATGTATTGGGCGCATATATCAATTATGAGATTATTGCCCAAAACTCCGGTAATGTTACCCTTTCAAACGTGACTGTCACGGACGATAATGCGGAGATCGTGGCCGGCTCGCCGATTGCATCGCTTGCCCCCGGTGCCCGTATCACCGTTATTGCCCGTCATCAAGTTTCGGAGGTGGATATTGATGCAGGGCTTGTAGCGAACCAAGCTAGGGTTACAGGGGAGTATCCGGATGGTAACCCCATCCCTGAGGTGCCATCCGATGACCCGGATACACCGGAGCCAGATGATGCGACTGTAACCCAAATCGGGCAGGATGCACGCATCCGGATTGATAAACGGGCCGATAAAACATTAGTGGACCATGTAGGCGAGCGCATTGCTTATGAATTACGCGTGACCAATACGGGCAACGTGACCTTAAGGGATGTGGAAGTGACCGACCCGCTTACAGGTTTAGTAGAACGCATCCCGTCCATTCGCCCGGGGGGTGTATACGCCCGTACGTTTTGGACTTATTATCGGACGAGTATCGCGGACTTCCAAGTTGGTGGAGTGACCAATGCGGCCCAGGTGCAAGGTCAAGATCCGGACGGTAATCCCGTCAACCACGATACCACTTTGTATATCCCGGTTTATTCCAGGACAATTGAGGCGGAAGACGACTATTTTGGACCAATAAATAGAGAGACGGGTGAAACGACACCGAGTATATTGGATAATGATCGGTTAGATGGAGAACCAGCCAACCCCGAGGATATAATATGGAAGGTCGGAGGTGAGGAAGTGACGACTGGAAAGCCGTTGCTGGATAAGGATGGTGTCCCCACTTCTAGCGTCGTGTTAAATCCGGATGGAACGGTTACGGTCGCTCCGGGAACACCTCCGGGAGACTATACCTTGGCTTACACGATCTGTGACGTGTTGAATCCGACGAATTGTTCGGACGAAGCCATTATAACGGTCCGGGTAATCGAACCGCCGGCAGCCGAAGACGTTCAACGGGCCACCAGGCCTGAGACACCGGTTATCATTCCGATAACGGATATCGTAACGCCGGGTACGGACGAATCTCCAGCTATCACGTTCCCTGATATACAAGAAGGTTTTGAAGTAACGGTTGATGAGGATGGGAATATCATCATTACTCCTGGTCCAGGAGCTCCGATCAATATTCCGGTACAGATACCTTTCGAGGTTACGGATGAGTATGGCAATACGGTTCGTGGCACGATTACGATAACGGTTGAATATGCGCCAATCGTAGCTAATGATGATCAAGTAGCTGGTATTGAAGCTTATAGAACCGGAGCTAACAATGTTCTGAATGTACTGGATAACGATGAGTTCGATGGTCTGCCGGCAACCTTGGGGGCGGTATCGCTGACGCGTGTAAGCGGTGATAGCCAGCTAACGCTGAACCCGGACGGCAGTATTGACGTAGCTCCGGGCACATTGCCTGGTACTTATACGCTGACCTACCGGATTTGCGAGATAACCCACCCGGATAACTGCAATGACGCAGTAGTGCAGGTGACGGTGGTGGCCGCAAACTTGCGTATTCCGAATGTGTTCACGCCTAACGGTGACGGACGCAACGATTTCTTCGAGATTGAAGGGATCGAAGGGTTTGACCGCATCGAGCTAAGTGTAATTAACCGCTGGGGGAACGAAGTGTACCGCAGTGCTGACTACCGAAATAACTGGAACGGTGACAATCTGAATGAAGGTACTTATTATTACCAGATCAAGACGCATCGCGGCGGTCAGACCGGGGATTATACCGGTTGGGTGTTGATTAAGCGGCAGTGACGCACGACAATATGATATAAACCTGCAGGAAGATTTATCTTCCTGCGGTTTTTTTATCATGTATTGGCGTTATCAGCCAATCGCAATCCCGGCGAAACGAATAGGTGTTAGTCGTTGTTTGCATCTAAAAATGGGTTGTCGTTTCGATCGTGTGTTACCCATATCAAGCTAGCTGTATCATAGCCTATACTTTTCGCCAGCTGGAGGTATTGTGTTTTGATATCATCTGGGGTATGCTTTGACCGGGATAGTATCCACAAATAGTCTAAGTTTTTGCCCGCAACGAGTGCATATCGGTAGTTGTCATCGATAGCGATAACATTGTACCCGGAGTAGAAAGGACCAAAGAAGCTGACTTTCAGGGCGGCTTCCGTTTTTATTCCTCTAAATTTTGCAATACCTTCCGCTTTTTTCCACTGCTCCTTTCTGTAATTATACCCACTGTTTTTTACGGTTACGTTTCCGTTTCTATCTAAGGCATATTGGGCGGACACATTGTTCAAATTACGCTCAAATCGAAAATCAAGGCGGGCGATTTCGTACCATATGCCTAAATAGCGCTCGACGTCAAAATTATTGACGGGAGTGGCATTTTTAGGAATGGAAGCACAGGCGCCGAGTAGGGTGGCTACGCTAAGGAAAGAGAACGTGCGGAGAAGGCGTTGTCGACGTGTTCTGATGCTCATGTTGGATGGTGTTAGTAATCGTGTGTCGGGGAGTGTTTGCTTTTAATTGCCTAAATGGTATGATGTAGCTTCATCGGATTGCCTACAAGCCTCATTAGCTTTGTCTAGTAAGGAGGCGCTGTCTAAGTTTTGAAGGTATAAAGGCTTATGGAAGCGGTCTAGCTTGTCCAGTAGTCTGATAAGTTCCATTTTTTCGGCATGAGTCAAATCTCCCGTCACTACACGGGTTGCTGTGCGTATTTTTCCCATTTGCGTGTCGAGTGCTTCTGCGCCTGCTTTAGTGAGGTGGAGAACTTTACTGCGTTTGTCTGATAATGAGACTTCCTGCACTACCCAGCCTTGACGGATGAGTCGGTTGATAATTTGCATACCTGCAGACTTTTCCTGAATGTTTCGTTTTATGAGCTCCATTTTAGTCATAGGCCCGAAAGCCCTTAGGTTTATCAGATAGATGAAATCTTCCTGTGTTGTAAAATTCGAATCGTGAATGGCAGATTTGGAATAAGACTTTGCATAGCGATTCATGTGGACGATGAAGGTATTGATGACACTTTCTGGACTCCGTCCATGTTCCTTGCCCTCCCAGTCTGGCTCAGAAAACGTCAGGACTTCATCGGACGTCTCCATAATCCAACGTTTGAAGCCCTCGACGTCGCGAGCAAACCGGCTTGGAGGAGCTTCCGATTCGAAGGTTTCAATTAAGTTAATCACGTCTTTTAATAGGGCGTATCGCATAGTTGTGTTATTTTCAAGCGTCATGAATATAGTGTAAAAGTACACTAAAAATATTCAATTTAAAAATTTATGGAGTAAAAATATACTTTTATTGCTAATAATAGTTTACTTTTGCACTATTATGAGATGTGTAGCAATAATATTTACGTTAACATGCAGCTTGTTTTCTGCACAGGGTCAGGTCTTAGGTGCAATAAATGGTAGTGTTCGGGCTAAGAATACCCATGAACGTATCGAAGGTGCTACTGTAACTTTATTTGGTGCAGACACAGTGAGTGTCGTAACGAATCTTGAGGGGCAATTTGATTTGACATTGCCCGTAGGACGATACAATTTAGAGGTCTCAACTTTGGGGTATGAAACCGCGGTATTATACAATATCAATGTCAACTCGGGCAATGCACAGATTCTGGTTATTGAATTGGATGAACGTTACCAGTCGCTTGACGAGGTCGTAATTGGTTCGTCGCGTTCGGCACGGGCTGCGGATATGGTAACCCCGTTGGCTACTCAGAAGCTGACTTCAGAAGAAATCCGGGTAAATCCCGGCGGCAATTTTGATGTATCAAAGGTGATCCAAGTGCTACCCGGTGTGGCAGGTGGTACAACGGCTAATCGAAACGATATCATTGTGCGGGGTGGTGGCCCCTCCGAGAATGTTTATTATCTCGATGGTATCGAAATCCCCGTGCTTAATCATTTTCAGACACAGGGGGCCAGTGGCGGGGCAACGGGCATCTTAAATGTGTCGTTTATCAATGATGTCCAACTGACTTCCTCTGCTTTTGATAGCCGTTATGATAATGCGTTAGCCTCCACGTTTGTTATTAAGCAACGAAACGGAAACCCCGATAAGCTCAGCGGTAACATGCGTCTGTCGGGAAGTGAGTTTGCGGGTACCCTTGAAGGTCCGCTGTCTGGTAAAACTACGTTCTTAGCTTCGGCTAGGCGTTCCTACCTCAAGTTCTTGTTTCAGGTGCTCGATTTACCCATACGTCCAGACTATTGGGATTTCCAATACAAGGTTAACCACAAGTTAGATGAGCGAACAGAGTTCAACTTCATCGGTATCGGTGCTTTGGATAACTTCAGGCTGGTCGCTCCGAAAAATGCGGATGCGGAAAGCCAATACATCTTACGTGCCAACCCGCTTATCGACCAATGGAACTATACGGTAGGGGCGTCAATGAAGCGGCTGGTGACGAATGGTTATTATACCATTTCGTTGAGCCGGAACATGTTTTCCAATGGTGCAAGGCGTTATGAGGATAATGTTGCTGAGCGAGGGGATAAACTTTTCGACTTACGCAGTCACGAAATCGAAAATAAGTTGCGCGTGGACGTGGATCGTTTTCTCAACGGTTGGAAGTTTAGTTACGGCGTAGGTGCGCAGTATGTTAAATATGATGCCCAATTTTTTAATACTATTAATCCGACTCTGGCTTATTCGGAAGAGATAGTGGAACCTGCCTTATCCATTTCCACCACTACAGCAATCGACTTTTTCAAGATGGGGGCTTATGTCCATGGGAGCAAATACGTTTACGATGATAAGCTATTGCTTTCTGGCGGGGTGCGTACGGACCTCAATACCTTTACCAAATCAGGCGGGAACCCGTTTCGTGCCTTGTCACCACGCTTATCGGCATCTTATGCGTTAGGTGCAAACTGGAATATATCCGGTTCGGTAGGTACTTATTTCAAATTGCCATCGTATACGGCTTTAGGTTACCGCGGAAGTGATGGGGTATTGGCTAATCGCTCGTTGGACTATATCAATTCCGTTCACTATACGATCGGAACGCAATTCGCCCCGCGCAACGACTTCCGGTTTACATTAGAGGCCTATTATAAGGATTATGATAATTACCCCGTTTCCTTGACCGATGGCATTTCCATAGCTAATATTGGGACAGATTTTAACGCTATTGGCAACGACGCCTACGCGTCCATAGGGAAAGGACGGGTGTACGGCGTTGAAGCCTATGCGCAGCAGAAGCTCATTCGTAACTTGTTTTATGTACTTAGTGCCTCAGTATATAAGTCGGAGTTTTCAGGAGCCGACGGGGTTTTCCGGCCGTCAACATGGGATTATGGTTATATCGTTTCCGGAACACTCGGCTATAAATTCAAAAAGGACTGGGATGTCGGGCTTAAATACCGGATTGCGGGAGGGCAGCCTTATACTCCATTCGATCCCATTCGTTCACGGGTGGAATATCTATCTACGGGCAGAGGGGCGTATGATTACACTTTGCTGAATACTGAAACCTTGCCACTATTTCAGCAATTGGATGTCCGTGTC
>CAZXSL010000196.1:0-5799 GCA_964643235.1 uncultured Sphingobacteriaceae bacterium | reverse complement strand
CATAAGCCACCTCGGCAATACCTAGTGCGCCCCCTTCCATCAAAGATACTTTAGCGCAACTGTTAGCTCCTGGGGCTCTTGTCCCACAATTATCTTGAAGTCGTCGAAAGTCGGCTTTTTGAGTTCATCAAACTCGAAGCCCGAAAAGGCAAAGCCTTCCTTGGGTATCTGCAGGAGGTTTTTGTCCATCGTTTCGTTGCTGTTTTCATCGTCGAGGAATACCAGCCCATAGGTTCCTGGATTCAGGGCCACGCGCACCACTATCGTATCGCCATCTAACGCCGTCTTGGGAAATTTAAAACGTGCCACAGGTTTTTCAGCATCGAAATTTTCCTGGTTATCGAACGCCATAATAGCAATTTGCCCGTCGGCAGCACGGATGCCAGTGACGGTGATGGTCAGGTTCTCATTCGCATGGGCAGAAACGGCACCCATCACGATGAGTGGCAGCACAGCGAGCAGTGTTCGGTAGAGTAATTGTGACATATCGTTATATGTTTGGTGTTTATTGGAGAACACGATACCGACTTAATGGTTTGATGAGCACATCATTATTGCATCAGCGTCTTGTGGCATAACGGGGGATGACTTATCTTTACAGTCGACGTAAGGGGCATGGCGGGTACAAACACTTCATTTGTTTTATTGTTTTATTAGAAAAGGTTTATGGGGGATGAAATCGTCAGGCTCAAGGGTGTCAGCAAAGTATATAAAACGGGGGATACGACCATCACGGCTTTAGAGTCGACGGATTTGAGTTTTGATTCAAACAAGCTCACCCTCATCATGGGGCCGTCGGGTAGTGGCAAGACAACTCTACTCTCCATACTCGGTTGCGTCATTTACCCGTCGACCGGTGACGTGTTCTACAAAGATCGCAATGTAACTGACCTCAATGAGAATCGGCTGGCCGATTTACGGCTACGTGAAATCGGGTTTGTCTTCCAACAATTTAACCTCATTGAGCCTTTAACGGCGTTGGAGAATGTGATGCAACCGCTTATCCTACAGGGCGTACCCAAACGAGAAGCCCGTGAACGCGCAAAAAAAGCATTGGACGAAGTGGGGTTATCCAATCGGATGCGCAGTCTACCCAAAAAGCTGAGCGGCGGACAAAAGCAGCGCGTGGCCATCGCGCGGGCGCTGGTAACACAACCCTCGATGATCCTTTGCGATGAGCCGACGGCATCGCTCGATGCTAAAAGCGCGGAAGCCATTATGCAGGAACTCCAAGCGCTGTCTACCCGGGGCAAAGCCGTCATCATTGTAACGCACGACCTCCGGCTACGTAAATTTTCAGATCAGGTTATCTATGTTGAGGAAGGCAAGGTGTCCAATACCATTAAAAATGAAGAAGACTATAAATAGTGTTGTATTGCTGAGCGCCATGCTCGTATTCTGGGCGTGCCAATCGGCGGATAAGGAAGACACCCCACGCACTAACGAGCAGATTCTGGACGAGGTGACCGAAGTCAAAGCGATTGGCAAAGTGGTACCTGCCGACGACTGGTCGATTATTTCCAGTACGGTTGCCGGGCGTATCCAGCAGATCATGGTGCAAGCGGGCGACACGGTAGTAAGGGGCCAGCCCTTGCTGATATTAGAAAGCGGTAATGCAGATCTGGATATTGCGGAAGCCCGTACCCGCCTGATAAGCCTGCAGGCCGAGAACAGTACGACTAACCAGGAGTTACTGAAAGCACAGATATTGGCCAACGAACTGAAACAGATCTACGACACTTCCCAACAATTGTTGGAACGGGGAGCCGAAACTCGCGAAAAAACAGAGACCGACTTCTCCAACTGGCAGCAACAGGAACAGGCAGTCAAGTCATTAGAGCTACAAATTAACGCGCAGCGCGCTAGCGAACGCGAGCAGCGCATCCGGATTGAAAAGGCGGAAAACCTACGGACCGACTTCTACTTGACCGCTTTAGCGGATGGTATTGTCACCGATTTAGACGTCAAGGTAGGGCAGCATGTGGGTGGTACCGAGGAGTTAGGTCGAATTGCCGATACGCTCCACCCGATTGTGGAAGCGGAAGTAGACGAACTCTTTGCAGACGACATCCGGGTGGGCCAGCCGGTATTTATTATGGCGGCTGGCAGGTCCGACACGCTGGCCCGGGGGCAGGTGGGCTACGCCAGCCCTGTCCTATCCGACAAATCAATATTGTACGAAACTGCCAACGAGGGGGAAGATCGCCGCGTGCGTCGCATTAAAATCATACCCGAAGAGACGACCTCTCTGATAATCAATGCGAAAGTGGCCTGCACGATTAACATACGCTAAGCATGATTGGCATTGCTTTTAAATTCATCCGCTACGACAAGGCTAAAAGCTTTGGCATTATTACGGCCATTGTGATCAGTATCTTTCTAATTGGGCAGCAGCTGAGCTTGTTGTTCTACCTCATGGGGCTGATGGGCAACCTGGTGGGCAATGCACCTGTACAGGACAATGAAATATGGATTATCGAAGGGCAAAGCAAAAACATCAATGCAGTCAATGCGATTGACCAACGCTTGGTGCAGCAGATAGGGAGCTTGCCGGGCGTCACGCACACGCACCCTGTGGTGTTGGCTCCGGCCCAAGCCTCATTCCTCGATGGAAAGACGGCTTCAGTAACGCTTATCGGTGCGGACAAACCGGGTTTTATCATGGGACCCACGCCGGACAAAATTATTGAAGGGGATATCAGCGCCTTAGCCCATCCCTATACCGTATCGGCAGAATATTTCAGTGAAAAGACTTGGAATACAGACATTGTCATGGGCAAGCCCATCGAAATCAACGGCAAGCGGGCTAACATCGGGCTTATTACACGCAATGCCCAAGCCTTTGGCGCCAGCGTGATGTATACGTCCATTGAAAACGCTCGAGTACTGGGCAATGCATCGCCCACGAAAGTGAGTATTATCATCGCCCAGCTGGCACCGGATGCCGACAAAAAGGAAGTCATACAAGACATTAACCAGCTATTCCCCCAGTTGCGAGCCTGGGACGCCAAGGCGATACAACAATCAACGGTAAACGAGATCCTTGTGACCTCCAACATGGGTATGAGTTTCGGAACCCTGGTGCTTTTCGCCATGATCAGTGGTTTTTTCATCATTGGTCTGACCTTGTATTCGTCAGCCCTGGACCGCATCAAGGATTACGGGACGCTGAAAGCCATCGGTGCAAAAAAACGGTATGTGAACCGACTTATTGTGACGCAAGCGTTTCTCTATGCCGTGATTGGGTATGCCTTGGCCATGCTCTTGCTGGTAGCGTTCAAATTCGGTGTGGTGAACTCCGGGCTGGTTATCGAAATCACTCCCGTATTTCTGCTGTTCCTTTTATTTGTCACCTTATTAATCTCCATCGGTGGCTCGTTGTTTGCCGTACGCAAAATTGCCAAGCTCGAGCCCGCTTCCGTATTTTAAGATGAAAAAACTGGTCTTCTATATCCTATGCAGTATCCCGTTATGGGGTCTGGGGCAGTCGCTAAGCATCGAGCAGCTTCACGATAACCTTTCCGCCAGTATGGGCTACCAACAAGATATCTTACAAACACAAATAAGGCGGGCGGAATGGAGTGAGACTCGCGCCAACCGCATTCCGGTATTTTATGTGGATGCCAATTTGCAACGCAACCTGATTATCCCCACGACCCCCGTTCCGGCTATCGCGTTCAACCCCGACGCGCGAGACGGCGAAATCATACCTCTGCAGTTTGCCACACGATGGTCATCACGGGCTGGGGTCCAATTGGAGTGGAGCTTATTTGACCCCAAACGGGCTCTCGACGAGAAGGAGCAGGAACTACTGGTGCGGCAGGCCGAGATAACCACAGCCCAGAATGCCCAGGACTGGAAGCGGGATGCCACACTCGCCTATGCAACGGTCGTACTGGCCACCCAGCAGTATCGGATGGCCCGGCAGGATTCGGCCGCTTATGCTCAAATTTTAGAAGTAAGCCGTGCCCGTTATGAGGCGGGCCGCGAGCCGTCTGTCTCCTATTATTCGGCCCAACAAGAATATGAACGCCGGCAAATCCAACTGCACGAAGCTTGGGCAGTTTTACTGGAGGCCGACTGGGAGCTTAGAAAGTATACTGACCTCTCGAATACCGCCACCCTGAATAGCGACATCGACGCTATCCGGGAATACATAACGGGGCATCAAACACAAAACTATACGCTGCAGACGCTTGAGGTGGACCAGCAGCGAATCCGCGTGCAGCAACAAGGCATACGCCGCCAGTTACTTCCCTCGCTAACACTCAATGCATATTGGGGCGAGCAATATTTCGATAACGATTTTCGGATCTTCCGGGGCGAGTCGTGGTTTGGAAACAGTTTTGTCAACCTGGCCCTGCGCATCCCCCTTTCGGAATATATCAGTGCGCGACCCACACTAAAGAAGATTGCCCGGCAGGCGAACCTTACCGCCATCCAACTCGACGAAGAGCAGCAGCTTGACGCCATCCGTATCGAGCAACAAGCAGTAAAAATACAGGCGGCTCGACAGAAGGCCGAGCGGCTGCAACGCATTGCCGAACTTGCACAACAATCAAAAAAAGAGCAAGAAGCGGCTTATCTTGCAGGCCGTCTGCTGTTAAGCGAATATAATCAAGCCGTTGCCTCGGTTATCCAAGCGCAAAAGGATGTCTGGCAGGCGGAATACGATTTTATTGCCCTGCTCATGGATTAGACAGGATTATCGAAAACTGAGGGTCCAAAGGCATATTCCGCAATCGAAAATCGGGCATTATCGGGCATCCCAACGGGCTCAGGGGCACCGTAGAGGCGTTTTCATCGGGCATTCAACCCGAATGCCCGACAAAGTGATATTCCTTAGCCGCTTAGGAGTATCGTATGAACGCTTAGGAATATGGTATGAATGTCAAGGAATATCGTTTGAACGCTTAGGAATATGGCTTAAACGCTTAGGAATATCGTTTGGCCTTCAAGGAATACTCCTCAATCTTCCAGGCATATCACTTTACCGCTCCTCCATACTCCTGGAACTTCAATGAATATGGTTAGGACGTTAAGGAGTATGCGGTAGAATCTTCGGAGTATGGTATGGGAGCTCCTTGATATCATGGCGTAGCTAAGGAGTATTCCTACGCTCCCCAGGTATATGGAGAGGCATCGACATGATACTCCTATGCGTTATTCCTATATTGGAATAACGCATAGGAGTATGGCGAAGCTTTTCTACAGTATAGGGAAAACGCTTAGGAGTATGACCTGGCCACTCCGGGATATGGTATGGAAGCTACACCATACTCTTCCATGTTGTAGGAGTATGGTATAGGCCTCAGGTGATATCTTTCCGCCGCTGGGGAGTATCATGCCGTGGCTGGGTAGCGATAGCGTTTTATAGGCCAACTCTGCATTTTTTCTGCGAGCAAGGGCACATATTAACAATATATTAAGGCTTGGTTAGTCTTTCCTATTTTGCCACCACAGCGTGATAAGAAGGAAAAACCAGCAACTGCCTATCCAGCAGAGCAGGAAACAACCCGAAAGATTAGGCATTAATACTTTAGCATTAGTAGACTTTTTTTGAGAGACTTTTAATGAAGAAACAAAACTGTAGAATTGGCCTACACAGCGTGTTTGCTTGCCTATTGTTTATTAGTCCGGGGCTATGCCCGTTAACTTGCAGCTCGTATACAAGCGATGGTTTTTCTGATCATTTTAACGGTGCATGGTATAGCTCTTTTCTATTGCTTTTTTATACAGCAAAACGGGAAAGGCATAATTCGCAATCAAAAAACGGGCATTATCGGGCATCCGACTAGC
>CAZXSL010000195.1:0-5932 GCA_964643235.1 uncultured Sphingobacteriaceae bacterium | reverse complement strand
ACTCACCTCGGGCACGAGTGAGGGCCTTGTTGCATGACCGGAGAAACCCCAAGTTCTCAAGGTTCTCGATAACGATAAGATTTTCAATGGTACCCAATACTTCCTTTGTTTCGTCGGTTGAACAATCGTTTACGACAATGATTTCGTAGCTAATGTTTTGGGTGTTCCGGAGTATGGAAAGCAAGCAGTTATAAGTAAAGTCAATATGATTATGGACACAAACAATAATACTAACTGACGGGTTGTGTGGCCGAGGAACTGAGAAGGGACTGAATTCCATTGGTGTAGGTATCATATCGAGTATTTCAAATTTTTGGATACCGACAAGACGTTTGACAACTGCTTGCACAGAGCGATTACGATAACTGGAAAAAAACTCTTTTTTAAACCGAAATAGGCTTAGGAATACGAGAAACAGCCGCTGGATAATAGCGAACAGAAAGGATGGTCTGAGGTAAGGGACGGCAAGCCCCCTTTCTTTTTTTCCGTAATATGTTTGAGCTATTCGGAGACATACATTATGATTGCTGCGTTCAAGCCATTTAGTATAGCGGTTCGATGCCATTTTAAAAGGGGTGTTATTGGGATGTAACGCCCGTTCGCGTTTTATAAGTAGTCGTTTAGCGTGATATACTTGTGCGGATTGAAACGCACGAGCTAATGCGACGAAAATACTCATAAAGACCAATGAGTACGGAACGGATAACCATTTACAATCGTTTAAAGTTTGATCGGGGGATGTCTAACATGCTGTTTACCCTGTTTAATGATATATATTATCTTCTATGATATTCAAGCTAGGCAACTCAATGGGCTGGCATTCCTCCTCACTAAGGATATAGCTTATCCAGTTCCTAAAACTGTATTTTTCCCGGATCTCGTCTGGCAATGGAATATACGGCGCGGCGATGAAAGCTTTT
Source organism: uncultured Sphingobacteriaceae bacterium (assembly GCA_964643235.1). Lineage (GTDB taxonomy): Bacteria > Bacteroidota > Bacteroidia > Sphingobacteriales > Sphingobacteriaceae > CAYRGQ01. The sequence goes on along the minus strand of CAZXSL010000195.1, from coordinate 5,012 downwards.
AAATCCTGGATGTCATGGTCGCCCCATATAAAGATATTATTGGGTTGGTAAAAATCATACCGCATTACATCCTTGTTCGTGGTTATCAGCTTTTTCCCAAACCCGATTGCTTCAAACGTACGGAAGGAAAGGCCATTGTGTATGTGGTTAGACACGTCTACCAGTATCTTGGAATTATATGCGAAGTGAAGGTTTCGAGCATACGGCATGAGCTCATTCGTTGTATCCAAATCCCTGAATTTCGGTCCATTATTCCGGCGGTATCGGATGTGGTGTTTGACGTTGAGCGCTAACCTTTTTAATGTCGTGATGATTTCCTCTACTTGGTCCGCTCGCTCCGGTATGTAGTTGCCCAAATAGTATGCATCGGATTGGCTGGCCGGGTTGTAGCTTGGACGGAAAGATTCCGTATAGAAATTGGTCGTGGGGAGCACGTTTTCCACCTCGGTGTCGTCGGGGTCAAAGACAAAAAAGCGATCGAACCAATCGATGTACTTCATCACCGCGGGAAACCGGTTAAGCCCATCCCACTGGTAGCCGACCAGCTTAAGGGTCTTGCTTTTTAATTTGTCCACAACCCCAGGGCGGTATTGATCGGGCCTGATGAGCAAGGCGTAATCCGCAAAATGAACGGTGTCCAAAAGAGCCTTTGTTTTCTCTTCCACATGTTTGGAGCGCAAAATTTCCTTGTAATTCTTCTGGCCGAGAAAATTCTTGTGCATATAGCTTTCCAGTCTTTCGAAGATGTTCTTGTATTTGAAGTCTGTGCGGCTGTATGAGATATCAATAACCCGAAACCCTAGATGCCTTAATTCACGTCCAATAATTCCCGAAAAATCGAAGTCGGTAGGTGCTCCTAAAATAATGGTCTTCCCCTCAAAATTCTTCTTCATATCGTGCTTAACCTTGTAGATGTTTATTGGTGTAAACGATCGTATCTACGAAAGTGCTACACCTTGATAACAAATAAACGTCCAAAAAAGCACATCAAAAGAGAGATAGTGAGTTCGTAGCCGTTCGATAAGTATGGACTTGGGCAGGGGAATAGCAGTTACTCCAGCTTAGCTAAAGAAAAAAGTAAATAAAATAAGCGTAGGGCCATTGGCTGATGACACATTGTAATGTGTTTATTATAAGTGTGTTTTGTAGGTTTTGCCCGATTCAGCTCGCTAATCTGTTCGTCTAAAAGGAAACGAACGTGGTGTTTTTAGCTACTCACCGTATTGTTCTTGATAATATTGTTGGTACTGGCCTGAAGTAACGTTAGCCAGCCAGTCTTGGTTGTTGAGATACCAATCCACGGTTTTTTCCAAACCTTCCTCAAATTGTAGACTAGGTTCCCAGCCCAAGTCGTTTTGGAGCTTGGTAGCGTCTATGGCGTAGCGCAGGTCGTGGCCAGCACGGTCGGTTACAAAAGTAATCAGCTTTTCGGATTCGCCTTCCGCACGCCCAAGTTTACGATCCATGATGCGGCATAGCAAACGAATAAGGTCGATGTTTGTCCATTCGTTGTGCCCGCCGATATTGTAGGTCTGTCCGCTTTTTGCACGGTGGAATATCAGGTCGATTGCGCGTGCATGGTCTTCCACCCATAGCCAGTCGCGCACGTTTTCGCCTTTCCCGTAGATGGGCACGGGGAGGTTGTGTTGTATGTTGTTAATGGCCAGTGGAATAAGTTTTTCGGGGAAGTGATGCGATCCGTAGTTGTTTGAACAGTTGGAGATGACTGTGTCCAGTCCGTAGGTGTCGTGGTAAGCCCGAACGAAATGATCTGACGCAGCTTTAGATGCCGAATAGGGCGAATGGGGGTCATAGCTGGTTTCCTCGGTAAACATGCCCGTATCGCCAAGCGCACCGTACACCTCGTCCGTCGATACGTGGTAAAAACGCTTTTGGTCGTATTGGCCAGCCCAGTGCGCCCGTGCGGCATTGAGCAGGTTAACCGTGCCCACCACGTTGGTCATCACAAATTCAGTCGGATTGCTGATTGAACGGTCTACGTGCGACTCGGCCGCCAAGTGGATAACAGCATCCGGCTGTTCCTCGGCAAAAAGCCGATCGATGAACGGAGCATCCGTGATGTCGCCTTTAACAAACCGGTAGTTGGCCTTGTCCTCAATGTCCTTCAAGTTAGCTAAGTTGCCCGCATAGGTCAGCTTGTCTAGGTTAATGATATGGTATGAAGGGTAGGTGTTGACAAAACGCCTAACAACATGTGAACCGATAAAACCAGCTCCTCCTGTGATAATTAATTTTTTCATTTCAATCCGTTTCTTTTGGCAAACCCAATGCCTTCATGTAAGGTGCCATGCCTGATTCGTGGGCAAAAGCCAATGCGCTGTCCAGTATTTCCCGAAACTCGAACTGCAAATCCTCATGTAATTTCCGGTATTTGCCAAGGATATACTTGAGTCGTGCCGACTGGTATTGCAGTAGTTTTCGGTTATGCTCATAAGGGTGAGGCGCAAACAAATTTGCAAAATGCAAAAAACTTTGCGATACCAGAAATAGCCGAAGGCCGATTTCGCTCATCTTGTCTTTCGTAATTGCAAAATGCTCGTTGATAATGCCGCTGGCATATTTGAGTTCGCCAAGCAATTGGTGGGCATCTTGGTAGCTGTTGGTGTTGTGGATATACGTCGGAATCCGCTCAAATAAATGTTCCAATTGTTGTTGTACGGCTACAACGCGTTGCTCCAAATCGAACTCGTCTTCCAGCAGTTTAAACCGCAGTTGGTTCATCAACATCGGGTCTTTGCCCACCAAGCGGGCCAGCAATTTGTCTTTCTCCACTTCAGGGAGCGACAATATCGCTTTCTTTAGCTCCGGATCCCGATTGAGTGACATGTTTATCCTTCGTTAATGGGGTTGTCTTTGATGTGCTGTTCCCATTTCCATGCCGATTGCATCATCTCCTCGATGCCGAGTTCGGCTTTCCAGCCCAACTGTTCGGTGGATTTGGATACATCGCCCCATACCTTCTCAATGTCTCCCGCGCGGCGAGCCCCGATTTTATAATCCAGCTGTACACCGGTAGCGTTTTCAAAAGCACGGATAATTTCTAGTACCGAATAACCGGTGCCTGTACCTACGTTAAAAACGTCGTAATTGCCATTTGGATTTCCTTTTTCGAGGAGTTTGATGGCAGCAACGTGTGCCTTGGCCAAATCCACCACGTGAATATAGTCGCGGATAGCTGAGCCGTCTGGCGTATCGTAATCATCGCCATATACCGTGATGCTTCCCCGTTTTCCGATGGCCGATTGCGTAATAAACGGCACAAGATTTTGCGGCACACCGATAGGAAGTTCGCCAATCAGCGCACTGGCATGGGCGCCCACTGGATTGAAGTAACGCAAGGAGATGATGTTGTAATTGGCAAATGCACCCGCTGTCTCCTTTAGAATTTCCTCGGCGATTTGCTTCGTATTGCCATAGGGAGACTCGGCCTGTTTTACCGGGGCTGATTCCGTGACGGGAAGTTCGTCGGGCTGTCCGTAAACCGTACAGCTCGATGAAAATACGAAATTAACCGGTCGCCCGGAATATGCATTCAACAAGTTGATAAGCGAATAAAAATTGTTGTGGTAATATTTCAAAGGTTGGGAAACAGACTCGCCGACGGCCTTGTACGCCGCAAAGTGGATGACACCCGCGATGTCGGGGTGCTGAGCCACAAATTCTTTTACTTTTTTCTCATCCGCTAAGTCAAAATTGTGGAACTCGGGTTTGATCCCCGTTATCTTGGCGATCTGCCCCAATACGCCGGCTGAGGAATTAGAAAGGTTGTCGATGATGACCGGGGTATAGCCCGCTTGTTGGAGCTCCACGACGGTGTGCGACCCGATATATCCCGTTCCGCCGGTTACTAATATCTTGCTCATTTATCTGTTGTTATAATAGGTAAAGTCTTTGTGTTTAATTTCTTGAGCCGGTAGCGACTTGAAATACTCATAGGTAATCCGCAATCCTTCTGCCCGTCCTACTTGAGGCTCCCATCCCAGTATTTCTTTCGCCTTGCTGATGTCAGGTCGCCGTTGCTTGGGGTCGTCAATGGGCAAGTCAGTATAAACTAATTTTTGGGTCGTTCCCGTCAGCTTGATGATTTCCTCGCCAAACTGCCTGATGGTAATCTCATCTGGGTTGCCGATATTGATGGGGTGCGCGTAATCACTATGCAGCAGCCTAAAGATACCCTCTACCTGGTCGTCTACATAGCAGAACGAACGGGTTTGGGATCCATCGCCAAATACAGTCAGGTCTTCGCCACGGAGGGCTTGGCCCACGAAAGCCGGCAGCACTCGCCCGTCGTTGAGCCGCATCCTCGGGCCGTAGGTGTTAAATATCCTGACAATCCGGGTTTCCAAGCCGTGGAAGGTATGGTAGGCCATGGTCATGGCCTCTTGGAAACGCTTCGCTTCGTCGTATACACCCCGTGGCCCCACTGGATTCACGTTGCCCCAGTATTCCTCGGGTTGGGGGCTTACGGTGGGGTCGCCGTATACCTCAGAAGTAGAGGCAACTAGAATACGCGATCCTTTGGCTCTCGCCAATCCGAGGAGGTTGTGTGTGCCTAATGAGCCTACTTTTAGGGTCTGTATTGGTATTTTGAGGTAGTCGATGGGGCTCGCCGGTGATGCGAAATGCAGGATGTAATCAAGCTTACCCGGAACGAAAACAAAGGTGGAAACATCATGTCGGTAAAATTCGAAGTTTTCCAACCGAAACAGGTGCTCGATGTTGCGGAGGTCGCCGGTAATCAGGTTGTCCATCCCGATGACGTGGTAGTCTTCATTGATGAACCGATCGCACAAGTGGGAGCCCAAAAAGCCGGCCGCTCCCGTAATAAGAATTCGTTTTCGTGACATTATATCTGTTAGGTTAAGTGCGTATGTCCTTGTGCCCCCGAAGCATGTCTACGGTTTTGTGTATGCAATAGCATACTTCTTACTATGCCGTGCCGCTTATCCGGTCACTTCGCGCTGCGAAGGCTGCATATCAAACAAGTGTTT
>CAZXSL010000194.1:0-5949 GCA_964643235.1 uncultured Sphingobacteriaceae bacterium | reverse complement strand
GTCGGAAAGGACTACAGAACCATAGTAAGTAGTTTTCTCAGTTCCACCACGGATACTGACGGAGTGGTTATGAGAATATCCGTCGCGATAGACATAATCCAACCAATCTGTCTCAATCAGGTTTCCATTCTCGTCATAGTCCAAATTATAGCTATTGGTCAATGGGTTATATGTACCGGCATTAATCAACCCTTCGTTTTTGGTTTCGACAAATTGTTGTGCGTTCAATAGCGTCGGCAGACGCTGGGCTTGGTTTACCGACACCCAAGTATCGTAGCTTAATGTAGCTGAACCAGATTTTCCTTTTTTCGTGGTAATAATCAACACGCCGTTTGCTGCACGGCTACCGTAAATAGCAGTCGCACTAGCGTCTTTCAAGATATCGATACTCTCGATATCCGAAGGGTTGATTGATGACAAGGGGTTAACCGCACCGGCGGAGCCAGAGTAGTCGCCGGTAAATGTTGGCACCCCATCAATCACAATCAAAGGATAGCTGCTTAACGAGATGGAGTTTGTACCCCGGATACGGATAACCGGTGGGTTCCCAACCACACCGTTTGGTATGGAGATTTGTGCCCCTGCCGCTTTACCACCCAGTACTTGGTCAAAACTCTGAGCCGGGATATTAGCTACTTGAGCACCTGTAACGGTTGCCGCATTACCTACAAAATTTTGCCTTTGTACAGTACCGTATCCCGTGACCACGACCTCGCTCAGCGCTGTTGCATCCGTTGCCAATGATACGTTGACAACCGTACGTCCGGCAATGGCAATAGTCTGCGGTGCAAAACCCAACAACCTAAACTCCAACGAATTGATATTAGACCCTACGACAAGCGAGTAATTCCCATTGTCATCGGTCGAGGTCGCTTGATTAGTGCCTACAGCTTCTACTGAAACACCACTCAAAGGAGTGCCGTCATCGGCCGATGTCACCGTACCACTAATTCTCCGCTCCTGGGCGTATGCTGTTGCGATCAGCAGCATCCCCAGCATAAAGAAACATAGTAATTTTTGTTTCATGTGTGTGTGATTTTGATTAAAAAAGTGATTGTGATAATTATTAAAGCTCTTATATGTCGTTTTAATTACAACAGACATCCCGCTCCTTACTATTGGGTATCTTTGGTTTAGTTTTTAATTTAAATGTAATTTCAGCCCGTACCTGGTGCCACCCTCACATGTAAATGAAACGCATCTGCAACATTCACTTCGTAAAGAAAGAACAATACTCTTCTAGTGGTAAGCCTTACCGGCACTTTGGTTTCGGGTCTGTTTGTTTCTTTTCTATTTAGTCCGAGTTGATTTATGAGTCAATAGGTTAGCTTACGCCCCTAGAGTTAACCCACTATAATCATCCCTGAAATCTGTTATTAGTTAGTTCTGTAAAGGCAAAAATACAATATCCAACCACAAACGCAAGTTTTTGTCACTTTTTTTTTTCAAACACTGAAACATCAGAATCATCAAAATGACACGTATTCGATAGATTAAATAAATAATCATCAACAAAACAAGATGTTACAGCAAACACATTGCAACAAAACCAATGACAACCAAATAAAATTATAATATTACTTTGTAACGGATCAGTCACTTTAGACAATACAAAAATGGATACATACACGCATTTATCCGATCGTACGTTGGTATGCGAATCCCTTCGCATGCCATGTAAACCAGAAGCTCAAGCAGATTCACACACATGGGCGTACGACAAATTTCCGTTTTATCGAATAAAATGAAGCATCCCAATTGAAGGAGTCGTATCACATAGATCCTTCTTGGCGTCAGGATGAAATAGATTGGGCAACGTGATAACGGATATTTGCCATGCCCCTCAAACCATAACCTTCATATCCAGTAGTTTTTTGTATTTTTGTGTACGGTCTTGGTTTTTAACTTTTGGTCATCCCTCTAACAGCGGGTGCAAAACCAGGTACTAGGACTAATCCGAAGGAGAAATGACTCATGACAACAATCACTGTAAATATCGATAACGAAAAGGATCTACCGGTATTGAAAGAAATCCTTAATCGGTTTGGTTTAACATACCAGATAAACGAACAGGATGATCTGTGCGAAGAGGACAAGATTTTATACCAACGATTTAAGAAGACCTTCAAGGAGATCAAAGACTGGGAAGCGGGAACGGTAAAACTACAGCTCGCAAAAGAAGCGATAGCAGAAATCGAGGCTGAATTACGAGATGGGGTTTGAAGTTTTTATATCCTCCGCCTTCAAAAGAGAGTTGAAGCGAATTGCTAAGAAACACAAGCGTATCATCAATGATATCGATCAACTCATTAGTGACCTTTCTAAGAACCCGTCCATCGGCAAAGACCTAGGGCAGAACATCTATAAGATAAGGACAGCTATTACCGGCACATCAAAAGGAAAATCTGGAGGCGCAAGAGTTATTACCTATATTAAATTCAGCAAAGAATCCGTCATATTAGCAGAAATCTATCTAAAAACCGAGCATGACATTATAGGTGCGGATACAATAATTGATCGGTTAAATCATGAAGGGTTTCTATAAAATAAATCTGAGTTCGATTATTATTTATTACGCAGACCGCTTTAAAATCGTTAAATGCGATTGAGCGCGGCGAATGTCATAGCGGGCTATTTCGAAGAGTATTCAGGAAAAACGGCCTACGAAGGCTCTGCTAGACTACAGATGCTGCGCACGTAACGATCCGCCATCTTGGCGCCCTTGCGCCTTGAAAAATCATGGAAAGACACCCAGAAAGCCACTCTGCGGATCTGCGACTCTGCGAGAAAATCAGAAAAACAAAAATCTATCGTTTCCCTTCAATCACAACTAAACCACCAGCATTTGTATTACCTTTAGACCGTATAAAACCCCATGGCATGAATACAAAAGTCATCTTCTACATTGTGCTTGCTGTCTTGCTTACCCTTATCGCAGCCAACAATCGGCAGGAAGTCCCGTTTTGGCTTTTTGGCGACCGGTCCGTATCGCTCCTCCTGCTGTTGGCCTTTGGATGCGTGATGGGATTCATCATCGGCATCGTGGTTTCCCGCCCTAGGAAAGCCCCTCCCGAAATCGAGGACGATGGGATTATCGACGATGACGAGGAGGAAGACACACTCGACGAAGAAGACCGGGATTACATCAGCTAGCGTAGACCCCTCTTAGCCAACGGTTACTTTTCGCTTGGACGATTCACGGATAACCAATTCCGATGGTAGGGACACCTGCTTGATTTCCTTTCCTTTACCGTCCAGCTGGTTCAGGAGGATATGGATTAGTTCGGCTGCTAGCGCCTCGATGGGCTGTGACACCGCCGTAATTTTAGGATTGAATAACTTGAAGAGGGTGTGATCGTCAAACGAAACCATGGCGGGGATGGGTACCCCCAAAGCCTGGCATGCTTCAAGCCCGTGGATAGCTAGGTAGTTGGTTGCAAAAAATATAGCATCTGGCTGTTGATCTTGGATAAAAGCCTGATAATCGACTATAATGGCTTCTTCGCTTGCCTCCGCATTCATCTTCTTGACGTACGGCTGCAGCTTATACCGATCAATAGCCCGCATATAGCCTTCCATCCGGTCGCGCATTTGGGTTTGTGACGAGTATAACGTGACCATAGCGATGCGTTCAAATCCCTGCTCGGCTAAGTGGGCCGTAGCATCGTAACCGCCCCTCACATTATCTGAAACGACATAATTCGTTGACACGCCGGGTAAATACCGGTCAAACAGCACCAATGGCGACTGGCTAGCCACCAAAGACTCGATTTCGTCTTCCACCCCTTCTACCGGCGTAATGATGTACCCGTCGACGTGTCGATCGCGAAACATCTGGATCAACTCGCGTGTCTTGTCCGGTTTATTCTCTGTACTACAATAAATAATGCGATACCCTTTTTCATAAGCTTTTGATTCAATGTGCCGTGCGATGTTTGAAAAAAATGGGTTAGCGATATCCTCCACCATCAGGCCGATGATCTTGGTTTTGCCCGTACGTAAGCTCTTGGCCAATTCGTTTGGCTTATAACCCACCTTCTTTACATGCTCAAGGACGCGCTTAGTTAGCGCATCGCTAATCCGCTTTTCCTTTGCTTTCCCGTTCAGGATAAATGAGACCGTTGTAACGGAAACACCTAAATCTTTAGCAATATCACTAATCAGTACTTTCTTCTTCATTGGGTTATTATTTTGGTTAATGGCCATCCCGAACGTATGTCCGTCTACTTTCGGCGGCTAAAACTATATTATATTTAGCACATCTGCAAATAGTCTTTAGCAGGCTTATGTATACCGTAGCGTGCGAGTCCTTTCGTACTTTTCGAATTAAATGATTTTTTTTGTATTTTTGGTTGGTCAGCCTCGTTAAGGAAGGAAGTCATGGGACACACACAACTTGTCAAGAAAATAAAAAAAATACCTCCTGCGTACCAAAAATAGGTTGAGGATTTTATTGATTTCATCCTAAGCAGACATACTTCCTCTGAAACAAAAAACACCTCGCAACGAAAAATATGGCTTCTTAAAGGCAAACTAAAGATGGCAAGCGATTTCGATGATCCCCTAGATGACTTCAACGAATACATGTAACTATGGGGAAGTGTTTGCTGGATACCCATGCATTACTTTAGCTCCATGACGATAGTCCACGACTCTCTCAACGTGCCCTGTCTATCATGCTCGATCCTGACAATGATATCTATGCCAGCATGGTGTCTTTTTGGGAGATTACCATCAAAAAATCCTTAGGAAAATTAAAATTAGCGTATTCCCTAACCGAATTACATAGGGCAACTACTTCTACCAAATTATGATTTTACCGATCGAATTACCGCACCTAATTCAGCTTGAGAGCCTTAGTTTTCATCACAAAGATCCATTTGACAAACTAATTGCCGCTACAGCGATTGATATGGGTCTAGCTGTTCTTTCGCTTGACCCCAATATAGCGAAGTATCCTTTAAAGACAATTTGGTAGTTTGCTATAACTCTTTGCTTCTTTGGTTACACAAAAGGATTCGTACGCCAACATCGTACGCCTATGCATGTACTATTTTTCACAAAAATCCTGACATCCGCGAAATAAAAAGTAGCTTTACAAAAGACAACACCAAGCTTCAATGCGTATGGCACGATCAAAACTAATGGCTTACATCCTATCCGGCATGCTGATTTTCGTCGGCTTACACACATCACATGGACAAGATTCACTAGTCTCCTATGTCGATCCGTTTATCGGTACGGGGGGCCATGGCCATACCTTTCCAGGGGCAACCGTCCCGTTCGGGATGGTCCAACTTAGTCCGGACAACGGCCGATCCGGATGGGACTGGGTCAGTGGCTACCACTACAGCGATAGCCTGATTGCCGGGTTCAGCCACATGCATCTCAGCGGCACGGGTATTGGCGATTGGCTGGATATTTCCGTCATGCCGTTGGAACGCCCGCTCGACGACACCGCAACCCGTTACCGGGCGAGGTTTAGCCACGACCATGAAGGCGCAGCACCGGGCTATTACCACGTGACAATGGACAATGGCATCAAGGCCGAACTGACCAGCACCGCCCGAGTGGGATTCCACCGTTACAGTTTTCTGGAAGGCAGCCAGCCCACCTTGCGGTTTGATTTGCAGTTTAACACTAACTGGGACGCACCTACGGAAACCCATATTTCCATACTCAACGATAGCACCATCGTCGGATACCGCTATTCCACCGGCTGGGCCAACGTACAACGCGTATATTTTGCAGCACAGACTTCACGGCCTTTCCAATCGTCTGTCCTGAGCGACGGCAAGACGACATCGGATATGATAGACATGGTCAACACGTATGATCGGGGCCAAGGCGTTAATGCACAACTGGTGTTCGACGAACTTGGACGCAATAGCACCATCGAGCTGCGGGTTGCCCTGTCCATGACAGGCATCTCCCAAGCCGTATCCGCAC
>CAZXSL010000193.1:0-5978 GCA_964643235.1 uncultured Sphingobacteriaceae bacterium | reverse complement strand
AATACTATGGCTGACAAGAAACTGCTTCCGTTAGCGGACCCATCTACATTGAGCATAAGCTATCTGCAGCGGATGAGGGTCAAGGGCAGGCTGGTGTATACAACAGTGTTGCTTGCCTTGGTTGCTGTTTTTGCTTTGCTGCCGATTATTCGTGTCGATGTCAGTGCCCGCGGAAGCGGCCTGTTACAAGCCTCGGTCGAGAAAAACGACCTCGTCCTGCCCGTGACGGGGCGTAGTGCCTATTGGGGGATCGAAGACAACAAGCAAGTAATGCAAGGGGATACCTTGCTGCGCATCGATGCCTCGGGCGGACAACAACAGGACCGGCTGACCGGTAACCGGATTGCCGAACTTCAACAGCTACTTACCGACGCGCAACACCTAAGTGCCGCCATTGCTAACGATACGGGGCTACCCAAGACCACTACTCGCCAATATCGAGCGGCTTGGGAGCAGTATAGCCAACAAAGGCACAATACCCGGATACGTATGGAGCAGGCCGAACGCGAATACCGACGTTACCAAACGTTATTCGAACGAAAGGTGATCAGCGCGGCGGAGCACGAACAGTACCAAAGCCAGTATGAACAGGTCGCTGCGGAGTATACGTACATCAGTAGGCAATACCGCACCCAATGGGAAGCTGAGACAAACACGTACCGGGCCGAACTCAACGAACTTTACCGCCGTCGCGCCGATTGGGAAAACCAAGAGTCTTTCTATACCTTGTTGGCACCAATATCCGGCACCATCCAAAACCTTGCGGGCCTGCAAAACGGAACCCCAGTCTTTGCCAACCAAAAAATTGCGGAAATATCGCCTGATTCATCCCTGATTGCCATGGTGTACGTGAGCCCTGCGGATATCGGATTGATACAAGTTGGGCATTCAGTTCGTTTTCAGGTAGATGCATTCAATTATAACCAATGGGGCGTACTGAAAGGTAAGGTAATGGAGATAGCAGACGATATCGTATTGGATGCCCAGCAACAACCCGTATTCCGAGTGCGGTGCGAGACGGACAGCATGGCGCTAAGCTTATCCAATGGATATACTGGGCATCTTAAAAAAGGGATGACAGTCCAAGCCCGTTTCATGGTGACCCGGCGCAGCTTATTCCAGCTCCTATATGACAAGGTGGATGATTGGCTTAATCCGAATGTTTAGGGGGGAAGCAAGAAATATGAAATGGGAAATATGAAATTAGAGGATCGAAGCGGGACGACGGGATATCAGCGTGAAAGTCTGTCTCACATCTCATATCTCACGTCTCAAATCTCAATCTAAACAATGGCAAAAATAAAAATCAAACAGCGTGATATGACGGACTGCGGGGCAGCTTGCCTGTCCTCCATCGCTGCGTATTACAAGCTCAATTTACCCATTGCACGGGTACGGCAGCTTGCCGGTACAGATCTCAAAGGTACGAACGTGTTGGGCATGACAGAAGCCGCCCAACAACTCGGGTTACAAGCCAAAGGCGTAAAAGGACCTATCGAGAGCCTACCGCAGATTCCCCTGCCCGCCGTAGCCCATGTGGTATTGCCCAACGGCCTACACCACTATGTGGTCATCTACCGTGTAGGCAAACAATTCGTAGAGGTAATGGATCCCGGCGACGGGAAGATGCATCGCAAAAGCCTGGACGAATTCAAGGCCATATGGAGCGGCATCTTGATCCTGATGCAGCCGGGCGAGGCATTCCAAACCGGCAACGAGCGGGTCTCCGTGTTGGCCCGGTTCTGGCAATTGGTCAGGCCGCATCGGACGGTATTATTACAGGCGTTGTTTGGGGCATTGGTGTATACCATTTTGGGATTGTCTACATCCATATTCGTGCAGAAAATCGTCGACTTCGTGCTGGTGGACGGCAACCGCAACCTGCTTAACCTAATGGGCGTGGTTATGGTGGCGCTTCTGCTCTTGCAGGTATTCATTGGCACGACCAAAACCTTCTATACCATCAAAACTGGGCAAGCTATTGATGCAAGGCTGATTCTCGGATACTACACGCACCTGTTGCGCCTGCCCCAGCAGTTTTTCGATACCATGCGCGTAGGCGAAATCATCTCCCGTATCAATGATGCAGTGAAAATACGGGTGTTCTTCAACGACGTGTCCATCAACCTGTTGGTCAATGTCTTTATCGTTGTGTTTTCCTTCGCCCTGATGTTCACCTGGTACTGGAAACTTGCCACGGTCCTACTGCTGGTCATCCCGCTATATGCGGCAATCTATTTCGTTACCAACCGCCTGAACAAAAAGGTTCAGCGCAAACTGATGGAAGATAGTGCCGACCTCGAGTCGCAGCTTGTGGAGAGCCTCAATGCGGTGGGCACCATCAAGCGGTTCCGGTTGGAGGAGCATGCGAACCATAAAACCGAAACCCGTTTTATCGGCTTACTGGGTACGGTTTACAAGTCGGGCAAAAACGCGATCTTTTCGAGTACCTCGTCCGAAGCCATGTCGAGGCTGTTTACCATCATCCTGTTGTGGGTAGGTGCCGATTACGTGCTGGATCGGCACATTACCCCGGGCGAACTGCTGTCCTTTTATGCGTTGGTGGGCTATTTTACCGGCCCGGTAACTAGCTTGATAGGCATGAACCGGACGATACAGGATGCGGTCATTGCCGCCGACCGCCTGTTTGAAATCATGGATCTGGAGCGGGAGCAGGAAGAACGTACGCTGGAGCTCAAAGCCGATATGATTGACGAAATCCGCTTCGAGGACGTACACTTCCGGTATGGTACGCGGGTGCAGGTGTTCCGGGGCTTGGATTTGACCATACCCGCAGGGCTGATGACCGCCATCGTGGGCGAGAGCGGCTCGGGTAAATCGACGCTGCTGTCCTTGCTGCAAAACATATATCCCTTGCAGGGTGGCAACATTTCCATCGGCCGTTATGCGCTCAAGTACGTTAGCAACGATTCGCTGCGCAACATGATTAGCGTGGTGCCGCAGCGCATCGATCTGTTTGCCGGACACGTCGTCGACAATATCGCGGTGGGCGACTATGAGCCGAACATGCAGCGAATACTCGATATTTCCGAAATGCTAGGTATCAGGTCGTTCGTGGAGTCATTGCCGAATGGTTTCGCCACGGAGCTGGGCGAAAACGGGGCCACACTATCCGGCGGGCAGAAACAGCGCATCGCCATCGCCCGGGCACTGTACCGACAGCCAGAAATCCTGATATTGGACGAGGCCACCTCATCCCTGGATCCCACCGCCGAGCAGTACGTGCAGCGCGCGGTGGATCACCTCACCGCACAGGGCAAGACGGTCATTGTCATCGCCCACCGGCTGAGCACGGTGCAGCGGGCGCACAAAATCATCGTGCTGCATGAAGGCCAACTGGCCGAAGAAGGTACCCATACCGAATTGATGCAGGCAAAAGGGCGCTATTACCAGCTGTGGACCCAGCAGATGCCGCTTATCTCCACCTAATCTCAATACTCAATACGTACTGCTCAATACTCAAATATGAAACTATTCAATCAAATCCAACGCATCAACCTCATGCACAAGCTCATCAAACAGCGCCGTACGGGAACGCCGGCGGAACTGGCGAGGCGGCTGAATATTTCGACATCCAACTTGTACTGTATACTTGATGATCTGAAGTTAATTGGTGCGCCCATTCACTATTCCCGCCAACAGCGCACTTACTTTTACACCAAGTCATTTGAAATCAACATCACTATTGATATCAAGGAATTAAGTAATAGCCAGTTGAAAGTGATTAACGGTGGGCAAAAACATTTTTCAGATTTTTCGTCCACTACTTTTTTTTAGAGTGTACGACTGCATCTTTGTTGTTGATGCATCACAATGGCGGTACCCGAAAAGCGTGTAATAGAGTAGGGCAGTTTTAATTATTAACAAATTATGAATACTTTAGAAATGAGAAATCTTGGTGTCCAGGAGCTGGATAGCAAGGAAATGGTGGAAGTGGATGGGGGAGCTTTACCTGCCTGGTGGGTTGCAGTAGGAATTATATTAACCGCAACTGCCGCGATCGATGCAGTCATTGATTTTTCCTCGGGATTTGCCGAAGGGGCAAATGCTCACGATCCCATGCAAAAGAAATAATACTTACGTTTGTGTTGTCAATTGGTTTTTTAACGTTTTAACAATAGAAATAATGAACGATTTTAATATAAAAGATATAGGAATGGTCGAGTTAGACCGGTTTGAAATTGAAAGAGTCAACGGAGGTGGAATTTGGAATAAAATTGGATACATGATTGGTAGCTTTTTAGTCAGTAATTTTCACCCCGGCACTGTCGACAACCCTTACGATCATATTAATGATCAAAATATACCTCACTTGTAAAAGAGAACAAGGATAAAGAAGTCACGGTTTCTAGGTGACTTCTTTTTCGTTTTTCAGACCCAATCCGATCACGAAGAGGATGATGGCCAGCACGTATTTTCGGTTTACCCGAAAAGACACTTAATCTATTATAAACATTTAACCAATTTTATCATGAAAGGACTAAAGGTTCTATCCTTTATTTTTGCATTAACATTAATATATGATATCATTTATTCGTTTCTCAGTATAGATGAGGGATATAAAATCGTCTCCTTTTCGGTCAATGTGTGGGTTTACCGGCTTTACAAATTAATGGTCGTTGCTTTGTTGCTTGGCTTCGGTATTCGGAGAAATAAGTTGGAAATGGAAAGAAAACAGAGTGAATACAACTCAACAAATCATATGGGGTAACCGCTATTATTGTTCGGATCTTAACTTTTACTTCCATTTAGCCAACGTTTGCTTTCAATACAAACAACACTTCTCATAATTTCCATTTCTGCATTTTTTGTGCATTGGGCAAAACTATCTTTGTGTTTTTGATGCATCACAATGGTGGAATCCGAAAAGCCTGTAAAAGAGTAGGGGGGGATTTTATCAATTAACAAATTATGAATACTTTAGAAATGAAAAGCCTGGGTATCCAGGAGCTGGAAAGCAGGGAAATGGTGGAGGTGGATTTTTGGACGCGCTTGGGGTATATCTCCTTGAGAAGGCTCTAGAAGCGTTAGCCAAAGCAGCTATTGAGGACCCAGCCTCGATGAGAGGCTCCAACCCTGATTATTTATATGGGCACGTGGGAGGCGCCAGGCCATAAAACAGAAAGGCAAGAAGGAGCTGTAAGCCTAACGGCTTCTCCTTTTTCAGCTGAATCAGAATGCCGAATAAAGCAATAGCCCTAAATAATAAGCTAAGAAGCCTGAAAAGACATCAATTGTTTTTAACGTTTTTGTTGGTTGATGTTTTGTATCAACTAATAGTAGGCTTTGTTATTGACAAGTTCTTTCCCGAAACATTTGACCATATACAGGTGCTAACCGTGCCTTACGATCTGTTTGTGCGATTCTTTTTGCTTGTTTTAATCGCGCCCTTTTTGGAAACCTTAATTTTTCAGTTTCTTATTATCGAGGGCCTTAGCAAGCTAAAAGCCAAACCGCTTATCGTGGTTTCCGTTTCCGCCGCCCTGTTTTCGCTTGCCCATGGCTACAACGTGGTATACATTGTAGCGGTTTTCCCCGCAGGATTGCTTTTCGGGTACTATTATTATATTTTACGAACGGAGGACAAAGCAATTGCGTTTTTGTCAGTTGTCGCATTGCATGCCGCATTCAATCTTTTAGCTTACATGAACAATTATTTTCTGGTGCAGTGACGGAGGGAGGATTTAGGTAATGGGGGTGGTATCGTAGTTTGTGCGGTCTACCATATGAAGTCAGCGTGAAATGAGAAAGAACGAAAATCGAATAATAACTTCATGAAGTTGATGCAGCTATATATTTAAAAATTCAACAAAGATGACCCAACCAAAGAAAAAAAGCTTAAAAAAAGAGATTATCATTGCCCTTTGTGTAGCTCTTCTCGTTTATGTATTGCAAGTGGATATTGATGAGCTGATGACGAAGGTTAGCGCTTTCTTTAGCAAATAACAGGTAATTGC
>CAZXSL010000192.1:0-6015 GCA_964643235.1 uncultured Sphingobacteriaceae bacterium | reverse complement strand
TAGAAATTAATTATTTGAAACAAAAATCGCTCTAAAATTGACAGTGATTGACTGCTAAATATCAATTAAATCCCTCAATTTTCAAACAAATAAAGGTCTAAGAATTTTCGACGAGTTTCTTTCTTTTTCTTTTCGTCATAGATAGGAGGGTAGATATCTAAATAAAGGCTGGTTCTACCAGACTTGTTCTTTTGCTCACGTAGCGTAACTCTGTAAGATTTCATAAGATATTAGTTTTTAAAATTTGTACGTCATGTACGTGGCGAAATCAAAAAATACAAACCACGTACAAAACCATTAAAAATGCATCGTTTCAAAACTAATGCATTACAAACAATAAAGCATTGAAAACAACTCATCTTCAATGCTTTATATTTATTTACTAATATCTAGTTATATCCAGTAATATGCAACTACTTCCCGATACAAAACTTCCCAAATATCGTTCCCAGGATATCCCTATCCACATCGATGTCGCCGGTTATGGTACCGATTTGGCGTAAGGCTTCCCGCAGGTGGGCGGCAAGCAAGTCGCCCGAAATTCCCAAATCAAATCCTCGCTCAACCTCTTCGATTGCCGTCATGGCGTTTTTTAAGGCTTCCACGTGGCGTATGTTGGTAATGACCTGTTGGTTTTCCGTATTCAGAGATTTTATTTTGTCGACGAGGATACTTTTAAGTGCCTCCACGGACGAAGAGTCCTTGGCCGAGATAGCAACGATGTGGTCTGTGTAAAGTCCGTCGAAAAGCTCTTTTTTAATGTGGGTGTCCATCTCATTGGCAGAATATCCGCCTTCCAGATCGATTTTGTTGCGGACGAGGATAACAATGAGATCCTCTCGATAGAATCCCTTGATTTGCTCGATAATTTCTTCTGCCGTGTTGTTCTGCCCGTCGTAGAGGTAAAGCAATATTTTGGCCGAAGCTACCTTTTCTCTTGCTTTGGCTACGCCGATAGCCTCGATCTGATCATCTGTTTCGCGGAGTCCGGCCGTGTCGATAAACCGGAAAGTAATACCGTCGAGGGTAATCGTTTCCTCGATAGTATCGCGAGTGGTACCTGCAATGTCGCTTACGATGGCCCGTTCCTCGTTGAGCAGCGTATTGAGCAGTGTAGACTTACCTGCGTTGGGCTTGCCTATGATGGCTACAGGTACTCCATTTTTAATGGCATTACCGTACTCAAACGATGCGATGAGCCCGGAAATATGCGATGTGATTTCCTTGAGTAAGGCCATAAACTGCGATCGGTCGGCAAACTCAACGTCCTCCTCGGAAAAGTCGAGTTCCAGCTCCAGCAAGGCGGTAAATTCAATCAATCGCTCACGCATCTGGCGCAGTTGTGTGCTGATTCCGCCACGCATTTGGTTGATGGCGATTTCGTGCGAAGCCCTGTTTTCGGCGGCAATCAGATCAGCTACGGCTTCGGCTTGCGATAAGTCCAGACCGCCGTTGAGAAAAGCCCGGCGAGTAAACTCACCCGGATCGGCCGCACGGGCACCTTGGGCCAATAGTAATTGGATAAGTCGTTGGATGATATAGTTGGAGTTGTGGATCGATATTTCCACCACATCCTCCTTTGTATAGGAGTGGGGGGCGATGAACAGGGAGACCAGCACTTCGTCCAGAATTTCCTCCCCATCGCGAATGGTGCCAAAATGGACGGTATGCGACGCTTGTTGGGCCAGATCCTTGCCTCGAAAGATCCGATTGGCAATAGACAAGGCCTCCGGGCCTGATAAGCGGATGACGGCAATTGCCCCGTTCCCACTGGGCGTTGCCAAAGCGACTATGGTATCGTTGTTCATGGAAGTACAAAGATAGAAATTTGAAGTTAAGCGTTGGAAGGAAAGCGTGGGACCGATAATGATATCTTACCGGAAACGAAGGCATACATTCACAAAATGATAACCCTACCATTTCCCATCTAAAATAAAGCGCCTCGATCCTGTACCTCAAACTTCTACCTTCGTTTATCCGATAACTGTTCCACTGGGCAATACAGCCCGTTTTTTTATCACAATAATACCGTCGCGCACGGAATACGCAGGAAAGTCCCCATCCTCGAGATGGTGACCACCATTGATGCGGACATTGTCGCCTATACAGCAGTTCTTGTCTAAGATCGCATTTTCGATGTAGCACCCTTCGCCTACGCCTACGAGCGGTATGCCGTCTCTTTTCGCTTGTTCGATATCCTCAAGGGTTTGGTAAAAATCGGCACCCATCATGTAAGTCGTTCGGATGGTTGAGTTGTTTCCGATTCGTGAGCGAATCCCGATGACTGAGCGTTCAATGCGTTCCGCCGCAATGATGCAACCATCGGCGATGATAGCTTTGTCGATGGTTGTACCAGACAACTTGGAAGGAGGGAGCATACGTGCGCGCGAGAAAATCGTGTTTTTGTCAAACAGGTTAAACAACGGGATGTCGTCCGTCAATCCGATATTGGCTTCGAAAAACGAATCAATATTTCCGATATCTGTCCAATACCCATCGTACTGGTAGCTGTGAACGGCATATTTGCCAATAGCATCAGGGATGAGTTCCTTCCCGAAGTCCATGCCGTCGTTTTCACTCAGAATTTTATCAAGTGCTGTCTTCGAGAATACATAAATACCCATGGAAGCCAAATAATGCCGTCCGGCCGCCTTCATCTCCTCGTCCACTTCAGATACCCAATCGGGTAGGAGAGAGCTGTCAGGTTTTTCGATGAATGACGTGATGTTGCCGTGGTTATCTGATTTTAGGATCCCGAATGACGTTGCATCTTTGGCATTGACGGGGATAGTGGCGATGGTCAGGTCGGCATTGGCCTGCACATGCCCTTCTACCATTTCCTGGAAATCTATTTGATACAATTGGTCGCCAGACAAGATCAGAACATGCTCATAGTCGTGGTTTTCTAAGTGGCGCTGCACGTGGCGTACGGCATCGGCGGTCCCCTGGAACCACCGCGGTCCCTCGCTCGTTTGCTCGGCTGCCAAGATATCGACAAAGCCCTTGCTGAAAATACTGAAAGTGTACGTATTCTTGATATGTGAGTTGAGCGATGCCGAATTGTATTGCGTCAGCACATAAATACGATGATAGCCCGAATTCAGACAATTGGAAATCGGAATATCCACCAACCTGTACTTACCCGCAATAGGAACGGCAGGTTTTGAACGTTGGTCGGTAAGTGGGTAGAGCCGGGTTCCTTTTCCCCCACCCAGTACGATGGAAATTACATTGGCAGCCATAATTTAAGTCATTATTTGGTCGTAAATTTGTATATATTTCGTTGCGGATTTATCCCAGGAAAAATCCAACTTCATAATTTGTTTTCTCAGTTGTTGCAAGCGTTTATTTTCGGTATACAACAAACCTGCACGGTGTATCGCAAATGTAGCATCGCCGGCATTTGCATGTAGGAATTGCAGTCCATAGCCGTTTTCTTCCCCGATATCCCGTACGGTATCCCGCAGTCCCCCGATGCTCCGCACGATTGGGATGGTACCATAGCGCATGGAGTACAGCTGGTTGAGGCCACAGGGTTCAACGCGCGAGGGCATCAGCAGGAAATCTGCCGCAGCGTATATCAAGTGTGCAAGTGATTCCTGATACCCAATATAGACACCTAGTCGACCTTCGTATTGGCCAGCAAGGTACTCGAGCGACTGCTGTACGCCTGTATCGCCTGAGCCTAAGATAACCATATTAAACTGAACATCTAGATGATTCATCACATTTCCGACGATTTCTGGAAGGAGGTCGGCACCTTTTTCACCAGCAAAACGTCCGATATAAGCCAATAGAGGGCGGTCGGCGGCCAACCTAAAGCTGCTGCATAGGGTGTCTTTGTTGGCTTGTTTGCCACTTTTGACCGATACCACGTCGTAATTTTTGGCTAGCATGGGGTCGGTTTTGGTGTCCCATACTTCCGTGTCGATACCGTTGACTATACCGTAGGCCTTGCCCCGTTCCATCCCGAATAGCTTTTCCAAGCCATTGGCTTGCACCATCAGTTCGCCCAGGTATCCTTCCGATACCGTCGTATATACCGTACAGCATTTGATTAAAGCGGCCAGTGGGTTTATCATGCGATCCCAGTCTAGTAGCCCCCATTTCCACGACTCGTAGGGCGGTAACAGCGTTACCTTGTTCCAGTCCATCCAACCCTGGTATTGCCCGTTGTGTACCGTGCCTACGGTCGGCACGTCCTTTAGTGGTGCAAATTTGTCACAGTGGTACATCATGAAGGGTGTCAATCCCGTATGGTGGTCATGGCAATGTACCACGGCAGGGTCGATGCCCGATTCGCACAGCCATTGCAGCGTGCCGTGTTGGAAAGCGATGAATTGTTCGGCCTCGTCGGCATAACCATAAACCTCGTCTCGGTCCAATAAGCCCGGGATATTGACCAAGTATAGTTCGAAACCGAGGACATCGGACTTCTCCTTGATGACTTGCACGGACAATTCCCGGCTACCTTGATAAAAGGTGCCGCTATAAACAATGCCAAAAGTATGTTTGCGAACAAAGGGTTTGTTGTACCAGGGCATAACCACCCAGGTACGGATGCCCGTTTTGTTTAGGTATTTGGGCAAGGCACCTACCACATCGCCCAGGCCGCCAACTTTAGCGACCGGGTAACATTCGGCGCTGAGGTGTATCACCGGGCGGTTGGGGTTCGTTAGCCGTTCTGTTAAGGTCTGTGTGTTCATGTAAATGGGGTTGGCTAGTTATCAGATAAATGGATTAAGTTCCTTTGGGTTTCCGCATGGTTTTGCGCTCCGTGGTTTTCTTCTCCGGGCTTCCTGTTTTTTTGGAATTTGCCGTTTTGCCTTTATCCGCAGTTTGGCTTGCCGTTACCCGCTTTGTTGTGGCTACTTTGGAAGCGGTTTTTTTTGCCGAGCTACTACGCTGACTAGTTTTTTTTTTCGTGGCCGGTCTCTTCTCTTGCCGCCGCCTAAGCACGAGGCCCGCCAGGGGAGGAAGGGTAAAGTTAGCCGACCAGGGTTGACCCATCCATTCCGTTTCCTCGGCGATGACGGAACTTTGTTCCACGCCGCTACCACCGTATAGCCCATCGTCCGAGTTGAGCAACACATCCCAATGCCCGCCAGATGGTAGCCCGCAGCGGTAGTAATACCGTACGACGGGTGTCAGGTTGAGGATAATGAGCACGTCATCTGCCGTATCGTAACCTTTGCGTAGGTAAGCCAACACCGAGTTTTGGTTATCGCCGACCTCAACCCAGTGGAAGCCCTCGGGGCTGAAGCTGTGCTGGTACAGTGCTGGCTCGTTACGGTACAAGTGGTTTAATGCCTTGATGAGCTCGAACATTCCCTTATGCGGCTCGTACTGCATCAAGTGCCAATCGAGTTGTTGGTTAAAATTCCATTCGGAAGTTTGTGCGAATTCGCCCCCCATGAAGAGCAATTTAGTGCCTAAATGGGTAAACATATAGACGTATAGCGTTCTCAGGTTGGCAAATTTCTGCCATTCGTCGCCCGGCATCTTGTTGATGAGTGCGGATTTTCCGTGTACCACCTCGTCATGCGATAAGGGGAGCATGAAATTTTCGTGATAGGCATACAGGATGCTAAATGTTACTTGGTTGTGGTGGTGCTGGCGGTGGAGCGGATCGCGGCTAAAGTAGCCGATGGTATCGTGCATCCAGCCCATCATCCATTTCATCCCGAATCCGAGTCCGTTGCTGTACACAGGACGGCTAACGCCTGGCCAAGCCGTCGATTCCTCTGCAATAGTTTGGATGTCCGGGAAGTGCCCATACACGGCCTCGTTAAATTCCTTGAGGAACTGCACGGCTTCCAAGTTTTCATGTCCTCCAAATTCGTTAGCTACCCATTCGCCATCCTTGCGGGAGTAGTCGAGGTATAGCATTGAGGCTACGGCATCCACGCGTAGGCCGTCGGCATGGTAGCGATCCAGCCAAAACAAGGCGCTGCTAATGAGGAACGAACGAACTTCATTGCGGCCATAATTGAAGATATATGATTCCCAATCGGG
>CAZXSL010000191.1:0-6068 GCA_964643235.1 uncultured Sphingobacteriaceae bacterium | reverse complement strand
CGTTGCCGTACCGCATCTAATATCGGGGCCGGAGTCGCGAACTCCATATCAGCTATCCACATCCGAATCATTTCCTTGTGCGGATAAACAAATTCGGAGTCGGCAACTGAACGGAGTTTGAGAGCCTTCCACCCTTCATCGCTTACGCTATTCGTACCGCTACGGTCAATAATTTCGTCAAAATCGTACAACATATATTTTAAAATCTATCGTTATTGTGCTTGTCGTGACTTATACACTTCCTAATCCAACGAAATTACAATAAAAAGTGGGGTTGTTGGAGTTTTTGTAGACATCCAGTCGAAGTACATTGGCCACACCTACGCTGATGTAAAAAGTGCAACGCATTCCTTCGGAATTTCCAAATCGTTTTATTAAATTCGTCTATTATATAAACGAATATATGATTTCACTATGGAATATCGGAGAATGGGCCGAACAGGCCTGCAACTAAGCGCATTATCGTTTGGATCATGGGTTACATTTGCCAAACAGATCGATGATGGAATCAGCGACCGGCTCATGAGTATTGCTTATGATGCTGGGGTCAATTTCTTTGACAATGCGGAAGTCTACTCAGGAGGCAAGTCTGAAGAAATGATGGGTCGCGTTTTGAAATCAAAAGACTGGGAGCGCAGTTCGTACGTGGTGTCCAGCAAAGTGTTTTTTGGCTGGCGCGGCAAGGAGAAGAAACCCAACCAATACGGACTCAGTCGCAAGCATGTGGTCGAGGCCTGTGAAGAAGCGCTTAAGCGGCTGCAAGTGGATTATCTCGACTTGTATTATTGCCATCGGCCCGACAAGCAGACGCCGATTGAGGAAGTGGTACGCACGATGAACACGCTCATCAACCAGGGTAAAATCCTATATTGGGGTACGAGCGAATGGAGTTCGGCTGAGATCGTCGAGGCTCATGCCGTTGCGGGCGGGCTGGGACTTGAAGGGCCAGCTGTGGAGCAACCCGAATATAACCTATTCTGCCGACAGAAAGTGGAAGTGGATTACCTCACGATCTACAACAATTTCGGTTTGGGTACTACGATATGGAGCCCCTTAGCTTCGGGTATATTAACCGGCAAATACAACGATGGCATTCCGGAAGGCTCACGCTTGACATTGGACGGCTATGGGTGGTTGAAAGACAAAAGCTATCGAGACGAGAAACTGGCACGGGTACGCCAGTTACAGGCATTCGCCAAGGAATTGGGCATCTCGCTGACCCACCTATCAATTGCATGGTGTATCCGCAACCCACACGTAACAACTGCCATATTAGGTGCGACGAAAGAATCCCAGCTTATAGAAAATCTACAAGCTCTTGAAGCGCTTCCGCTTTTGACGGATGAGGTCATGGGAAAAATAGATGAAATCATGGGCACCAAACCGGAGATACCGGAGCATTAGCGGTCATGTGCTTTATGCGTTCCGCTCGCCGATTACTTGGAAAAATTGCTCCCTATACGTATCACCTACAGGGATAACCTGATCGCCAATATGGACTCTCCCCCGCTCGATACTGATAATCTTATCGAGCGCGATGATATAAGATCGATGTACACGCACGAACCGGTTACTCGGCAATATGGACTCCATTTTCTTCATATTTTGGAGGGTCACGATACGCTCGCTGTCCGTAAAAATGGAAATATAATCTTTTAGTCCCTCGATGTACAAGATGCTTTCGAGATCCACACGTTGGATTTTATGCTCGGTTTTCACAAAGATGAAATCAATGGAATCCTGGGCTACCGATATAGGGGCTGGTGCCGCACTGATCGGTGTAGAAGTACGGTTATTCAGTACTTTTTGCACCGATTTGTAAAACCGATCAAAAGCAATAGGCTTCAGTAAATAATCCACTACGTTCAACTCATAACTCTCCAAGGCATACTGTGGGTAGGCCGTTGTGAGGATGACATCGCACTTGCCGTTGATAATCTTCAAAAACTGTATACCAGTCAATTCGGGCATCTGCACATCCAGAAACACCAAATCCGCATCGCCCCGTTGCACGATGGCCAGAGCCTCGATGGCATCCGTCGTACTCTTCACGAGCGACAGCTCGGGGATTTTCGCGATGTAATCCGTCAGGATATCGAGTGCTAGGGGTTCGTCGTCAACGACAATACAACGTATCATGGCTGGGAAATTTTACGCAATATACAAAAATAGCTCGCTGGTATAATAGTTTTCTGAGTCTGTCACGTCAAACGTATGCTTTTCGGGATACCCCAATTGGAGCCGTCGTCGCAAGTTAGTCAAACCTATCCCGCTTGTTTTATCCTTGTTATCGTGACTTTTGGTGTTTTCCACTTTGACGTGTAACCGTCCGTTACCAGCAACAATCAATATCTTGACAGGCTTTTCCTCGTCTGTGAATACACCATGTTTGAACGCATTTTCCAAAAACGTAATCAACAGCAAGGGCATAATCTCGTAGTCGTCACGATCGATACTGACTTTCATATCGATATACACCCCATCCCCACTACGCAAGCGTTGCAAATCGATGTAATTTTGTAGATAATCCAGTTCGTCACGCAGGGGTACCTTATCGCCATTACCCCCGTCAAGCATATAGCGCATCATTTCCGACAGTTTCAATATGGCTTCGGCTGTCCGATCTGACTTTTTGTATGCCAGCGAATAGATGTTATTGAGCGAATTAAACAAAAAATGCGGGTTGATTTGCGATTTGAGAAACGCCAATTCAGCAGCAAACTTTTCTTGCTCCAAGTTTTTCCTTAGCTGCCTGTTTTTTACGTTAATCGATACCAGATACACCCCTGAGCTCGCCAGCATAAACAATAGACTGGTCATGGCCGCTGAACCCATGTATGCGCCTACCGAAAGCTTATTTTCATTATTCTCGCCATAACGCAGCAATACTTCTTCAAACGATAATGCTACCCCATACTTAACGATTACAGAACCGACCAATAACACCACCATGTAAACTATCGCCCGCTTGTATCGGGTGTCTCCAATAAACAGGGGGCAGATGCCGAAATACTGGATGTAAAATAGCGTAATATTAATTGCACCGACCAGCAACGCCATAACGATCACATCTTGGCGACCACCTCCGGTAACTGCCACTAGGATGGCCATAAGGTTTATAAGGATAAACCACACCGTGACGTGAATGAGTGCTGTTCCGTTTAACTTCATGTACAAATATATCAGGAAGGAGGGATTATTCCTGAGAATTTAGACAAACTAGCTTTATTTATAGACCAAACTCCGAAGCCAATCGGTTTCCCTCCTGGAATCTAGCATTCGTCGGCTAAATGGGGGAGTTTATCTCGAACGGCTCATATTCGTCTAGCAAATCTGCCCGTTTGTCTAAAAGATTTTATCTTTTTCTCGTCGATTGGTTTCTTTGTACCATACAAAGGGCGAGCGGTGGACAAGGTTCATTGCACCCAACAAAAAAGTAAAATATATAAACGAACATATTTCATTTCTTAAGCCACATATCATGAAAAAGAGATTAAACACCATCAGTCCGTTCCTCCTTCTCCTCCTGCCGTTCTTCGTTGCGTTGACATTGGCATGGGCCATCGGGGCAAACGACACGGAAATTGTTCGGGAGCAATTGGCACTTCGGGCATCGTTCATTACCCTGCCTGAGTTCAATGTTTTCCAGGCCTTGCTATGGTGGAAATAACCCATCCACAGGATTCTTCCTTCGCCAAGGAGAGTAACAAACAGGGCTATGTAAGCAGTAGAAGCAAAAGATTGCGTGCTTTTCCGCGATCTTCCCTACATTTGCCCCATGCAAGAACCTGCTTTTTTAATAGAACCCGTCCTAAGCGCTCTAGGGCAGCATAAAAGTATACTACCGCTCATCACAAACAGCGAGGAATACGCATCGATACAACAATCCTACACAGCCAATCAGCTTTATGCAGCTATCCGCACCATCGGCAAAATACTAGATGTGCAGGAGCAGGCCGAACAATTGGTTGAGCCGCTTGAAGAGCGTACGAATATCATCGAGCATAAACTCAAATTCATAGCTGACGAACAAAAACCTGCTGTTCTGTGCTTGTCTGACGTATCGCCACCAAACATAGTCCAATCTGAATATTTAGACGCCCTCATTCGTTTGGCCGGCGGAATCCCTTTTAGTGCGTCGCAAGACGACACATTCCGGCCTGACGTGCTAATCATCCTATCGGACGAACCAGCTGCCTCTTTGTTCAATCAACTACCGGTATTGCTTAGTAGCAACACCTGGGCGACTACGCCTGCCGTCGAAAAAAACAACGTATTCATCATACCGGAGCACGACGCATTGCGCCACCCCGGATTAAGTGTAGCCGATGATGCGGAAATTCTGGCCGAGATCATCAGCTCGAAATATTTCGTGTACGGCAACGAAGGAACCTCCTGGATACGGTTTGAGCTGACTTAATCTTGCTTACTTACCGACACACCTTATGCTTCGGACAGCAAGTACGCCTTGAAATTCCCGAAGTCGGTATCCAGTGCCGTAACTGAACGTTGCGACGCCTGAAGTTGCTCGACGGATGCCGGTATTTCAACATGCGCACGGATATCCGGATCAAAGGCATCTGGAAACTTACAGGGATGTGCTGTAGACAGGAAAACACCGGCATAAGTGCCCGGATTATGCGTGCGATAGCTTTCGAGTGCCAACCATGCAATAGCCGTATGCGGGCAAGCGACATAACCATAAGCATCGAAAATCTGCCGGATAGCTGCTTTTGTTTCCATATCCGTAAAGGTATACGCTCCCAAGCGCTGTTTTAAATCATTTTCCGCACCGAACAAGTCCAATATCCTAACCCAGTTGCTCGGATTACCGACATCCATGGCATTGGAAAGGGTTTGGATAGAAGGACGGGGTTGGTACGTACCTGTTTCGAGGAATCGGGGTACCGTATCATTCACATTCGTTGCTGCGATGAACCGGTGTACCGGCAAGCCCATCTTTGACGCGAGCAATCCCGCTCCTATATTTCCAAAATTACCGCTAGGCACAGAAAAAACCACCTCATTCATACCCTGTGCCAATAACTGGGCATACGCATGGAAGTAATAAAAAGTCTGGGGGATTAACCGGGCAATATTGATGGAATTGGCCGAGGTCAGCTGGAAACGCTCGCGCAGCACCGGGTCATTAAACGCCTCTTTAACCAAAGCCTGGCAATCATCAAACGTACCATCCACCTCAATAGCCCGGATATTTTGACCATTTGTGGTCAGCTGTAATTCCTGAATCGGGCTGACTTTACCCTTGGGGTAGAGAATCGTGACTCGCGTACCGGGCACACCCAAAAAGCCCAGTGCAACTGCACCACCTGTATCTCCAGAGGTAGCTACCAACACATCCAGAACCTTGTCCGACTGCGCACCGAAATACCCCATAACCCGGCTCATAAAACGAGCACCAAAATCCTTGAAGGCCAAAGAAGGCCCGTGAAATAGCTCCAAAACGGCAACACCGCTATCCAACGGTTTGACAGGCGCCGGAAAGTTAATGGCATCGTCCACCAACTGCTTGAGATCATCTGCCGGGATATCCTCCCCGATTAGTTTCCCTGCCACTTCGTATGCAATCTCCTGCAAGGAATACTGAGCCAAGTTTTTGATAAAAAACGGATCCAGCCTGGGGATTTCAAGCGGCATATACAAGCCTTTGTCCGCCGGTAAGCTATTGAAAACCGCTTCCTTGAACGATACGCGTAAGTCCTTATTATTCGTGCTATATAAAATCATGTGATATGTTGTGTCGATTGTCTGATAATTCGTTTATAATATCCGTGGTCCTTGCGTATTGATAGCTGAAACGTATCCATTGCTAGCAATACCAAACCCCGAAAGGTGCTTCGTTATACGTTCGGTAATCCGTTCCGCTGTATTTCGCTCGCTTGCAAATGCAAATACAGATGGCCCCGAGCCAGATATTCCAAATCCCAGTGCCCCCTCGGCCATCGCTAGCTTCCGCATTTCATAAAACTCGGGAATCAGGATTGCCCGTGTAGGCTCTATCAGTACATCCTCCATACTCCGACCGATGAGTCCATGATCATCGGTAT
>CAZXSL010000190.1:951-6086 GCA_964643235.1 uncultured Sphingobacteriaceae bacterium | reverse complement strand
ATCAGCGGTGAGCGAATGGTACACCACGGTGATTTTTTCTATCACGCATCTACAGATTTTAGAAGGAAATGGGTAGACCTCGGTTTGACGGCCTTTGGCGAATGGGATTTCAATAATATCGTACTGTCGGGACGGATCCAATACCTACATGCTTACAATTACCAATACGAGTTGGAGATTCCAGAAGTCGATTGGAAAGGGTTTTGGCATTTTCTTCCTCAGGATAAAGCTAATTGGCGCCTTAGACTAGGCGCTATGTACCGATTTTAATAGCGGGCAGTACTTGATATTAGATGGTGTGGGAATCGAAACCAACGGATACGGTTCTGTATATTAGGAACCACTGATAGCATAGGGCTTGGAACATACCCTCCACGAATTGATGTTCGTCGTTTTGAAGTATGTTTAGGGCAATTTGTTGCCGGTTTTGATATATTCGATGAATAAACGAAAAAAAACACGTTATTTGTGGTATTATTAGAATTGAAAAACCATAAAACCGAATGACGTTTGTATAGTAAGTAAGGTAGCGATGCGCAAGTCAATTTATATTTTCACGATTGTTTTGTTAGGGTTTGTCATTTTGCCGGAGCAAGGAGCTTTTGCCCAGACTATCGACCCCAACGACTTGTCCCAAGTACGGGTCGATGACATGACCGATGCGCAAATTCGTGCCTATATGATGCAGGCCGAGTCTTTGGGAATGACTGACGAGGAATTAGAACAAATGGCTATGCAGCGCGGTATGCCACTTGTGGAGGTTCAAAAGCTTCGGACTCGGATTGAAGCAATGCGCGGTTCGCAAATCGGCGGATACGAGAGTGGTGAAACCGAAATCAGGGGAAAGGAACGGAAAGTGATATCGGACGATAATATTTCGGCGGATAGTGCCATATCCGAACCGGTAGACGAAAGCAGGCCACGTTATGGGGAGTCTCTCTTTCGCTTGCCAGCGGCTACCTTTGAACCGAACCTCCGCATAGCGACCCCAAAAAACTATCAGTTGGGCACTGGTGACCAGCTGCTCATTGATGTGTTCGGTCTATCGGAAACCAAATCGTCGCTCACGATAACACCGGAAGGAACCATCAATATTCCATCTGTGGGTGTGGTTAACGTCGGCGGGTTGACGATCGAGGAAGCAACTCAAGTCATCCGGTCTAGGATGTCTGATATATACTCAGGGATAAGGACAGGGACAACAAATGTCGTGGTGGCATTGGGAAATATTCGTAGCATTAATGTTGTTGTTACCGGTGATGTGATTCAACCTGGGACCTATACACTACCATCATTGGCTACAGCGTTCAACGCCCTGTACCAGGCAGGTGGTCCCAACGAGTATGGGTCATTGCGTGAGATTACCGTGGTAAGGGAAGGTACAACGATCGCTACCCTTGATGCCTATGAAATGATGGCAAAAGGAGTCTTCTCACAAAACCCAGTGTTAAAGGACCAAGACGTGATTATGGTGCATCGTTATCATAAGCACGTTGATCTTGATGGTGAGGTAGTAAGACCATTTCGGTTTGAACTGAAGGACGGGGAAACGTTTAACGACCTGCTCGGATACGCTGGTGGTTTTACTGATGATGCGTATCGTGCTCGCGTAAAGGTGGTTCGTCGCACTGACCGCGAAAGAAGGGTAGAGGATGTGCTGAGCTCGCAATTCGGTCATTTTGAACCGCGATCCGGTGATTTGTACGTGGTGGAGGAGCTGTTAGAACGGTTTGAAAATCGGGTGGTGATTAATGGCTCGGTGTTCCGTCCCGGCGAATACGAATTAACCCCCGGATTGACATTATCCATGTTGATTAAGAAAGCAGAGGGGCTACGTGAAGATGCCTACCTCCAACGAGCTAGTATCGAGCGGTTAAAGGATGACTTTCAGGCAGAGCGGTTGTCGTTTGATGTCTCAGCTGTGTTGGCTGGTTTAGCTCCCGATATTGAGTTGCGGCGCGAAGATGTAGTGAGCATCCATTCCATCTTTGATTTGAAAGAAGCGTATTCGGTAGAGATTACCGGTGAAGTTCGAAATCGTGGTCGTTTTCCTTATGCTGAGGGGATGACCTTGCAAGATCTGATTCTGCAAGCCGGTGGATTTAGCGAAAGTGCGGCGACGACACGAATTGAGGTGTCGCGACGCGTCCGAAATTCCGATGCGATGTCCGAGTCTGCACGTATTGCCGATATTTTTCAAGTAGATTTGGAGCAAGGCTTAGGAAAGGAAGCAAGCGAGTTTGTTTTAGAGCCGTTTGATGAGGTAGCGGTGCGGACAGCGTCCGGCTATGAGACCCAACGTACCGTTCGTATCGAAGGTGAAGTGTTATACCCCGGTGAGTACACCATAGCTCACAAAGATGAGCGTATTTCGGATCTGATCAAGCGAGCAGGTGGATTCACTCCGTATGCCTACGTGGAAGGAGCCTCACTGCGGCGGAAAGGTTTAATCGATGACAAAGCGGCAGAAACCGCAACCGACCAAAGTCAGCGCAAACTTGAACAGGAAGAAGAATACATCAGGCAGATGAGATTGCAGACGCTCCAAGCGGGTGTCAACCGGATAGACCAAGCTGAAATTGCCAAAAACCTAAATAATGAATTTGTCGGCATAAACTTAGACCGGATTATCCGTAATCCGGGACGGCGAGGCGACTTGATATTGGCGGATGGCGATGTGATTCGTGTACCCAAAGAGTTGCAAACCGTAAAAATATCGGGCGAGGTGTTGGTCCCTTCGATTGCTGTGTATGCGCCCAGTAAGGGCTTTAAGCAGTATGTGTCCCAAGCGGGAGGATTTTCACAACGGGCATTGCGAAAAAGTGCATACGTTTTGTACGCCAATGGTTCGGTAAAAAGTACTTCTCGATTTTTGTTTTTCAACAGTTATCCCGAGATTAAACCGGGTGCTGAAATTTTTGTGCCGCAGAAAATCGAAAGACCGCCGGTAAGCGCTCAGCAATGGATAGGGCTGGGGACAGGCGTCGCGTCGATGGCGGCGATTATATTGGCTATATTTAGGTAGTGGGGGCTGGGCCGGAATCAGAATGTCTGTGTAACGGATGAATGTTTAATTACAGGAGCTTAAAAAGTTATATCGTTTTTGGATATGTCAGATCATATGCGAAATAATCAGCGGACGTACGATGATCGAATCAGTTTGAAGGATTTAATCATCAAAATCCGGGAATGGACTCGTTATCTGCTGGGTAAATGGCTGATTATCCTCATCGCAGGCTTGCTTGGTGGAGCGATTGGGCTAGGTTACGCATTGCTCAAGCCATTGAAATATACAGCCTCAGTCAATTTTATCATGGACGATCAAGGGTCTAGCTCCTCAAGCCTAGGCGCTGCTGCAGGAATTGCCGCACAGTTTGGGATTAATCTAGGAGGACTGGGTGGTTCGGGAGGCTTTTTCCAAGGTGATAACATTATTGAATTCCTACGGTCCCGTTCCATGATTGACCAAACCCTGCTAAGCACCGTCATGATCGATGGCAAGGAAGGAATGTTGGTCGATCGGTATATCGAATACAACAAGCTCCGAGATAAGTGGTCCAAGAAAGCACATCTTCAAGATATCCAATTTACAGACACAACAGGCATTTATTTGCAAGATAGTTTGATGAGGCAATTCCATAAGGATATTCTAAAGAAAGAGTTGGTTATCGATAAGCCAGACCGCAAACTCAATATCATTGAAGTGTCCATGACTACGCCTGATGAGCTATTTTCCAAAGCATTTGTCGAGACACTAATTCGGAATGCATCTGATTTTTATATCCAAACCCGTACACAGAAAGCAGAAGAAAATCTGGCGGTCTTGACCCATCAGGTCGACTCCGTACGGCGTGAGCTAGATTCCGCTATCCGGGGCGTGGCTGCTGCCACTGATGCCAACCCCAATCCCAATAGGGCCTTGCAATCCTTGCGTGTAGGTGCGCAGCAACGAACCGTGGATGTGCAGGCCAATACGGCAATCCTATCTGAGCTGGTAAAAAACCAGGAACTGGCAAAAATTACACTGCGCAACGAAAGACCTATTATCCAAACATTGGATAAGCCGATCCTACCGCTTGAAGACAACAAGACCGGAAAAGCTAAAGCCATCGTGATCGGCGGATTGCTAGGTGGTTTTCTCGTTGCCCTAGTCTTGCTGTTGAGGCGGATATACCGCCAAGTGATGGCAGAAGGGGAGGACTAGCGAGCGAAAGTTCACGCGCGGCACGGATTAACGAATCTAGTTACCGTTAAAATAAAAATAAATACAGTTTGTTTTACTAACTATATTAGTATAATTTTGTCCGTTGGATGGAATATGCGATTGTAGATATCGAAACAACGGGAGGGCATGCGGCAGGGAGCCGCATTACGGAGATAGCGATACATATCCACGATGGCAAATCGGTAATAGAAACCTATGAGACACTCATTAACCCCAAACAACCCATACCGGATTATATAACGGCTTTAACTGGTATCAACGATGAGCTGGTAGCCAAAAGTCCGTGCTTTTCGGATATTGCCGGGCGTGTTCACTCCCTTCTCGTCGGCCGGGTGTTCGTAGCCCATAATGTCAATTTCGATTATTCCTTTGTTAAGCACCACCTTGGCCAATCAGGCTATGACATAAATTTGCTCCGGCTATGTACAGTGCGTTTAGGCCGTAAATGTTGGCCAGGCTTGCCCTCATATAGTTTGGGTAAACTCTGCCGCGCTTTGTCGATTCCGTTGGTTAACCAGCATCGAGCTGGGGGCGATACGGCGGCTACAGCCATCCTGTTTTCACGTATATTGGAATCTCCTGACGGGCTTTCAGTGGTGGAATCCATGCTGAAGCGTACACGTGGAGAGCAGACCCTACCATCGAATCTACCCAAAGCGGATATTGATGCGCTACCTAAAGCGCCTGGGGTATATTATTTCCACGACCAAAAAGGGCAAGTTATCTACGTGGGTAAAGCCAAAGATTTGCGCAAACGGGTAACCTCACACTTTACCGGGAGCAACCCGACCCGCCAACGACAGCATTTTATGCAGTCTATACACTCGATTACGTTTGAACGCTGCGGTACCGAGCTGATGGCTTTACTTTTGGAGGCAGCGGAGATTAAACGGCTTTGGCCCTTGTACAA
>CAZXSL010000190.1:0-941 GCA_964643235.1 uncultured Sphingobacteriaceae bacterium | reverse complement strand
TCGGTATCAGCTTTACAATAATCATTCATTTTACTACATATTATCCTGGCTTGAATCTCAAATTCAATCTTTATAAAACTATGCATCATTATATGCAAGCGTTTAACCTTAGGATGCCTGTTATTTATTTTATTGCTTTACTTTTGGAGGCAGCTGAGATTAATCGGCTTTGGCCCTTGTACAATCGAGCCATGAAACGGTTCGAGCCGGCTTATGCAATGTACCAATACGAAGATAGGCAGGGCTATATGAGGTTAGTGGTTGATAAAAGACGAAAACACCAACCCGCGCTTTACACATTTGATAAGCAAATAGAAGGCGTCAATTTGCTACATCGGTTGGTTGTCGAATATGGGCTATGTCCTAAACTGTGCCTGCTTCAGCGCGGGTTGCCCGTGTGTGCGCCTATGGCGGAATACCATTGCCCGGGAGCCTGCGAAGGAAGGATTACACCAGCCGAATATAACGTGCGGGCCAAACAGGCGTTAGCCGGGTTGTTTGGCCACTTGCCCTCCTTTGCTATCATCGATGCTGGCCGGACCGATGACGAACAAAGCTGCATGTGGGTCGAGAATGGTCAGTTTTATGGGATGGGTTATATTGATCGGGATATGGACATACGCCAGCCCGACGATATCAAATCCTCGCTGAAACCCTATACCGGTAACGATTACATGCTCCGCCTTGTCATGGCGTACGCTTCCCGTTACCCCCACCGGGTCGTTCAGACCGGAAACGGTACGCTCGATAGGGCTTAGGCATTGTCCGCCCGGCGCCTTTTTCGACGTAGCCTTAGCCACCGGAGCGTAAGAACCGAAGCAACTGGGATGAGTATTACAAAGGGCCATATATTGACCAAACCCACAAGGAACCATATCAAATTGTTCCACCCGTTGACAAAACCCTGGCTGAATTTGTTTCCAAAGGCCGTCTTTTCGGAA
>CAZXSL010000189.1:0-6098 GCA_964643235.1 uncultured Sphingobacteriaceae bacterium | reverse complement strand
GTCAGACAAAAAATGGAACGATTTTTTTATATCAAAAAAACTGAAACGGAGGTGTATAATCGTGCCAAAATTAGCGCAGGCCTGTCCTAATTTTGGCACGACTATATCCCTATCCTTGTTGAAATCCGCTAGAAATAGATCTGTAACAGCTTAAGAAGTGCTTTTATCGCTCATAGACAGCGTTTGTCTCCTTAGGTTTGATGTGTTTTGCTCAACTTCGGTGTACCTTGCCCCAAGGTAAATGTACTTTGTTTCAAGTGCGTTCTAGCCTGTCCCAGACCACATGTTTTTTGCTCCACGTCTGATAGGGTCTATCTCAAGTCCGGTTGAAATGGAAATCGTATAAGAATTAAGGAGGATTTTATATAAAAGCCCATGGGATGAGGAAAGAAGGTGAATACTGATATGGTTAGTTGTTGTTAGGTAAGCGCCTGTTTTAGTCTATTCGCTTCCTCATGGCTGCTCATTTTGTTGCACGGGCCAGTATGTGAATTTGAATTTTATCCGTTATTATGACATTTAAATAAAAACTGTTAGGTTTGCCGCTTCGTTTAATTACGTTTTACAAGAAAATTATAGCCAATTGTATACTAACCTGGCTTATTTGCGACATGATGAAAAAACCACAGATGAAACGAACCGCTTCCCGGTATAAGGTGTATATGGCAATTGCATCCTTCTGTATATTGGGGATGTACGCTTGCCAGACCACCCCGATACGTGATTGCGAACCTGCGCAGACCTACCAGTACACGGCAATGACCGATTCGTTGGCGGCTACCTTGGTGTGGCCTGAAGATTTGGATATTCAGGTTTTTGCCGATGGTGGCATCGTACCTAGCCCGGCATGCTTGGCCGTTTCAGCCTTGGGCGATGTGTACGTTGGCGTCGATAAAATGGGGTCTCTGGGCAAGGAAATGGGTGCCGGTGCCATCATCAAGCTAGTAGACTGCAATGGAGATGGTGTTTTGGATGCCCAGACTGAGTTTGCTCGCGTCGATAACCCGAGAGGTATTCTTGCTATGGGGCATCAAGTATTTGTATTACATACACGTTTTTCGGCTGAAACGGGCAAAGCTGAAAACATGGATTTGGTCGTCTTTGAGGATAAGGATAACGATGGTGTCGCAGATGGCGAACCCGTTCCACTTATTACGGGGTTGAGTAATCCAACTTATCTGGCCGGACGAGGAACAGACCACGCTACCAATGGCATCCAGTTAGGTATAGACGGATGGATCTACATAGCCGTGGGAGACTTTGGCTTTCACGACGCCACCGGTACGGATGGCAGGAAGCTTAGCATGCTGGGAGGAGGAATCCTACGTGTGCGGCCAGATGGTACTGAAATGGAGAAATATACATTAGGGCTGCGCAATATTTATGATGTTGCCATTGACCCCTACATGAATATCTTCACACGTGACAATACAAATGATGGGGGAGGGTGGAACATCCGGTTTTCCCATCAACTGCAAACTGGAGATTATGGTTATCCTTCGTTGTTCAAACAATATACCGAGGAGATCATTCCGGCGTTGGTGGATTTGGGTGGTGGATCTGGAACCGGTGCAATGTATCTCGAAGACCACCGCTGGCCAGCAGCATATAACAACACACCGCTGATGGCCGACTGGGGAAGGAGCTATTTATACCGTCATCCGGTTGAAGTAGACGGACCGACGTTTACGCAAGAAGAAAATCCCTTTATCCAACTGCCCCAAATTACCGATGTGGATATAGACGGGTCGGGCATCATGTATCTCGCTGCATGGGATGGTGCGGGCTATTCCGGAAGTCCGGATGTCGGGTATGTGGTGCGGGCAGTACCAAAGGGATGGGAGCATGAGCAGTTCCCAGATGTCACAGCACTGTCCGATAAAAAACTGGTTGCTTTGCTGAAATCGCCTGATGCGAAAGCCCGGCAAGCCGCCCAGTTTGAGTTATTGGCAAGGGATGTCAGCGGAAGAGTTGTGTCGTCTGTATGGAAATTGGTCCAATCCAAATCCCTGGGGTTAGCCCAGCGTGTGGCCGCCCTATATACGTACGCCCAATTGGCAGGTAAAGAAAGTGTCGATAGGCTGGTCAAAGCTAGCCACGACTCGGATTTGCAAGAGTTCGCGTTGCGGGCCTTGGCAGATCGGCAAGCTTGGGCAGATGCTGTACCTGTCGAGCCGTTCCTCCTCGGGTTGCAGTCTGAAAACCCACGTATTCGGGCTGCTGCTACCATCGGAGTTGGGCGCTTGGGTATGACAGAAGGAATCCCCGCACTGCTAAAAACCGATGTGCCTGCTTCTTTCAAACCGCCAATGCTGGGTGCCGAAGGGCCCCATGCCACGCCCAACGCAGCGATTGTCCTTCCGCATCTTTCGGTTAAAGCACTACTAGCCTTAGGAGCAGTAGAAGAAAGCATCGTGGCCCTCCATGATAACCAAGCCGATATCGCTCTGTGGGCCATGCGCTACATGCACGATGTACGGGTTGTGGAAGCATTGAAGCTGGAGTTTGGAAAGACAGATGATGAGGCTTACCGTACAAAATTACTTCATGCCGCAGCTCGGATACATTATCGGGAGCCCGCCTATGATGCGTCATGGTGGTGGGGGACCCGGCCCGACACCCATGGCCCGTACTACCGGACCGAAGAGTGGGAGGGTACGCCCATTATCCGTGAGTTTTTAATCGAGCAATGGCTGGGTGCAGACCAAGACGGGAAATACATCTTTAAAGTACTGAATACTCAATATCGTCTTGATATCGATCGTTTTGGGACGATAGATTTGGAGGTGGCTCGGGAAGAAGCCGCTCGGGTCGATTTGGAAGCTATCCGGAAGAAGAAAGGTCAGGTGGGCGAATCTTCGATAGAAGATATTATGCTTGCCTTGCAGAAAATTGAGGGCGTGCCAGAGGAAGGTGCGGAAATTTATCTCAGACAAGGTTGTGGAGCCTGCCATAGTGTGAGTGCTGGAGAGGTTATGAAAGGGCCTTTCATGGGGCAGATAGGCTCGATTATGAACCGTGAACAAATCATTGAATCTATCATTAATCCCAATGCTTCTATTTCGCAGGGTTTTGCCTCTGTTGAAGTCCGAACTAAAAACGGAGATACCCATGTCGGATTCATCACAGAAGAGTCGGTCGATAAGCTTGTATTACGTAATATAGCAGGTGTTGCCACCGAAATCAAGACAAAGGATATCGCAAATCGCCAACGCCTGGATTACTCTATGATGCCCACGGGTTTAGCTAATTCGTTGAGTTACGAAGAGTTGGCTTCCTTAGTTGCGTATTTGGAGATGCAGAAATAGTAGCCGTACGAACGAGAGTATGGCAATCGCCTAGCGCAGACATACCATCTGTGCTCGTTCACGCTGGGCCTACTCAGTTCGTGTAACCTGGTTGGGATCCGTTGTCATAAACTATCCTAATGAATCAAAATACTGTGTTCTTATTCAGTTAATAGGCTGACAACTGTTAATTTGACATTATAACAACCTGATTGTTAAATAATTTTTAATTTTAATCGAAATGGGAGTTGTAATTCCAAAATAAACTATCTATAATTGGAAAAGAAACTAACAATTTTTATAAGCTAAAAAACAACACTGTAAACAGTTTTGGCTTTTTTATAATTTAAAAGGTATCATCTACTTGGTGGCTTAGGTTATAATAAATAATGTAAATTATAAAAAGTACCTCGGTTATACTTAATGGAGGGGTTTTGGGTGAAAAATAAATGTTTGTTTAACATTATTTAGTTCTTGCTGTACCAAGTAACCAATTTTAAACGAGTAAATCTTCAATAAAAACCAATTAATATGAATTTAAAACAAACACTCAAAGTCGTGTTGGGAGGGTTTGCCTTGGTGGGAGGTGTGTCTATGCACGCCCATGCAAGCGATCTGTCCCACCACTTGGGCGGCAGTATGGGCTCCTTGTACCATATTAGTCCGCAACAACAGGTTACGGTACGTGGCCAAGTCACGTCCGCAACCGACCCGCAAGGCCTTACTGGCGTTAGTGTGTCAGTAAAAGGAACTGCTAGAGGTGTCGGTACCGACGAAAACGGACGGTATGTGTTGGAAAACATACCAGCAAATGCGACACTTGTATTCACGATGGTGGGTTTCTCCTCGCATGAGGAGGTGGTTGGCAACCGAGAAGTCATTAACGTGGAGCTCGTGCAGACGATGTCTGATTTGGAAGAGGTAATCGTCGTGGGTTACGGTGTCCAGAAGAAGGTGACGAAAACTGGGTCTGTGTCCCAGGTTAAGGGCGAGGACCTCAAGCAGGCGCCCGTTGTCAATGTGGAGAACACCTTGGTAGGCCGTATTCCCGGCGTGATGGCGCTCAACCAAGGTGGTGAGCCCGGATATGATGGTTCGCGTATCCTCATTCGTGGCCGTAACACGCTCAATGCCGACAATGCCGGACCGCTTATCGTTATCGACGGTATTCCAGACCGCGGAGGTATGGGACGGTTGGACGCTAACGATATCGAGAGCGTGTCCGTCTTGAAGGATGCTTCTGCGGCTATCTACGGTTCGCGCTCGGCCAACGGGGTAATCCTCATTACGACCAAGCGCGGTATTACGGGGGAACCTCGTATTAGCTATAACTTCAACCAAGGGTTTATATCGCCAACCAAGCTACCGGTCATGGCAGATGCGGCCCTGTATTCCCAGCTTCAGAACGAAATATTGGAGTACGGCAATGACGCCATCCGGTGGACGCCTGAGGATATCCAGAAATTCCGGGATGGCAGCGATCCTTGGCGCTATCCCAATTCAGATTGGATGGGCGAATTGATCAGTAATCATGCGCTGCAAAACAGACACTCCCTGTCGCTGCGCGGCGGAACGGAGCGGATTAAGTATTTCGCCTCGTTAGGCTCTCAATTCCAAGATGGTATCTACCGAAATGGTGCTACCAATTACAAGCAGCAGAATGCGCGTATAAACCTAGACGCTAAGATAGGCGAGAATTTGGACATCCGGCTTGATATGGCGGGTCGTTTGGAAGACCGGAATTTTCCGGCACGTTCGGCAGGGTCCATTTTCCGAGCCGCTATGCGGGGGCGTCCAAACGAAGCGGCTAGGTGGCCTAATGGCTTGCCTGGGCCGGATATCGAGTATGGCGATAACCCAGTCGTGACCAGTACGAACGAGATTGGTTATGATAACCACGATCGTTGGGTGCTGAACGGAACCTTGGGTGCGACGTTTAGAATCCCCGGAGTGGAAGGTCTATCAGTAGACGGTAACTTCGGTATTGACAAGATGCTGAACTTCCACAAAAACTGGATTAAGCCTTGGACACTGTATACACTGGATGGCTTTGATGCAAATGGAGAACCTATCCTAAGCGGGGCCGCCCGTGGGGTAGCACAGCCTGAACTCTATGAGACATTTAGCCAAGACCAAGTGATTACGCTCAACGGTAGTATTCGGTATGATCGGTCATTCGACGACCATAACCTCAACGTGTTTGCTGCGATGGAGCGTATCGAAGGCTTGGGCGACAGCTTTAATGGTGGTCGTAAGTACTTCATGTCGTCGGCTATCGACCAGCTTTTTGCCGGTGGCGACCTGGAGCGGAGTATCAGCGGATCGGGTTATGAAAACGCACGGTTGAACTATTTCGGACGGGTATCGTACAACTACGCTGAGAAATACTTGCTCGACTTCAACTGGCGGGTAGACGGCTCCCAAAGGTTTCCTGCGGATAGCCGGTTCGGCTTTTTCCCCGGTGTAGGTGCGGGTTGGGTCATCTCGTCTGAAGATTTCTGGAGAGATAACGTACCCTTGGTCAGTCATTTAAAACTCCGCGGTTCTTACGGGCAACTGGGTAGTGATTTAGTTCCTAACTTTCAGTACCTGAGTACATTCGGATTTACCACCGGGATGATCGTTAATGGAGAGTTGTCAAGAGGTATCAATCAAGTACGTACTCCAAACCCCAATATTAGTTGGGAACTGTCCGAAAACTACAACTTGGGTATTGAGGTGGAGTTAGATGGCGGCAAGTGGGCATTGGAAGCCGATTGGTTTATGAACAATCGTTCCAATATCCTAACGCAACGCTCGGCTTCCCTACCA